>JACCTY010000146.1 GCA_013812145.1 Geodermatophilaceae bacterium | reverse complement strand
GGGCTCGGCACCGAGTCGCCGGACCGAATCGGGCCCAGCGAGTGCGCCGCGAAGAGGCATGAACCCACAGTCGACAATCGACACGCTGGTCAGATGGTCCTCGGCCCGTTCAAAGGCCACCGATCGCTGCGCTCCTCGCAACGACAGCGGCAGCACGAGCCGCCCGCCCGTGGCGAGCTGATCGATCCACGCCGGGGCAAGATCCTCCGTGCCCACCGTCAGAATGATCCGGTCATACGGAGCGCTCTCAGCCCAGCCGTCGGCGCCGTCGGCGCACACCACTTTGACCCGAGCGAGGCCAACCGCGGCAAGGTGTCGACTTGCCTGTTCCACCAGATCCTCGTCGATGTCGACCGTCGTCACCGCGCCGGCCTCGCCAACCAGGTGGGAAAGCAGCGCGGCGTTGTAGCCGGTGCCGGCGCCGATCTCCAACACCCGCTGGCCCGCTTCGACGCACAGCTGCTCAAGCATGACCGCCATGACCGCCGGCTGCGAGGAGGAACTGATCGCCCGGCCGTCGGGCTGCCACTTGGTCGGGATCGCCTCGTCGGCATAGGACTTTCCCGGCTCCACGCCGGGAAGGAACAAGTGCCGCGGCACCGTCCGAAACGCATCCGCGACCTGCTCAGTGCACAAGCGCCCCGCGTTCGAGAGTCGGTCCACCAGCTGGTCGCGCAACGCCTTACAGTCGTCGTCCCCCACGCAGACAGCCTGCCAGGAGGTAACAAAGCGTGGTCAGCCGTTGGCAGCGATGTCCTCGAGAACCTCGAGCAACGTCCGAACCGGAACGCCGGTACCGCCCTTGAGCGTGTAGCCCCAGGGCGAGCCGGTGTTGTATGCCGGCCCGGCGATGTCGATGTGCGCCCACTGGACGCCCTCGGTGACGAACTCGGACAGGAAGTGCCCGCCGGCGAGCATGCCGCCGGTGCGGTCGCCGACGTTGGCGAAGTCGGCCACCGTCGAGTCCAGTCCCTTGCGCACCTCGGGTGGCAGCGGCATGGCCCACATCCCCTCGCCGGTGCGTGCTCCGGCGGCGACCACCCGGTCCCGGAACTCGTCGCTGCCCATCACACCCGCGGTGCGGTTGCCGAGCGCGACCACCTGCGCGCCGGTCAGCGTGGACGTCTCGACGAGGTAGGCGGGCGAGTCCTCGCAGGCCCGCGCGATGGCGTCGGCCAGGACCACTCGGCCCTCCGCGTCGGTGTTGAGGATCTCTGCCATCTTCCCGTTGCGGAAGGTCAGGATGTCGGCCGGACGGTACGCCGTACTGCCCGGCATGTTCTCGGCCATCGGGATCGTCGCCACGACTTCCACGGGCAGCTTCAATGCGGCGATCAGCGTCATCGTCGACACGATGGCCGCCGCCCCGCTCATGTCGCTCTTCATGTTCTCCATCGACTGGGCCGGCTTGATGGAGATACCGCCGGTGTCGAACGTGATGCCCTTGCCGACGAGCGCCACCTTCGTCTTGCTGCCCCGCCCGCGATAGGACAGCCGCACCAGGCGTGGCGGACGTGAGGATCCCATGCCGACGCCGAGGATCCCGCCGTACCCACCCTTCTTCAGTGCCTTTTCGTCGAGCACCTCCACGTCCAGGCCCGCCTTTATCCCGGCCCGCTCGGCCCGAGCGGCGAACTCGGCCGGGAACAGGTAGTTCGGCGGCGTGTTGATCAGGTCCCGGCACAGCGTGATGGCCTCCGCTACGGCGCTGGCCCGTTTGGCGCTTGCCTTCAGAGCACGGTCCTTGGTCGACGGCACGACGAGTTGCACGGCGCTCGGCGCCCGGCGGTTGGCCGGCGCCGGCTTGCTCTTGTAAACGGAGAACTCGTACGCGCCGAGCAGTGATCCCTCACCGGCGGCCTGGAGCAGTCCAGCCGAGGGGTCTCCGTTCACCAGGGCCAGCGTGGACGCAACCGTCGACCTGCCCCCGAGTGCGCGGCTGGCAGCGCCCGCGGCACGGCGTACCGCCTCGTCGGTGACCGCGCCGTCGTGATTGCCGAGGCCGACGGCGGCGACCACGGGAGTCTTCATTGCACCGAGGGTCGCCAGCTTCACGACCTCGTCCTCGGCACCGGTGCCACCCAAAGCGATCAGCGCCTCGAGCAGCCGACCGCCGAAGGCGGCATCCACGGTCTCCGACCCGGGCGCCAGCGACGGACCCCCGTCACCGTTCAGCAGGCCGATCACCACCGCGTCGGCGGTGAGGTCGGCGAGGTCGGCGTCGGTCAGGGAGAGGTCAGTCACCAGCGCTCCGATCGTTCGTGCTGCTAAGGAATTGTCCTTGAGATGCTAGCCCGCCCCAACCGAGCGCTGCCGCTACCGTCGTCTCATGAGGAGATCGCCGCTGCACGACAAACACGTGGCTCTGGGCGCCAAGATGGCCGACTTCGGTGGGTGGGAGATGCCGATCGAGTACACCGCATCGGGCGGCGGCGTACTCAAGGAGCACGCGGCGGTGCGCGAGGATGTCGGTGTCTTCGACGTCTCCCACCTGGGCAAGGCCATGGTTGCCGGCGACGGCGCCGCCGGCTTCGTCAACAGCTGCCTGACCAACGATCTCGGCCGGATCGCGCCGGGCCAGGCGCAATACACGCTGTGCTGCGACGAGGGCAGCGGGGGAGTCGTCGACGACCTGATCGCCTACCTGTTCCGCCCCGAGAACGTGTTCCTGGTCCCGAACGCGGCCAATGCGGCCGAGGTCGTCCGGCGGCTCCAGGCCGCTGCGCCGCAGGACGTCACCGTGACCGACGAACACCAGAACTGGGCGGTCCTCGCCGTACAGGGACCGCGTTCTCCCGAGCTGCTCGATCGTCTCGGCCTGCCGCACGAGCACGACTACATGAGCTTCACCCACGCACAGTACGACGGCCGCGATGTGATCATCTGCCGCACCGGCTACACCGGCGAGCACGGCTATGAGCTCATCGCTTCCTGGGACGACGCCGTACCGCTGTGGGACGCCATCACCCAAGCCGGCGGCGCCCGCCCGTGTGGGCTCGGCGCCCGAGACACGCTGCGCACGGAGATGGGCTATCCGCTGCACGGCCAGGATCTGTCGATGTCGATCACGCCCAACCAGGCGTGCAGCGGGTGGGCGGTCGGCTGGGACAAGCCGGCGTTCTGGGGCCGCGACGCCCTGCTGTCCGAGCGCACCGCGAAACCGGCCCGGCTGCTGTGGGGCCTGGAGGCGACGGACCGCCGGATTCCGCGAGCGCACATGCCGGTCGTCGCCGAGGACGGTGCGACGATCGGTGAGGTGACGAGCGGAACGTTCTCGCCAACGCTGCGTCGGGGGATCGGACTCGCGCTGCTGGATCGCGAGGCCGATGTCTCCGCCGGCGACGACGTAGCGGTCGACGTGCGCGGCAAGGCCGCCGTCATGCGGGTGGTCAAGCCGCCGTTCGTCGAGTCGCACGTTCGCTGAAACGGTTGTCCCGCCCTGGTACGGCGGGGATAGTCGTGTTGTGACCCAGATCGGGGATGTGCTCGGCCCGCACGAGGACGTCCTCGACAGCGGTACGCCGGGCGGCTCCGGCCGGTGGATCGCCATAGCTGTCGTAGCGGTTCTCGCGCTGGTGGGCTGGAACCTGCTCGACTCAGGTCCCGAGCAGGCCGTCGACCGAGCCGTGGACTCGCCGGCCGTCGACCCGCCGGCGGACCGGGTGATCGAGCCGGTACCGGAGGAGTCCTTGCCCACCGACCGGGCAGACCAACTGACCTTCGTCGACGACGCCCACGGGTTCCTCGTGCAGTACGCGTGCCCGCTCACGAACGCCGACGCTTCCTGCCCGCGCCGCATCGTGGCCACGAGCGACGGCGGCGCGAGCTGGGAGGTCCGAGGACCGATCCCCCCACACTACGCCGAGCATTACTACCAACTCGCGGCCGCGTCCCGAGACCAGCTCATGCTCATCGACGGCGCAACGCTCGCCAGCATCGCCCTTTCCGTCGATGGCGGCCGGTCGTGGCGCCAGCTCCCGGTCACCCCGGCTGAGGCGGCCCCCGCTCCGGCCGGTGCGACGCTGACCCAGAGCGCCCACCGATGCGACCAGGTATGCAAGACGACGTTGGGGTGGATCGACCCCGCCGCCCTGAAGTCGCATCCGTTGCCGAGCCAGCCGGTCGCCGGGTCCGGCGACGTCCTGGCGCTGCCGTCGATGTCGTCGGACGGGGACATCGTGGTCTCCTCTGTAGCCGGTACGGCGGGACAGGTCTCGATGAGCACCGATGGCGGACAGACCTGGTCGGACACCCGGCTCGAGGTCCCGCTCGTCTCGGTCATGTCCCAGCAGTACGTGCAGGTCTGGGCCGCCGGCGGGGGACGGGCGTACGCAGTCGTCCAGGTGTACGACGGGGTCGGCACGGAGTCGACGTACGGCTTCCGCACCGACGACGGCGGGCTCACCTGGGCCGATCTGCGGCTCGAGGGCCAGGCGGTCGGGACCGGGGGAGTGCTCGGCGGCGAGCTCATCACGACCGACCTGTCCGGACAGATCTTCGTGAGCAGCGCCGGCGGAACCCGTTGGGACGAGGTCGGCACCGTGCTCGGGACTGTGTGGCTGGCACAGACTGTGCCCGACGGCCCAGTTCTCGCCACGATGTTCGACGACGACGGCGAAGAGAGCTACCAACTGTCGATCGACGGTCGCTCCTGGGTGCCGGTTTCGCTGCCGGAGATGTGAGTCCGATGTCCGGTTACCCGAACCCACCTGACGACGAGGACGCGCTCGGCCCGCACCAGGACGTCCTCGACAGCGGTACGCCGGGCCGCTCCGGCCGGTGGATCGCCGTAGCCGTCGTCGCGGTCCTCGCGCTGGTGGGCTGGAACCTCCTGGACACCGACCTGGACCAGGCTGCTCCGCGCGCGGCGGAATCGCGCTCTGTCGACCCACCGGCCGGCTGGGTCGCCGGGCCGACGGCGGAGGTCTCTGCCGCGCCGGACCACACCGGCCAGCTGACATTCGTGGACGCCCAACACGGTTTCCTGGTGCAAGACCTCTGCTCCCTGTCGACCGGCGGCGCGCCGTGTCCGCGCCGGATCCTCGCCACCGGGGACGGCGGTTCGAGCTGGGAGTCCCGCGCGAGGATCCCGGCGTACGCCGAAGGCTTTTACACACTGCACGCCGTGTCAGATATGGATCTCATCCTGATCGACACCCTGTCCGTCGTGAGGGTGATCCGCTCCTTCGACGGAGGCCGTTCCTGGCAACCGCGTCCACTCCTTGACGCCGAGCCGGCGCCCGCGCCGCCCGGAGCTCCGCTGGTCTGGGGTGGCAGCCAGCCCTGCGCGCCGGACTGCCGCCCGCCGTTGTCGTGGATCGATCCGATCACGCTGGAGTTGCACGTGTTGCCGACCCAGCCTGCTGCATGGACACGCGACTTCCCACCTACCCCGTCCATGTCACCGGACGGGGACATCGTGGCCGCCTCCGCCGACGACACAGCCGGGCTGGTGTCGATGAGTGCCGACGGCGGGCAGACCTGGACCGAAACCAGATTCGACGTTCCACTGGTCAACGGCCAGACCATTCAACAGGGGTTTGCCTTTGCCGCCGGTGGCGGCCGAGCTTATGCGTTCGTCCAGGTGTACGACAGCCTGGGTCTGGAATCCACCTCCGGGTTCCGCACCGACGGCGGCGGCTCCACCTGGGTGGATCTGCCGTTGGAGGACCAGCCGGTCTGGTTCCCGGTGGGTGTACTCGACGGGGAGCTCATCTCCAGTGACCTTCCGGGCCGGATCTTCCGCAGCGAAGCGGGCGCGACCAGATGGGTCGAGGCCGGCAGCCTGGCGGGTGGGCCATATCTGTCCCAGACGGTGCCGGACGGGCCGATTCTCGCGACTGCCCTGAACTCGCAGGGCTACGAGAGTCACTACCTGTCCACCGACCTCTACGACTGGACGCCGATACCGCTGCCGGGGGTGTGACCCGATGTCGGGTGGCGAGTACGGACCGGCGCGCGAGGACCTGCTCGACACCGGTACGCCGAACCGCCTCGGGCCATGGCTTGCGGTCGCTGTCGTCGCGGCGCTGGGCCTGCTCGGCTGGCGTCTTCAGGCACCCGAACCACCAGCGGAGGTACTCCGGCCCATCGAGGTGGTGGCGCCCGAGCCGGTCCCGGCGACCCCCACCGAAACGATCCCGCTTTGGGGCCAAGACATGGTCACCGACGTCACATTCGTCGACGATCTCAGCGGGTTCGCGATTGAGCAGCAGTGCTCAACCGCGGCTGCGGACGCTTTCGGCTGCGGACGCCGCTTGCTAACCACGACTGACGGCGGGGCGACATGGACGGCCGTCCGAACGCTGCCCAGCCTGGCCAACGGCTACGGGAAGTTCGTCGCACTGAGTGCCGACGTCATGATGCTCCTTGACATCGGCGCCTTGTCGGGGGTCGTCCGGTCGACCGATGGCGGCCGGAGCTGGGTGCGCTTCCCGCTGACCCGGGCAGGTCCACGGCCCTTGGCACCGTCCGGCGTCCCCGTGCTCGACGGTCCGGTGATCTGCAATCGGCAGTGCGAACCGACCACCATCTCCTGGTTCGATCCGGTGTCGCTGGCGTTGCATCCGCTGCCGACGCAGCCGGTGGCAGCGGAGCTGGCGCGGACGGAATTCACTCATGCGACCACGATCGACGGCGACATCGTCGTGGGTGGGACCACCCTGACCGGGGCCTATGTGGCGATCAGCCGGAACAGCGGCCGCACCTGGTCGCAGACCCGCTTGGATCCCGACCTGACAGCAGGTCAGGCAGTGATGAGTGCCGACGTCAGGGCGGCGGGCGGAGGACGTGCGTACGCGTTCGTCCAGGTCGACGGGGTCGGCGACCCGACAACGTTCGGCTACCGCACTGATGACGGCGGAGTCCGCTGGGTGGGGCTACCGCTGGAGCCGCAACCCTGGTTGTGGGCGCCGCTGGCCGTCGTGGATGGCGAGCTGCTTGCCCTCGATATGCCTGGTCGGGTGCACATGAGCGCCGGCGGCGGGACGAGTTGGACCGAGGTGGACACCGCCCCGCAGGGCATCTGGATCCGGCAGGGCGCTCCCGGCAACGTGTTGCTCGGAACGGTGTCGGCTGGCGCGGTCCAGGTGACCTACCTGTCGCGGGACGGGGTCAGCTGGTGGCGCACCGCCTTCCCGTCGGGATGATCATGGGTCTTGACGGGTCAGGCCCGGCGTAACCCCATGATCATCGCGGGAGGGTGCCAGCTGCGCGGCGTGGAGCAGGGGCAGCGTGAGCAGCGCGGCCAGCCCGTCGCCGCTCGGCCATCCCAGGTCCATCACCGGAACCAGACCAAGCACCCGTGCTGCCATGCCCGCGGCAGGTCGGCGATCCGCGGAAGCGATGAGGCAGCGCTGCGGATCGAGTTCGCCGAAGTGGGCGACCAGGACGGCGGCAGCGAGCGCGGTCAGTCCGTCGAGCACGATCGGCGTACGGCGTTGTGCCGCCTGCGCGACGATCCCCGTGGCAGTGGCCAGAGCGGGATCGCCGAGGCTGGCGAGCGCCGCCGCCCGGTCTCCGACCAGGTCGATACGGCGTAGACCGTCGCGTACGGCGACCGCACGCCGTACCCACTCGTCGTCGGCGAGGGTCGCATCGAAGCCCAGGGCCCGGACCGGCTCCTCGCCGGCAAAGGCGGCGATGCCGATCGTCGCCGGGACCGCGGCGCCGTCCGGCGCGGCGAGCAGCAGCAGGTCGCAGCCGGAGTCGACCTCGCGGTCCACCAGCGCCTCCCCGGTCTGGGTGTCGGCCGCCGGCAGCATGATCAGCTCGGTTTGCACCTGTGCGGCGACGGCGGCTACATGATCGGCGGCGGTGCCGACGACAACCGGTCTGGGCCGCTGCAGCCCCGGTCGAGGACCGTCGGCCAGCCAGCGCTCGAGTCGCTGTAGCAGCCCGACCTGTTCCAGCACCAACGTCTCCTGCCTGTCGGGTCACTAGCCTGGCAGGTACCTGAGTACCGGCCCGAGGAGACCTGCGGCGATGACGAGTTGGACCTGGCGCTACGAGGACGAGCACGGCGCGCCCCTGGATGGATCAGGGGAAGTGGTTACCCAGCGCTTCGACAACCGTTCCGACGCGGAGTCCTGGCTCGGAGAGACCTGGCACGAACTCAGCGGGGCCGGCGTACACCAGGTGTCGCTGCTCTGCGATGGTGAGGTGGCCTACGGGCCGATGGGACTCGACCCGGTCTGACCGCGGCCTGCTTGGATGGTGCACATGACTTCCCGGCCGGCCATCGAGGCTTCGAGGCCGAGTGCGCGGCGCTGCTCGGCATCATCGAGGGCCTCCCGCCGGCTGACTTCGGGCGGGTCACGAACTGCCGGCCCTGGACGCTCCACGAGCTCCTGGTCCACATCGCTGACAGCCTTCGGATGCCGGACCCGGCAGTTCCGGTCGCGCCCGCCACTCTCGCGCGGGGCGACGCAGCCGACTACTATCGCCGCCCCGAACGGGGCACCGTCGCATACCGCTCCGGCAACGTAGATCAGACCCGCCGATCCGCACGGACCGTGCAGCCCGCTGAGGTGGCGACGCTGTTCACCGAGGCCTGGAAGCAGACATCCCGGATCTGCGCCGCTCACGATCCCGACCGGCGCATGGAGGCCGTCGACGCCTACCTGCTGACCCGCCTCATGTCCGTGGCCGCGCACGGTATCGACGTGGCGATCACGTTGTCGAAGCCGGCGTGGACAACGCCGCGCACGCTACGAGCACTTCGCCCCGTCCTTGCCGATCTGCTGGGTCAAGCCCCGCCCGAAGCGTGGACCGACCAGGATCTGCTCGAGATCGGAACCGGCCGCCGACCGCTCACACCGGCCGACCATGACGGCTTGGGACCGCTCGCGGCACGGTTTCCCCTGCTCTCCTAGGGCGGTCGGGAGTCGGCTACCCCCAGGGATCGACCCGCTGTGTCAGGCTCGAATCGCGGATGACGACGCTGTCGAGGGCAGCATCGATCCGCTTGAGAATGTCCGCCTCGAGCCTGACTCCGGCGGCCTCTACGTTGTCCTGCACCTGCTCCGGCCGGGTGGCTCCGATGATCGCGGCGGACACGTTGTCGTTCTGCAGCACCCACGCCACGGCGAGCTGAGCCATCGTCAGCCCGGCGTCCTCGGCGATCGGGCGCAGGTCCTGTACGGCGGTGAGCACCTCGTCGGTCATGTAGCGGCTGACCATGTTCGAGGTCTTGTCGTCGCCGGCCCGGGTGTCCGCGCCCGGCTTCTCACCCGGC
This sequence comes from Geodermatophilaceae bacterium, assembly GCA_013812145.1. Lineage (GTDB taxonomy): Bacteria > Actinomycetota > Actinomycetes > Mycobacteriales > Geodermatophilaceae > JACCTY01. The sequence continues at coordinate 23,303 of JACCTY010000146.1, read as the reverse complement.
CGGTACTTGCCGGTGAGCACGCCCTGAGCCATCGGTGACCAGACGATCTGCCCGACGCCTTTTCGTTCCGAGGTCGGCACGACCTCGGCCTCGATGACGCGGTACAGCATGGAGTACTGCGGCTGGTTGGAGACCAGCTGAACACCCAGATCGCGCGCCATCGTAGCGCCGGCGGCGATGTCGTCGGCCGGCCATTCCGAAACGCCGATGTAGAGCGCCTTGCCCTGGCGGACCACGTCGGCGAAGGCCTGGATCGTCTCCTCCAGCGGCACGGTTTCGTCGTACCGGTGGGCCTGGTACAGGTCGACATAGTCGGTCTGCAGCCGGCGCAGCGACCCCTCGCACGACTCGATGATGTGCTTTCGGGACAGCCCACGGTCGTTGCGCCCAGGTCCGGTCGGCCAGAAGACCTTGGTGCAGATCTCCAGCCCCTCGCGGCGCTGACCGGCCAGCGCCCGGCCGAGCACCGACTCAGCCTTTGTCCCGGCGTACACGTCCGCGGTGTCGAACGTCGTTATGCCGCTGTCCAGTGCGGCGTGCACGCAGGCGTTCGCGGCGTCCTCCTCCACCTGCGAGCCGTGGGTGAGCCAGTTGCCGTACGCGATCTCGGAGATGGTCAGGCCGCTGTTGCCAAGTCGTCGAAATTCCATGGCAGAAGCTTAGCCGTCCTCACGACTTCCCCTGGTGCTACGGCCGACGGCCGGTTTGGGGAAGCGCCAGCGGCGGATCATCGTCGAGCGCTGGATGCCGTAGAAGACGAGCCCGCGCATCTTCACAGTCTCATCAGGGAAGCGGGCCTTGACGAGTTTGCGAATCCGCAGCCCGAGGCTGGTCGAGTCGACGATGACCAGCAGGAAGAACATCGTCCACAACAGCACCAAATACTGCTGCACCCGCGGATCGGGCAGGAAGTAGCCGGCGAGGAAGAGCGCCGCGAACGGCAGGAACGCGCTGGCCACGCTGCGTCGGGTGTCCACGATGTCGCGCACGAGTCGGCGGACCGGACCGCGGTCGCGCGCGGCCATGGCGGAGTCCTCACCGGCGCGGGCCGACTCGCGGACCACCGCCCGCTTGTCGGCGTTCTGCTGCTTGATCCGCCGGTATGCCTCGCGCCGGTTCGTCGGTGGCGGTGCCACCGGCCCGCGGGCCCGCGGATCCGCGTCACGGCGCTTGGGGGTCGGCCGTCCCTTGCCGGTCGGCCGGCGCGGGTCCGCCTTGGTGATGTCCACCGCCACCGGCTCTTCGGCGACGACGGCCTTGCTGGTACGACGAAAATTCACGGCCACCTCTTCACGGATCTGCGCGACAGCCAGCGTATCCCGGTGGAGACGCCTGCATCCGAGGCGTTGCCGTCGTGGCAGTTGCCGACTTCGGGGCCGCTTCCCGATCGAGGGTGGCTGGATGGCACAGTGACTGGGGTGAGTGACTACGACGTACTCGAGGTTCCGGTCGACGGCGGCACGCTGACGGTGGGGCGCTGGTCGGGTGCCGAGGGTGCCCCGGTCGTCCTCGCCGTCCACGGGATCACCGCGAATCACCTGTCCTGGGCGGCGGTCGCTCGCGCCCTGGACGGCGCGGTCACCCTCGTCGCGCCGGATCTGCGCGGCCGTGGCCGGAGCAACGAACTGCCGCCGCCGTACGGCATGCGAGCCCACGCCGACGATCTGGCCGCCATCCTGGACGAACTCGAACTCGTCCGGGTCGCGCTCGTCGGGCACTCGATGGGCGCGTTCGTCGCGACAACGGCGGCGGCTCGTCATCCGGAGCGGTTCGGTCCGCTGGTGCTGGTTGACGGTGGCTTGTCGTTACCGGTCCCTCCGGCGGCCGGCATCGACGCGATGATCGAGGCGGTGATCGGCCCGGCCATGGCGCGGCTGTCCATGACGTTCGAGAGCCGGGCGGCGTACCGGGAGTTCTGGCAGGCGCATCCCGCCTTTGCCGATTCGTGGTCCGACGACGCCGAGAACTACGTCCAGTACGACCTCGTCGGCGCGGAGCCCGAGCTGCGCTCGGCCTGCGCCATCGACGCCGTTCGCACGGACGGCTCGGACATCTTGTTGAATCAGCAGGTGATCGACGCGATCCAGTCGCCGACTACCGAGGCGGTGCTGCTCTGGGCGCCCCGAGGACTGCAGAACGAACCGCAGGGCCTGTACGACGAACGACGGATCGGGCTGGTCGACTTCGATCCGGACCGCGTCCGGACCGCGGCGGTGCCCGGCACCAACCACTACACGATCACGCTCGCCGAGCCCGGCGCGTCCGCGGTGGCGCGGGAGATCACTTCAGCCGCTTCGTGAGGCCGCGGGGAGCTGCCAGCGAACCCCGGGAAAGCGCTCGAAGTCGCGGTCGTAACTGCAGATGGTTGCCCCGTGCTCGATGGCCAGGGCAGCCAGATGCGCATCGGTGGTGAGGTTGCCTGCTGTGCCGGCTTCCAGCAGCAAGCCTCGCAAGATGGTCGGGTGCCTGGCTGTCGGCTGAACCGTCGTACTGGCCGGTGCATCGAGCCAGTCCGCAACGACGTCCAGGGCGTCCTGAACAGGCAACGGACGAGGTGACAGGCCTGGCAACGTCGAGACTCGCAGGAATGCCAGCAACGCGACCCACGCGAAGCCGACCGGGTTGCTGCCGACCAGCTGCTCGGTCAGCCAGGCCCGCGCCTCAAGGTGTCGTGGCGCATCTGCGTTGACCGCGTACAGGAGGACGTTCGCGTCGACGAGGAGCACGGCGTCACTTGCCGGCGGCTAGCTTGCGTAGCAGCTCCTGATCCTCCAGCTGGCCTGCCAATTGAAGTGCCTTGTCGTAAGGGATGGCGGGATTGAAGCCCATCGAGTAGGTCCGCTGTCGGAATCTCCGGCGCCGATCGGCCGGGCGGAGGCCCTGGCGGATCGCTCGATTCACGGCCTCCTTGAAGGAGATGTCCTCGCGCTGCATGAGCTCCTTGAGCAGGCTCATCGTGTCATTCTCGAGCGTCACGGTGGTACGCATCAAGGCACCTTAGCACCCGCTTCATGTGATGCTTTGATGTGGCAAGGTCGCTGCGGTCAGCGCCGTGGCGGTAGCGGGCAGACTTCCATGCATGCACGTCGTCATCGCCACCGACTCCTTCGGCGACACACTCACCGCGACGGAGGCGGCAGAGGCCATAGCGGTGGGCTGGCGGGACGTCTCGGCTGACGACGAACTCGTGCTGCGGCCACTGTCCGACGGCGGGCCCGGCTTCATCGCCACGCTGGCCTCGGCGATGGAGGGCCGGCTGCTCGACGTCAGCGTCTCCGATCCACTGGGCCGGCCGGTCCGGGCCAAGCTTCTGCTGGCCGGGACGACCACGTACGTCGAGTCCGCGCAGGCGTGCGGGCTGCATCTGCTCACCGAGGAGGAGCGAGACCCGCTCACAACCACCTCGTACGGCGTCGGCCAGCAGCTGCTCGCCGCCGTCGAAGCCGGCGCCCGGCGAGTCGTCGTCGGGTTGGGCGGGTCGGCGACAAACGACGCCGGCGCCGGGATGCTCACCGCGGTCGGCCTGCGCCTGCTCGACGGTCAGGGCTCCGCCCTCCCGTACGGCGGCGGCCCGTTGATCGCGCTGGAGCGGATAGCCGGGTGGCCGGCACTGCGTGGCGTGGAGTTGGTGGCGGCCGGTGATGTCGACAACCCTCTGGTGGGCCCGCACGGTGCCTCGATGGTCTTCGGACCGCAGAAGGGTGCCGACTCCGACGCGGTGCATCGCCTGGATGCGGCGCTCGGCCACTGGGCGCGGATCGTCGAGCGTGATGTGCCGGGCGCGCCGAGCGGGCTGGCGCAGCTGCCCGGAGGCGGAGCCGCCGGGGGACTCGGCGCCGCCCTGCTCGCCCTCGGTGCCAGCCGCCAGCCGGGCCTGCAGACCGTCATGCGGCTCGTGGGGCTGGCCGCCGTACTGGATCGCGCGGACCTCGTCCTGACCGGCGAAGGCAGCTTCGACTGGCAGTCACTGCGCGGCAAGGTGCCCGGGGGAGTGGCGGCGGCTGCCGCCGAGCGGGCTGTGCCGTGCCTCGTGCTGGCCGGCCAGGTTGCGGTCGGTCGTCGGGAACAGGCAGCCGCCGGAGTGGACGCGGCGTACTCCATGGTCGAGGATGCCGGGTCGCTGGCCGCGGCCATCCGGGAACCGGCCCCGACGTTGAGTTCCCTGGCGCGGCGAGTGGCGCGGGAGTGGAGCCGTCGGTGAGCCGCTCGGGTAGCATGGGAATCGGCTCGCGGGTGACCGCGTACCCGACAAGACGGCAGACACCCCTCCCGATGGGAGCTTCATGAGCGTTCAGGACACGACCACCAGCACCGAGGCCGCCACCGGCGTACTGCTGACCGATCAGGCTTCGGCCAAGGTCAAGGCGTTGCTGGACCAGGAAGGCCGCGACGACCTGCGGCTGCGTATCGCCGTCCAGCCCGGTGGTTGCTCGGGCCTGCGCTACCAGCTGTTCTTCGACGAGCGCTCGCTGGACGGAGACGTCGTCAATGACTTCAGTGGGGTCGCGGTGGTGGTCGACCGGATGAGCGTCCCGTACCTCGCCGGGGCCAGCATCGATTTCGTCGACACCATCGAGAAGCAGGGTTTCACGATCGACAACCCCAACGCCGGCGGCTCCTGTGCCTGCGGGGACTCGTTCCACTGAGTTGCCTTCACGCGAGGGTGACATCAAAGCACTGACAACGTTCGGTTCTCACTCGTAGGCTGAGGAGTCCATCCCCGGCCAGAGGGAATCGCCCGTGCAGATCGCTGTGACCGGTTCCATTGCCACCGACAACCTGATGCATTTCCCGGGTCTTTTCAGTGAGCAACTGCTTGCCGATCAGCTCGACCACGTGTCGCTGTCGTTCCTCGTCGATGACCTGGTCGTGCACCGTGGCGGTATCGCCGCCAACATCGCCTTTGGGATGGCCCAACTCGGGCTGACACCGATCCTGGTCGGAGCGGTGGGCGCCGACTTCGACGACTACCGATCCTGGCTCGAACGCCACGGGGTGGACTGCGGCTCGGTCCACGTCAGCGACGTCGCGCTCACCGCGCGGTTCATCTGCACGACCGACAACGACATGAGCCAGTTGGCGTCGTTCTACCCCGGGGCGATGTCCGAGGCGCGCGAGATCGAGCTTGCCCCGGTCGCCGAGCGGGTGGGTGGCCTGGATCTCGTGGTCATCAGCCCCAACGACCCGGCGGCGATGATCAGGCACACCCGGGAGTGCCTGCAGGCCGGCCGGCCCTTCGTCGCCGACCCGTCTCAGCAGCTTGCGCGGATGGACGGCGCGGAGATCCGCGAACTCGTCGACGGCGCGGCGTACCTCATCACCAACGACTACGAGCGGAGCCTGCTGGAGCAGAAAACCGGCTGGGGCACGCAGGAGATCCTCGACCGGGTAGCAGTCCGGGTCGTCACACGCGGCAAGGAGGGCGTGGAGATTACCGGCAACGCCATCGACACCGTCCGGGTCCCGATCGCGGGTGAGGTCCGCCGGGTCGACCCCACCGGGGTGGGCGACGCGTTCCGAGCCGGTTTCCTCACCGGGGTGTCCTGGGAGCTGAGCCTGGAACGCTCGGCGCAGATCGGCAGCCTGCTCGCCACGATGGTCATCGAGACCGTCGGCACGCAGGAGTACGACGTCAAGCCCGCGGAGTTCGTCGAGCGGGTGGCGACGGCGTACGGCGACGAGGCGGCCAACGACGTCCGCGCCCGGTTGATACCCGGCCACGTAGTCGCTTCCGGCCGTAGCGGTGCCGTTCGCCGTGGCGAACTCGACGGTCACCGTGGACGGACTGGCAGCTGAAAGGGTCACGACGAAGACCGCTCGTCGGGTTCCGCTGTCGCCCTCCGTCGTGGACTGGTCTCCAACTGAAACGGCGACCTCCGATGCCAACGACTGCACATACACGTCGGAGAACGTGTCGGTGTCGGCCGGGTGGAGGTTGGCGGCGGTCGACTCGAATGCCACCATGGTGCCGTCGGCGGAAACGGACGGGGCGTAGCTTGATCCGTTGCCTTTGACGCCGGTGTCGGAGGTGGACGCCAAGGCGATGTCTCCGCTGGTCAGGTTCTTGACATGGATGTCGTAGCTGTCATCGATGTCTGCCGGATCGAAGCTGGTGGCAGAGGAGTGGAAGCCAACCGCTGCCCCGTCGGCCGACAGGGATGGGCGACTGCTGTACGAATTGCCCTCACGGCCGGTGTCTGACGTGGAGGCGAGAACCATGTCACCGCCGACGAGATCTTTGACGTAAACGTCGCAGGTCCTTCACGTAGATGTCGCTGAGGGTGTCGGTGTCGGCCGGGGAGAGGTTGGTCGATTGTGAGCCGAATGCCACCGTGCCGCCGTCGGCGGACAGAAACGGTCGGTCGCTGAACGAATTGCCGGCGACGCCGCTGTCAGAGGCGGAGGCCAGGACGATGTCGCCAGTGACGAGGTCCTTGACGTAGACGTCGACCGAGCTGTCGCTGTCGGCCGGGTCGAGGTTGATGGCTATGGAGTCGAATGCCACGGTGCTGCCGTCAGCGGACAGGGCCGCGTTGTTGCTGTAGTAGTCGCCCTTGACGCCGGTGTCGGAGGACGACCCGGTTCGGCGGCGGCAGGTGGGCCGAAGGCAACCATTCCAACTGCTGTCGCAGCGGCGGCCGCAGCCAGACGGCGCCGGCGTCGTAAGCTGATTCGCGTCTCATGACTGTCCTCGTCCCGAGCAATAGGTCGTTCAGTCGTTGTCGAGAATCCGGCCGACACCGCGGCCATCGCTGATGGTGGCGCCTGACGGGGTGAACATCCGGACCGCGAAGGTTTCGGTGGGCTCGGTGACACGGTCGCCGGCAACCGCGACAACGATGACCCTCCTCGTCTGATCAGGTGCGAAGGTGACGGTCCCCGACTGGGACCTGTAGTCGGTCGGGGCCGTCGCGGTGCCGTCGGCGGTGGCAAAGCGAACAGTGACCGGGGTCGAACTGGCCGCTGAGAGGGTCACAACGAAAACCGCGTTTCGGGTGCCGGTATCGCCCTCGGTCACGGTGCGGTCCCGAATCGAGACGGTCAGCGGTGGCACCCGGGTCCGCACGTAGACGTCGGCGAGCGGATCGCTGTCGGCCGGGTCCAGGTTGGTCGCCTGGGAAGTGAACGTCACGGCGCTGCCGTCGCGCGACAACGCCGCGTCGAAGCTGATCCCGTTGCCCTTGGCGCCGGTGTCGGAAGTAGAGGCCAACACGACGTGCCCGCTGGTCAGTTCCTTGACGTAGACGTCGGAGATGGGATCCGGATCATGCGGGTCGAGGTTGGTGGCCTGGGAGTCGAAGGCCACGGTGGTGCCGTCGGCCGCCAAAGACGGGGCGAAGCTCGACCCGTTGGTCTTCGCGCCGGCGGCGGAGGTGGAGACCAGCACGATGTCGCCGCTTCGCACGTTCTTGACGTAGATGTCGAACAGAGGGTCGCTATCGGCCGGGTCGAGGTTGGTGGCGTTGGATTGGAACGCCACCATCGTGCCGTCGGCCGACAGCGACGGCAGCGAGCCCTGACCCTTGACGCCGGCATCGGAGGTGGAGGCCAACACGATGTCCGCACTGACCAGATCCTTGACGTAGACATCGAAGAAGGACTCGGAGTCGGCCGGGTCGAGGTTGGTGGCAAGGGAGTCGAAGGCGACTGTGCTGCCATCTGCCGACAAGGACGGGTTGAAGCTCGACCCATTGCCCTTGATGCCGGTGTCGGAGGTCGAGGCCAGCACGATCTCCCCGCTGGAGAGGTGCTTCACGTAGACATCGATGTTGGCATCGGTGTCGGCTGGGTCGAGGTTGGTCGCCTGCGAGGCGAACGCGACGGTGGTGCCATCGGCCGACAGGGATGGATTGAAGTTTGTCCCGTTGCCTTTGGTGCCGGTGTCGGAGGTGGAGGCCAGCACGATGTTGCCGCTGGCCAAGTCCTTGACGTAGATGTCGGAGCTGCGGCTGCGGTCTGCCGGGTCGAGGTTGGTGGCGAACGACTGGAACGCCACCGTGATGCCGTCGGCCGACAGCGACGGGTTGAGGCTTGTCCCGTTGCCTTTGGTGCCGGTGTCGGAGGTGGAGGCCAGGGCGATGTTGCCGTTGGCCAGATCCTTGACATAGATGTCGGTGGTGAAGGGGTCTGTGTCGGCCGGGTCAAGGTTTGTGGCGTCGGAGGCGAACGCCGCCGCCGTACCGCCGTCGGCCGACAGCACCGGTGCGAAGCTCCCTCGGTCGCCCTTGATGCCGGTGTCCGAGGTGGAGGCCAGGACGAGGTCATCCGTTGCGGCTGAGACGGGCGGGGCAAGGGCCACCAGGCAAGCCGCCATCGTGCTGGCGGTCGCGGCCACCCCCAGGCGGCGCCACCTACCGGCGGCCGCACGCATCATGCTCCCCCCATCAATGCTCGAGCTGCGCCGGACGTCGGCGATCGTGGCCGCCACGGGTTCGGACAATCTGACGGCGAACGTCTCGTCGAGCTCGATCACGGGGTGTCACCGGCAGCGCGGCTGGCACAGTGAACCACAGGAAGGTGACTCGCAGCCGGCTCGGAAACCAAGACTTGCGACGCGTGCTACCGGGGGGTCAGATCGAGACGGGGTACGACGGCTCCGGGATCTCCGGCTGGATCCGCTGCTCGACGAAAATCCCGTGCCAGAGCAGGAAGATCAGTACCGTCCAGATCTTGCGGGACAGGTCGACCGGCCCGCGCCGATGCGCGTCCAGCATCGCCAGCAACGCCTGCCGGTTCAGCAGCTCATCGGTCTGGCTGTCATTGATGATCGTGCGGGCCCAGTCGTACATCTGGTCGGCCAGCCAGTGCCGGATGGGGACCGGGAAGCCGAGCTTGCGACGGTCGAAGATGTGCGCTGGTACGACGTCGCGCAGCGCCTGCCGCAGCGCGTACTTCGTGGTCTCCCGGGTCACCCGCTCGGCGACCGGCAGCGTCGAGGCGACCGCGAATACCTCCTTGTCGAGGAACGGCACCCGCAGCTCCAGCGAGTTCGCCATCGTCATCTTGTCGGCCTTGACCAGGATGTCGCCGCGCAACCACGTGAACAGGTCGATGTGCTGCATCCGGGTAACTGCGTCGTACCCGGCGTTCTGCCGGTACAGCGCGCGGGTGATGTCCAGGTACGACACGTCAGGCGACCGGGTGCGCAGGAAGCCCAGCTCGTCGTCCCGGAAAATCCGGGCGTTGCCGTAGTAGCGCTCTTCCAACGGAATCGAGCCGCGGCGAAGCAGGTCTTTGCCCCGCATGCCGTCGGGCAGTCGCTGCGACAGCATGCCCAGCGCCGACTTGAGCTGACGCGGCAGCTTCTCGAAAGGGCGTAGCGACAGCGGCTCGCGGTAGATGTTGTAGCCGCCGAACAGCTCGTCGGCGCCCTCCCCGGACAGCACCACCTTGACGTGCCTGCGGGCCTCGCGCGCGATGAACCACAACGGGACGAGCGCCGGGTCGGCGACCGGATCGTCGAGGTACCACACGATCAGCGGCACGGCGTCCATGAACTCCTGCGGGGTTACCACCCGGGTGATGTGGGTGACGCCGATCGCCTCGGCGGACTCCCGAGCGACGTCGATCTCGGAGAACCCCGGCCGCTCGAAGCCGACCGTGAACGTCAGCAGGTCAGGGTTCTCCTGCTTCGCCAGCGCCGCGATCGCCGTCGAGTCGATGCCGCCGGACAAGAACGCGCCGACGGTGACGTCCGCGCGCATGTGCACCTTGACCGAGTCGCGCAGCACGTCCTGGATTCGCCGGTACAGCGCCTTGCGATCGCCGCCGTCACCCACCGGAAAGGTCGGGTGGAAGTACCGGTGCGTGTGCAGCTTCCCGTCCACGATCCTGAACGCCGTACCGCTCTCGATCCGGCGTACGGCGGTGTGCATCGACGCCGGCTCCGGGACGTACTGCAGGGTGAGGTAGTGCTGCAGCGACCGGTGATCGACATCCGCGACCCGGGTCGGGTCGAGCAGCGCGAGCAGGCTCTTCTTCTCCGACCCGAGGTAGGTGCCGGTGGCGTCGCTGACGACATACAGCGGCTTGATCCCGAAGTGGTCCCGTGCGCCGAACGCCCGCCGTTCCTGCTGGTCCCAGATCAGGAACGCGAACATGCCACGAAGGGCGGAGACACATTCTTCGCCGAGATACCGGTAAGCCGCCACGATCACCTCGGTGTCACCGCGGGTGTTGAACTGCGCCCCGAACTCACGGCTCAGCCGTTCGCGCAGTTCGAGGTAGTTGTAGATCTCGCCGTTGAAGATGATCCGGTAACGGTCCTCGCCATCCTCGCCTGGATAGGCCAACGGCTGGTGGCTCAGATCGAGGTCGATGATCGACAACCGCTGGAACGCCAGTACGACGTCGTCGTCAACCCAGGACGTCGTCTCGTCAGGACCACGGTGCCGCAGCAGGTGCATCGCCTCGGTGATGTCGTCGGCACGGGCCTTGGCCTGCCGGTCCTTGCTCACGAAGCCCAGCAGGCCGCACATCCGCCGATGCCATCCTCTCTGCCGGTCTTCAGCCGGACTTTGCGAGTATCCCAGGCCGTTGCGTCCGTACGTTTGTGCGCCATGCCGGTCAGATCTACGGACGTCACGGGAGGAAGGTGAGCTCCTCGGCGTCGCAGACCGGGTAGTAGCCGATCCGCCGGTAGACGCCGTTCGACGTGGGGTTGCTCAGGTCGGTATAGAGCGCGCAGGTGGTGGCCCCGCTGTCCAGAGCGCGCTGGCTCACCGCGGCGACACAGGCTGCGGCGTAGCCCTGCCGGCGGTGCAAGGGCGGGGTATAGACCAATCCGATCCGTACGACGCCGACGTTGTGCCGGCTGGGTCCTGCCATGGACACCGGCTCGCCGTCCACCTCCCATACCAACATTCGGTCGTCCTCGATCCTGCGCTCCATCTGCTCGGCGAGTCGGGGATCGCGGTCGCCGGCATCCAGGCCGATGTCCTCAGCCATGGCCGTCGCCCACGCGCACACCAGTTCCAGCTCGACCTGCTGGACGGTTCGGACCTGACCGGGGACGCCGTCTGGGTGATGCACCCGATCCAGGCGGTGCAGCCGTTGCGCCATCGCGAGTTCGCTCCGCTGGCCCGACAGGTCAGTCCAAGCCGCCGCGAAGTCACCCGCTGCGGGCACCGGGCCGATGACCCCCGGCAGCCTACGGTCGGTGGCGAGCACGGTGGCCGCCAGCGCGGTGGCCGCCGCATCCGGCATCGCTGACAGCACGAGCCGCCGGTAGGTATCAGACTGCAGAGCCACCCCGACGATCCGACCGGCGTCCTCGACATGGGCGAGCAGCGGTGGCTGGTCGGTGACGAGAAGCCCATCGACGATGGCTTGGATGATGCCGATCTGCAATCCATTGCTCACCGGATCGGCCTCGAGCCACGGGAGTACCTGCGCCGCTCCGGCACTGAAGTCGGGGTGGATGACGCTGTGCATACCGGTGACGCTGCCGAGCGCGGATCAGGTGGTCAACGGGATTTGGGCGACGGCGTGGAGTGGCGCATCGTCGTGGGCGGGTCGGCGTACCCCGATGCAGGTCCAGTAGTCTGCGACCGATGGGTACGCCGGTGTCTGAGGGAGGGATGGCTCGGGTGCGTCGAACTGGTCGGGTGGGCAGAGTCGGCGTCGTCATCGGCCTGCTCATGGCCGTCCTCACCGGCTGCTCGTTCACCGAAGTGCTGTACTTCGGGTGGCCCGAAGGGGTCACCGAGCAGGCCACCCAGATGCGGCTGTTGTGGACCGGGTCGACGCTGGCTGCACTGGCTGTCGGCGTACTGGTGTGGGGGCTCATTTTCTGGGCCTGCATCTTCCACCGGCGCAAGAACCGAGAGCTGCCCAAGCAGACGGCGTACAACCTGCCGTTGGAGATCACCTACACGATCATCCCGTTCCTGATCGTCGCCGTGTTGTTCTTCTACACCGTCGTCGTGCAGACCGATGTGCAACGGCAGGCCGCCGATCCCGACCTGGTTGTCGAGGTCACGGGATTCCAGTGGAACTGGGAGTTCCGCTATCTCGAGGAAACCGTCGAGGAGACCGACCAGCCGATCAGCATCCTCGGCGACAGCACCGAGAGCGCCGTACTGGTGTTGCCGGTCGGACGCACGGTCCAGTTCGAACTGGTCAGCAACGACGTCATTCACTCCTTTTGGGTCCCCGAGTTCCTGTTCAAGCGAGATGTGATCCCCGGAGACAACTTCGGCTACGACAACGACTTCGAGGTGACGATCGAGGAGGAGGGCGCCTACGTCGGCCGCTGCGCGGAGCTGTGCGGGATCTACCACTCGGCGATGAACTTCGAGGTTCGTGCGGTCGGTGCTGAGGTCTTCGACGACTACATCGCCGCCCGCGCCTCCGGGATGAGCAACGCCGAGGCGTTGGAAAGCGTCGGCGAGCCGGGCCTGGCGCAGACTACGACGCCCTTCGACACCAACCGCACGCGCCGCAGCGCGTCGGACTGACGTGGGACTTCGGACGTGATGAGGCGATGAAGCTCGAGGCGTACCTCTTCGGCGGTGCGACCGTGTTCCTGTTCGGCACGGCCGTCATCTACGGCATCTATTCCGACCTGGAACCGGTCGGCATGGCCGGCCTGGTGCTCTCCGGCGGGCTCTGCCTCATCGTCGGTGGGTTCTTCTGGTTCGTCTCGCGCCGAATCAATCCCCGGCCGGAGGATCGCAAGGACGCTGACATCGCCGAAGGCGCCGGCGAGCTGGGCTTCTTCAGCCCTGGCAGCTACTGGCCGATCGGCATCGCGGCCTCCGCGGCGCTCGTGGCTATCGGACTGGCGTTTTACTACATCTGGGTTCTGTTGATCGCCTTTGCCGCGCTCATGTTCACCGTTGGCGGCCTGCTGTTCGAGTACTACGCGCGCGCTAACGCGACTCACTGAGCTAGCGCCCCGCACAGACCTGGCGGAGCCAGTCCCGCAGCCCGTCGGGTGATCTGTCAGGCCGAACAGGCGCAGCCGCCCCCACCACCACCGCAGCAGCCTCCGCCACCGAGCATTGCCGCCTCGATCTGCTGGAGTACCTGACCCATGACCTGCGCTGACTGGGCACCCGACACAGCCCACCGGCGCTCGAACACAAAGGTCGGCACCGAGTTCAGACCGAGCGCGCGACCCTCGCCGAGCCGGGCCTTGAGGTCGTCCCCTCCCGCGTCGGATCCGAGGTAGCCGCTCACGTCGACAGTGGTCAGCCCGGCGTCCTTGCCCAGGGCCGCGAGTTCGCCGTGGTCGGCGAGATTACGACCCTCGGTGAAATAGGCCTGCATCAGGCGCTCGGTGAGGCGGTGTTGCAACGGGCTGCCACCCTGGTCCAAGGCGAGGTCGAGCAGCCGGTGCGCGTCGAAGGTGTTCACCCGCTGCGCCAGGTCCAGGCGCAGATCGATTTGCTCACCGGCGGCGGCCGCCTGCAGCTCGGTCATGGTGGCGTCGACCTTCGCCTGGTCGCCGATCTTGGCCGCGTACGCCTGCAGGTGCGGCACCGGCTCGGCCGGCGCCTCGGGATCGAGCTGGAACGGGCGCCAGGTGACCTCGACGTCGTTTCCACCCGGGAAGTTTGCCAGCGCCTTTTCGAAGCGGCGCTTGCCGATGTAGCACCACGGGCAGACGACGTCGGAGTAGATCTCGATGTTCACAATCCGCCTCAGGCTTCCGGGTCTTTGGGGCGCCCGGAGCCGGTCAGCTCCGCCTGCTTCTCCTCCTCGGAGGTAACCGGACGCGCCGGCGGCTCCTCGAGCGGCGTGAAGAAGCCCTTGATGGCCCGGCCCATGCCGCCGATGTGGTTCATCCGCTTGGGCACCGGAGCTCCGCCGTACTGCAGTGAACCGTGACCGTGCGCGTCGACCGGCCCGAGCGGCTGGTGCACCTCGATGAACTCACCGTGCGGAAGCCGTCGGATGATGCCGGTCTCGACGCCGTGCTCGAGGACTTCCCGGTCGTGCAGCTGCAGGCCCAGGCAGACCCGGTAGGCGATCCAGTACGCGATGGGCGGGGCCAGGATCAGCCCGATCCGGCCGATCCAGGTCATCACGTTGAGGCTGATGTCGAACTTGTCCGCGATGAGGTCATTTCCGCCGGAGATCCACAGCACGGTGTAGAACGCGAGGGCCATGGCGCCGATCGCCGTGCGCACCGGCACGTCACGAGGTCGCTGCAGCAGGTTGTGATGCGCGCGGTCCTTGGTGAGTTTGGCTTCGATGAACGGGTACAGCCCGAGCAGCGTGAAGAGCAGGCCGGGCAGGACGATCGTCGGCCAGAACAACGGCGGGATGTTGTACCCGAAGATGTACAGGTCCCACGCCGGGAACAGCCTCGTCGAGCCGTCGAGGAAGCCGATGTACCAGTCCGGCTGCGACCCGGCGCTGACCTGCGATGGGTCGTACGGCCCGTACAGCCAGATCGGGTTGATCTGCACCAGCCCGCCGAGGGCGGCGGTGATGCCGAAGACCACCATGAAGAAGCCGGTGCTCTTGGCCGCGAAGACCGGAAACATCCGCTTGCCGACGACGTTGTCCTCGGTCCGGCCGGGTCCGGGGTACTGGGTGTGCTTGTTCTTGACCACCAGCAGCAGGTGCACGGCGATCAGGGCGAGCAGGATGCCGGGGATCAGCAGCACGTGCAGGATGTAGAACCGGCCGATGATGACCGTGCCGGGGAACTCCCCACCGAAGATCGCGAAGGACAGCCATGACCCGACCACCGGGATCGACAGGAAAATCGCGTTGATGATGCGCAGGCCGGTGCCGGACAGCAGGTCGTCGGTCAGGGAGTACCCGAAGACACCCTCAAGAAGGGCCAGCACGAGCAGTCCGACACCGATCACCCAGTTGGCCTCACGGGGCTTGCGGAAGGCACCGGTGAAGAACGTCCGCATCAGGTGTACGACGATGGACGCGACGAACAGCAGCGCCGCCCAGTGGTGAATCTGCCGGATCAGCAACCCGCCGCGGACGTCGAAGGAGATGTCCAGTGAGGTCGCGTACGCCCGGGACATCTCGATGCCGCGCAGCGGCGCGTAGCTGCCGTCGTAGACGATCTCCTGCATCGAGGCGTCGAAGAAGAACGTCAAGTACGTCCCGGTGAGCAGCAGGATGATGAAGGAGTAGAGCGCGATCTCACCGAGCAGGAACGACCAGTGGTCGGGGAAGACCTTGTTCAGCGTGCGGCGGAGCGGCGCGGAGATGGTCAGCCGCTCATCCAACGCGCTGGCTGTGCGTCCGGCCGGAGTGGCCGGCCGCTGAATGGCCGTCCTGCTGCTCATGTCGAACGCTCCCAGAACGCCGGGCCGATGGGTTCGATGAAGTCACTCTTCGCCACGAAGTATCCGTCGGCGTCGACCTCGACCGCCAGTTGCGGCAACGACCGGCTCGCCGGTCCGAAGATGGACCTGGCGCCGTCGGTGGCGACGAACTGTGACTGGTGACAGGGGCAGAGGATGCGGGCGGTCTCCTGCTCATACAGCGAGACCGGGCAACCGGCGTGCGTGCAGATCTTCGAGTAGGCGACGAAGTCGTTCCAGTGGAAGTCCTCCTGGCCCGGCCGGGGACGGAATTCGTCCACCTGGTTGGGCAGCAGCCTGATCAGCATGGCCACGCCGTCGGAGGACCGAGCACCGCCCTCGACCGGCGGAAAGACCGTCTGCAGCGCGCCGGGGCGCATGTCGGCGGGCCGGATCGGCAGGCCGCCCAGGGTGAGCAGGCGCATGCCCGGCTCCCATGGCGTCTCGAACAACGCGGTGCCCGGCTTCTTGATCAGGCCACCCAGCGGGAAAACCGCCATCAGTCCGAGCATCAGGCCGCCGAAGCCGAGGGACCGCTTCACCAGCGTGCGCCGGGCGATCCCCGTCGCGTTGCCGACGGCGACCAGCGTCGCGGCGGTGGTCTGCCGCTCAATCTCCGGCGAGGCGCCTTCATGGCGGTCCTGGACGGTGACCTCGTAGGGCATCAGCTTCTTGGCCCACAGCACGACACCGACGCCGACGAGGGTGAGCGCGAGCCCCATCATCAGGCCCAGCAGCGGGGTGTAGAGCGCCGACAGGTCGTACCCGCCGCCTGGGGTCTCGACCTGCCATGGCCACGCCACGAAGATCACCATGAACGCCAAGGCGGAGAGCCCGGCGCCGGCAAAGGCGGCGGCGACCTGCCGCTCCGCGCGGCGCTCGGCTGGCGAGCCGGGCCGGACCGGCTGCTCGGAGTAAATGACCTCTACGCCGTCCATCTTCCCGCCGAGGGTGACCAGATCTTCCCGGCTCATGCGGGCCAGTTCCGCATCGGATGGCCCAGGCCCTGGCTGCGGCGGATTGCCGGGCATCGGCTGGGCGCCACCCGGCGGCTGAGAGGGGCCGCTCGTGCTGGTCATGAGCGGGTCCCGACCCAGAAGCAGGCGATGACGCACCCGGCGATGCCGACCACCCAGATGATGAGGCCCTCGGGGACCGGACCGGCCCGGCCGATGCTGAGGCCGCCCGGATCGGCGGTCTCATTGAGCGTCTGCACGTAGTTGATGATGGCCCGCTTGTTCTCCGGGGTGAGCTGGTTGTCGCCGAAGACCGGCATGTTCTGCGGGCCCGAGAGCATCGCAGTGTAGATGTCCAGATCGGAGGACTGGTTCAAGGACGGAGCGTTCTTCCCCGATGACAGGGCTCCACCGCTGCCAGCGAAGTTGTGGCAGGACGCGCAGTTCAGCCGGAACAGCTCGCCACCCTCGGCGAGTTCCCCGTCACGCAGATCCTCCTCGGCGGGCAGTTCCGGTCCGCCGCCGTACGTCTGGATGTAGGCCATCAGCTGATTGACCTCGGCGTCGTCGTACACCGGGGTCTTGCGCTGTGCCTGCGCCTCGTGTTGTGCCAGCGGCATCCGACCGGTGGCGACCTGGAAGTAGACGGAGGCCTCGCCGACGCCGATCAGGGAAGGCCCCTGCTCCTCGACGCCCTGCAGGTTGGCGCCATGGCAGGTGATGCAGGAGTTCTCGTAGATCTCCTGACCGGCCATGGCCTCGACCGACAGGCCGGTGTCCTGCGCTGAGCTGCTCGGTGCGGCGAACGAGTAACCGATCCCGACCGCAACGAGGGCGACGGCAAGCGCCAACCCCGACGACGTGCGCTTGCGCAGCCGGGCGAGTCTGGTCACGTCACGCACCTTTACCGGACGAAGTAGATGGTCGCGAACAGCCCGACCCAGACGATGTCGACGAAGTGCCAGTAATAGGAGACCACGATGGCGGCGGTGGCCTGAGCGGGGGTGAACCGGCCCATCGTGGATCTCATCAGCATGAAGACGAACGCCAGCAGACCGCCGATGACGTGCGCAGCGTGGAAACCGGTCGTCAGGTAGAAGACCGACCCGTACGTCGACGAGCTCAGCGTCGTGCCCTCGCTGACCAGGGCGCGGTATTCGTTGAACTGTCCGAGGACGAACAGCAGCCCGAGGAAGAAGGTGAAGACGAACCACCGACGCAGCCCAAAGGCGTTGCCCTTCTCCGCCTCGAACACGCCCAGCTGACAGGTGACCGAGGACAGGACCAGGATGATCGTGAAGACGAGGGCGTACGGGACGTTGAGCTCGGTGGGCTCCGGCGGCCAGGGCTCCCCGTGCACCGCCTTGGCGGTGAAGTACATCGCGAACAACCCGGCGAAGAACATGAGTTCGCTGGACAGCCAGACGATGGTGCCCACGCTGACCATGTTCGGCCGGGTCAGCGAATGCACCCGGCCGGCCTCGAAGGTGGGGATCGCCGCGCTCAAACGTCGGCCTCGCTGCGCTCGCTCACGAGGCCATTATGGCCTGCCGCACCGACGTTGACCGGGGCGGGGTACGGCGCGCCCGACAACGTAATCTTGGGGGCGTGTCCATGGCCAGCGCAGCGGAGTCGGTGCCGCCGTTCACCCCACTGCGACTGGTCACCGAGTCGTCCTTCGACCCCGTGGTCGGCACCATGCTCGTCCTGTCCGGCGGGCTGTACCTGTGGGGCGTCCACCGCCTCCGGCTGCGCGGCGATCAGTGGAGTACCGGACGGACAGTGGCGTGGCTGGCCGGCGGACTCGGCTCGATCGCAGTTGTGACTCTGGGCGGGGTGGCCGCCTACGAGGACACGCTGTTCAGCCTGCACATGGTGCAGCACATGGTGCTGTCCATGGTCGCCCCCGTCTTTCTCGCCCTTGGCGCCCCGGTGACGCTCGCGTTGCGCGCGCTGCCGCACCGCGCTGCCGCCCGCCGCGTTCTGCTGGCCACCCTGCACAGCCGTGCGGTCCGGCTGCTGACGTTCCCGCTGATCCCGTTCCTCATCTTCGTGGCCAGCCCGTTCGCCCTGTACTTCACCGGCTGGTACGCAGCCACCCTGTCGAACCCGTGGCTGCACGAGGCGATGCACCTGCATTTCCTGCTCGTCGGCTGCCTGTTCTTCTGGCCCGTGGTAGGCCTCGACCCCATTCCGGGCACGGTCAGCAACCCTATGCGAATGCTGATCCTGGCGGCGACGTTGCCGTTGCACGCCATCCTCGGCCTGACGATCATGAACCAGAGCACGCTGACCGCGGCCGAGCACTACCTGGCGCTGAACCTGGTCTGGTCCGATCCGGTCAGCGAGCAGCGAGTCGGAGGCGGCCTGCTGTGGGCGTCGGGCGATCTGGTGGGGCTGCTCATGCTGGGAGTGGCGGCGTACCAGTGGATGCGCGCCTCCGAGCGCGAAGCCGTGCGCGAGGACCGGCGCCTGGACCGGCTTGAAGCGCTGCGGGCCGGAGAGACAGGCGTGAGTGAGCGCAGCGAACGAACGAATGGACACAGCCCCGCTCGGTACGATCCAGCGCCATGAGCAGTCCGTCGAACGTTCCGACGTACACCATCCTCGTCTTCAGCCAACGCGAGCAGGTGCGGGCGGACGTCCGGACCGCTGTCGGCCGTCGACTCGGCGGGGGAGCGGGACGGATCGAGTACGTCGAATGCTCGGACGGTGACACCCTCATCCGGCTTGTCGACGGCGGCGGCATCGACGTCGCCATCCTCGACGGTGAGGCGCAGCCCACCGGCGGGATGGGAATCAGCCGGCAGCTTAAGTACGAGATCGACGACTGCCCGAGCGTGTGCGTCCTGATCGCCCGGGCCGACGACCGGTGGCTGGCCACCTGGTCGCTGGCCGACGCCACGCTCGTCTATCCATTGGATGCGTTCACCGCGGCGCGGACGGTGACCGACCTGGTCCGCGAGCGCGCCGCCGGTACGCCGGTCCGTCGGTGAGTGGGGCGGCGCTGACCTGGCCGGGGGTGCTCCATGAGCTGCTGCTCGGGCATTCCCTGGACGCGGCGGCGACGCGGTGGGCGATGAACGAGATCATGGCCGGCGAGGCCACACCAGCGCAGGTCGCTGCGTTCGCCGTGGCATTGCGCGCCAAGGGCGAGGCGCCTGAGGAGGTCGCCGGTCTCGTGGAGGCGATGCTCGAGAACGCGACCCCGGTGGCCGTTCCCGGCCGGTGCGTCGACGTGGTCGGCACCGGAGGGGATCGGGCCCGCACGGTCAACATCTCGACCATGGCGGCGATCGTGACCGCTGGGGCGGGCATTCCGGTGGCCAAGCACGGAAACCGCGCCGCGTCCAGCGCGTGCGGATCCGCTGACCTGCTCGCTGAACTCGGCGTCGTGATCGACCTGCCGCCGGCTGGCGTGGTCCGCTGCGTGACTGAAGCGGGTATCGGGTTTCTCTTCGCCCCGGTGTTCCATCCCGGGATGCGCCATGCCGCCGTCGCTCGCCGGGAGATGGGCGTCGCCACGGTATTCAACTTCCTCGGCCCGCTGACGAACCCGTCGCACCCGGCGGCCCAGGCGGTGGGCTGCGCGGATCCGCGGATGGCCGGTGTGATGGCCGCGGTACTGGCCGCGCGAGGCACCAGCGCGGTCGTTTTTCGCGGCGATGACGGACTGGACGAACTCACCACGACCACGACGTCCCGGCTGTGGTTGGTCAGCGACGGTTCAGTGGCCGAGCTGTCCCTCGACCCGAGCGAGCTGGGGCTGGACCGCGCTGAGCCAGCCGACCTGGTCGGGGGTGGACCCGCCGAGAACGCTGCCGTCGCCCGCGACGTCATCGGCGGCGCCGCCGGTCCGATCCGCGATGCCGTGCTGCTGAATGCGGCGGCTGCCGTTGCCGCCTTCGAGGGCTTCCCCGCCGGTGACGAGGCGGCATTCCGTACGACGCTGGGCGCCGGGCTCGAGCGAGCCAGCGGGTCGATCGACAGCGGTGCTGCGGCCGACACGCTGGAGCGATGGCGTCAGGTCAGTCAGCAGGCCCGTCACACCGCCGCCGCCGGCTGACTCTCAGCGGGCCTGGCCGACTCGTCAGCGGCCGGACGGGTCAGCCGGGTTCGTCGAAGCCGAGGGAGAAGGCGGCCTCGAGGTCGTGCCGGGAGTACGCCCGGAACGCGATGTGGGTCTCGGTGTCGATGATCCCGTCGACCTTGTTCAGGCGTCCGGCGATGACTGCGGCGACGTCGTCGAACTCGCGGACCCGAACGATCGCGATGAGATCCACATGGCCGGCCACGCTGTAGACCTCGCTGACGCCATCGATATCGGCGATGGCCGAGGCCACCTCAGGAATCGAGTCGGTTGCGGCACTGATCATGACGATCGCGGTGATCACGCGGCGCTCCCAACAGCTCGGCTCGTGCGGCAGCAGGATGCTACCGCTGCGTCCAGATGGCATCGCTCGGTCCAGCCGCTACGGGTGTGCGCAGACCCCGATTTGGCCATCACTGGAGGCGATTCAGGTGGTCCAGCGACTCAGCTGACCTCCAATGACGTCCTTTCGGGTTGAGGACCCAGGTGGCAATCGGACTGGCTTCTCATGCGACGCCGATCCGGGGCGGGCGGGCCTCGGTTCGCATCGACCGGCGGTCGAGGAAGGGGTTGGCGGCCGCCCGCGAGGCTTCGGCGGTACGCAACCACCGGGACATGGCCGCCGCGCCACGAGCGGGGCTGGCCAACAGGCCGTCGACGTGAACGAGCCGGGTGCCGGGCCGCTCGAGCCAGCGCAGGATGCACTCGGACTCCTCAGCCGAGGCTGCCGGCAGCGGTCCGACCCCGGGCAGCAGCGTCTCGGCCGTCGCACGCATCGCCTCGACCCGTGGCATCGGGTGGATCCCCCGGGGGGCGTGGTCCGCGGCGACGAGCCGGCCGGATCGGACCAGGGCGAGGTCCCAGCCGCCCTGCCCGTCCGGTCGGGCGGCGACGAGTTCGGGCACCCCGGTGAGCATCCGCAGCCGTTGCAGCCGGGCACACGCCCGGACCAGGGTGGCGGTGCGGTCGCGCAGCGCCGCCGCCGCCTCGTAGCGCTCGGCTGCGGCCAGCGCGTCGATCCGGCGCAGCAGCGGTGTCAGCATCGGCCGGACATCGGCCACCACCGCCGTACGGAAGACACCCACGATGGCGGCATACTCCTGGCTGCTCTGAACCCCTTCGCACGGTGCGCCGCAGCGGCCGATCTCGGCCAACACGCAGGCGCTGCCCCTGGCCCGCACGGACAGCCGGGCGACACACTGGCGCAGCGGAAGCGCCTCGTGCACGGCGTCCATCGCCTGCTGCGCCGCGCCCCGCGATCCGAACGGTCCCAGATAGGTGCGCCCGTCGTCGCGGACCCGCCGGACAAGCGACAGCCGCGGGAACACCTCATCGGTCAGCGCGATCCAGACGCCGCGCTCGGGGAATCTCGACCGCCGGTTGTAGCGGGGCTTGCAGTCGGCGATCAGCCGCAACTCGCGAACCTGCGCCTCGAGGTCGTGCGCGCACACGATCGGGTCGACCCGCTCGGCGATGCCGACCATCTCCGTCATTCGGGTGCGCTTCTCGCTGGAAACGAAGTAGCTGCGCACCCGGGCCCGGATGTTCTTGCTGGTTCCCACGTAGAGCGGCTCTCCCCGGGCATCCTTGAAGACGTAAACCCCTGGGGCGCTGGGCAGGTCCTGCGCCAGGTAACGCTTCCGGCGGCGCTCGGGCGCGACTTGCCGGCTGACCGAACGCAACTCCTCCAGCGACTGCACTCCGAGCGGCCCGAGCCGCTCCAGCAGCCCGTGCAGCACGTCCACGGTGGCGCGGGCGTCGGCCAGCGCGCGGTGGCAGGGCTGCGTCCGAGCATGGAAGAACGGCGCGAGCGTGCTCAGCCTGCAGTTGGGGACCTCGTCCCGAGACAGCACCCGCCGGGCCAGCACCGCCGTGTCGATCGCGACGAATCCCGGCCAGAGCAGGTCCAGCTGGATGCAGGCAGCCCGCAGGAACCCCACATCGAAGGGTGCGTTGTGGGCGACCAGCACGCTTCCCGCGGCGAACTCCAGGAACGCCGGCAGCGCTGTGCTGATCCGCGGAGCGGCCACGACCATCGTGTCGGTGATTCCGGTCAGGACGGTGATGAACGGCGGGATTCCGCAGCCTGGATCCACCAGGGTCTGGAACTCAGCGAGCAGGTCACCGCCGCGCACCTTGACCGCGCCGATCTCGGTGATGCCACTTGACGTCGGTGAACCCCCAGTAGTTTCCAGGTCGACCACGACGAAAGTCACCTCCCGTAACGGCTCGCCGAGCTCATCGAATGTCGGCTGCACGAACAGCTCGCCGCCGAATGGCACCGTCCCGGCTGTCGACATGGCCGCACGCTAGGTCGGGGGTACGACGAAAGGCCGGTCGCCACGCCAGCTACGCCGTAGATTGGGCTGGTGCCTGACGCGGACCGCTGAACCGATGGTCACCGTCCCGCCCGCGCCCGGCCCGGAACCGCCCGAGACCACCGTCACACTCCCCGAACGGGTCCGCCTGAGCGTGCTTCGGCAGGCCGCGGATGTGCTGAGCGGTCTGGGCGCGGATGAGATTCCCGCACCACTTCGGGCCGCCGCCCGGTTCGCCGCAGCGAAGCGGGCTCAGCTCGCGGGGGCGGCGTTGGCCGCCACGATCGATGCCGACGCCGCGTTTCGCGCCAAGGTGGCGCAGGCGGCCGAGGCTGCTGCGGGGCCCCTGTCCGATGCGCTGCGGCGAGGCGCCGTACCACCGGCCGCCGACCCGGTTCAGGTGGGGGCGCTGGCCTATCTGCTCCGGCCACCGGGGTGGGCCGCTGTCGTGGATCAGGTGCGCGGCCAGCTCGAATCCGCGGTTGACCAGGCCCGCGGCGCCGAGTCAGACCGCCAGCGGCAACGGCTGCAGGCTCAGCTGGAAGAGGCTCGCCAGGACCGTCGCGCACAGGCTCAGCAGGCCCGCGCCGAGCTGGCGGCGGTTCGGCTGCAACTGGACACCGCCCGCCGGCAGCTGCGCGAGTTCACCGTGCGGCTG
>JACCTY010000134.1 GCA_013812145.1 Geodermatophilaceae bacterium | reverse complement strand
GTCCTGCTCGGTGTCGTGGTGTGCGCGCTCGTCCTGAGCCTGGCCTACCCGATCAAGGAGTACGTCGGCCAGCGCAGCCAGATCGCGGCCCTCGAGCAGACGGCGCGAGAGACCCAGGCGAGCGTGGAGGCACTGGAGGAATTGCAGCTGCAGCTGCAGGACCCGGCCTACATCGAGGCGCAGGCCAGACAGCGGCTGAAGTACGCCATGCCCGGGGACCGGGTCTTCATCGTCGTCGACGGCGAGGCCACGCCGCAGACGTCCGCAGTGCCGGTGCAGAACGCGGCGCCGGCGGACGGCGACTCGTGGTTGGAGCGGCTCGGTGAATCCGTCCGGCGTGCCGATTCCGGTTGACCGCGAGGATGCTGAGGTGGTCGGGCGGCAACTCGGCCGGGCGCCACGCGGCCACTTCACCGTCGCGCACCGCTGCCCGTGCGGGTTGCCGGACGTGGTTGCCACCGCGCCCCGGCTCGCGGACGGATCACCGTTCCCGACGCTGTATTACCTCAGCTGTCCACGGGCGAACTCCGCGATCGGGACCCTGGAGGCCTCGGGGCTGATGGCTCGGATGACCGAGCGGCTGCACTCCGAGGAGGACCTGGCCGGCCGGTACGCCGATGCGCACGAGGACTACCTGCGCCGCCGCGACGCGCTCGGGGAACTGCCGACCCGGGAGTCCGCCGGCGGGATGCCGACCCGGGTGAAGTGCCTGCATGCCCTGGTGGCGCATTCGCTGGCAGCCGGGCGCGGGGTCAACCCGCTCGGGGACGAGGCGCTGGAGCTGCTGCCCGAGTGGTGGGCGGGCGGGCCGTGCGTGCTCCCGACATGAGGGTCGCCGCCGTCGACTGCGGCACGAACTCGATCCGGCTGCTGGTCGCGGACGTTGGGCCGACCGGCCTGCGCGACGTCGTACGCCGGTCGGAGATCGTCCGGCTGGGGCAGGGCGTGGACCGGACCGGGCAGTTGGCACCGGAGGCGATCGAGCGAACCCGGGTGGCGCTGGCGTCGTATGCCGAACAGATCCGCGACCTCGGCGTACAGGCGGTGCGGATGGTGGCGACGAGCGCCACCCGCGACGCAGGTAACCGGGAGGGCTTCCGGCAGATGGTGCTGGCCACCCTCGGCGCCGAGCCGGAGGTGATCAGCGGTGACGAGGAAGCGGGGCTCTCCTTTGCCGGAGCGGTGTCCGGTCTGCCCGGGGTCCTACCGCCGGTTCTCGTCGCGGACATCGGTGGCGGCTCGACCGAGGTGGTGCTCGGCTCCGACTCGGGCCCAGAGGCTGGCGTAGCGGCGGCGCTGAGCGTGGACGTCGGCTGCGTCCGCCTCACCGAGCGGCACCTCACCGACGACCCGCCCACTCCGGATCAGGTGGGGGCCGTGGAGGCTGACATCCGGGCGGCGATCGACCGGATCCGGGAGGTGGTGCCGGTCGAGCAAGCTCGCACGTTCGTCGGGCTCGCCGGTTCGGTCACGACCGTGGCCGGGCTGGCGCTGGAACTCCCGGCGTACGACGCGGCTGCCATCCATGGCAGCCGGATCCCGGTCGGCCGGGTGCGTTCGGTGACCTCCGGCCTGCTGACGATGACCCGGGAACGCCGCGCCACATTGCCGGTGATGCACCCCGGCCGGGTGGACGTGATCGGCGCCGGCGCCCTGGTCCTGCGGGTGCTGATGGACGCGCTGGAGATTGATGAGGTGACCGTCAGCGAGCACGACATCCTCGACGGGATCGCGCTGCGCCTGGCGAACTGAAGTGGCCCGACGGTCATGGAGATCCGGCGACTTACGGACCGCCCTCCTCCAGGCCGGGCGGCAGGTGGCCGGTCAGGGTCTTGTATGCCCTCGCCGCGCCGTCGGCGGCGACCATCCGCGCCACCGCGATGGCGACCCCCGAGGCGGCGGCCCAGGCGATGGCGTCGCGCCACTCGGTCCCGGGGGCTTCCGGGTTCTTGGGCGGATCTGATCCGACCGTGGCCGTCCAGGCGGCACTGATCACCTTGCGCACCGCGATGCCGGTCGGAATGGCGAAGCCGTAACCGAGGACTTTCCAGCCGACCTTGCCCAGTGCTCCAGCCACGTCACGTCTCCTCGCTTGCTGCCGCCGGCCTGTCGGTGCGGGTATCCGTCGATCATGCCGGTTCGCGCCGGCCGCCGCAGCAGCAGACTCGGGTGGCACGATCGGTACGCAACGGAGCGCGGAGGTGTCGTGTCGGCTGGCGAGCAGGTAGCGGGTAGCGCCGGGGACGTCGCGGGTGGCGCCGGGGACGTGGAGCGCCTGGCCGCGGACGCGCGCGACCTGCCGGGGGTCGACGACCGGGTGTCGCAGTGCCGGGCCTGCCCTCGCCTGGTGAGCTGGCGGGAGCAGGTGGCTCGCACCCGGCGGGCGTCCTTCGCCGACCAGGAGTACTGGGGTCGTCCGGTGCCGGGCTTCGGGCCGGGTGATGCCCGCATTGCCGTCGTCGGGCTTGCACCGGCAGCGCACGGCGGCAACCGGACCGGCCGGGTGTTCACCGGCGACCGCAGCGGGGACTGGCTGTTCGCCGCGCTGTACCGCGCGGGCCTGGCCAACCAGCCCACGTCGGTCTCCGCCGACGACGGTCTGCAGGTACGGCGGTTGCGGGTGGCTGCCGCGGTGCGCTGCGCGCCGCCGGCCAACAAGCCGACCCCGGCCGAGCGCGACACCTGCCGGCCCTGGCTGCAGCGTGAGCTCGAGCTGCTGCGGCCCACCCTGCGCGTCGTCGTCGTCCTCGGCGGATTCGGCTGGACCGCACTATGGCCGGCGCTGACCGCCTGCGGCGTGCCGGTCCCGAAACCGCGGCCGATCTTCGCCCACGGGGCAGAGGTGCACCTGCCCGGATTGACCGTGCTCGGCTGTTACCACGTGAGCCAGCAGAACACGTTCACCGGCCGGCTCACCACGCAGATGCTCGACGCGGTCTTCGCCCGAGCGGTCGAGCTGTCGGAGGTGCGGTGAACACGCATCCACCACGCGAACCGATGCTCGGCGTACTGCAGACGGTGCTGCGCCAGGGAGTGCGGTTGTGACGGACTCGGTGAGCAGCGATCGCACCCCGGCGGCTGAGGCGGACTGGCGTGCGCTGCCGCTGCTGGCGACGATCCTGCTGCTGCTCATCGCCGTCGCTCTCGTCGCCCGGGCCGGCCCCTACACCAAGACGCCGGCGGCGAGCACGTCGACACCGACGGGCACCGGCGCCCGGCCGCAACCTCCCGCCGAGGCGCCGGCGGATCCGCGCGGGCAGGCGCCCGAGGACTTCAACGAGATACCCGGGGTACGCGAAGTCATCCCGGCCAACGTCCTCGTCGTGGCGGTCACCGTCTTGCTCGTCGTCCTGGCGGCCGGCGCCATCCTGGTCGTGCTGGGCGCCATCCCGCGGCCGCGGTTTCGCCGGCGGCGACACCATGCCGGCGCGGTCGGTGCGGAGGACCCGGTCCGGCACCCCGGCGCGGAGATGGCCGAGGCCGTCGATGTGGCGCTGGACCTCGTCGACCGCGGCGAGGCACGGGAGGCCGTCCTTGCCTGCTGGCTGCTGCTGATCCGAACCGCCGCCGAGGCCGGATCCCCCGCGCGGGCCAGTGAGACCGCGCGGGAGTACGCCGAGCGGCTCTCCGCCGAGCAGATGATCTCCGCCCGCCCACTCGGCCGGTTGGCAGAGCTCTACCGCGAGGCACGGTTCTCCCGGCACGTTGTAGGGCCCGACCTGCGGGCGGAGGCGCGCCGGGCGCTCGGCGTACTGCAGACGGAATTGCGGTCCGGGATGCGGCTGTGAACAGATGGCCGCGGTTGGCGACCGCGGCGTTGCTTGGACTGGTCCTGGGCGGCGTCGGCGTCGCCCTGTCGCTGCTCTACGACGCCGGGGTGCCGATCGCGGTGTGCCTCGTCGGCGGGATGGTGATCTGCGGGGGCGCATCGGTGTTGTCCGGGCTACCCACCGAGGACAGCGGTGACCTGGCACCGGACAGCGAGCCGGCCACCGTCCAACGCTCGTCCTTCGGCGACCTGCATACCGTGCAGACCCGCTTCGCCGGCGCCGCCGATCCCGAGCGCTTCGAGGACCGGGTACGCCGTCCACTCGCCGACCTGGCTGCCGAACGGCTCCGGCAGCGGCGAAGCATCGACTGGCGCGCCCAGCCCGACCGCGCGCAGGAAAGTCTCGATCCTGTCCTATGGCAGCTGCTTACCGCGCCGAGGGGGCGCTTCCCGGCCAGCCGCGACCAGGCCGAGAGCTGGATCCAGGCGATTGAGCGACTCTAGCCGCGACCGAGATGCCGGTTTTTGGCGGTTAAGCGGTCAAATCAGCCAATGAGTAGCCGTTATTTCACATCACGTCGGCTAAGCCCTGTTACTCCCGCGACTCCGGGGGGTAACGTGCCAAACACCGAATCCGGGGGGTTCGATCGGGGGGCGCAGCGTGGAGCGAGGGTACGAGGGATTCTGTCTCGTTGATCCCACCTTCTTCGACAGCCCGATGCTGGCCCGCGACGATGACGTCGACTTCGCCATCGCGGACCGACCGGTCCCTGCCGGCTGGAAGCGCACCGAGTTCGAGGACTGGCTGGTCTACTCGCCCAGGCACGCCACCGTGCCGGACCAAGGCTGGAAGGTCCACGCCTCGGCCGCAGCCGCCGACGCCGAGCACATTCTCGAGACGATCTGGGCGTACTGCGTGGGCCGTGGGATTGCCTTCAAGTTCGTGCGCAGCGCTCAGCTCCTGCTGCTGAGCAATGGCAAGTACGCCCACCGGGGCTCCAGCGGGAAGTTCGTCACGATCTATCCCGCCGATGACCACCAGTTCGAGTCCGTCGTCACCGATCTCGACGCCGCCCTCAGCGGGTCGACCGGTCCGTACATCCTCAGCGATCTGCGGATCGGGGACGGCCCCCTCTATGTCCGGTACGGCGGCTTCAGCGACCGCTACTGCATCGGTGCGGACGGCGAGCTCGAACCCGCGATCGAAGACGGGACGGGGCAGTTGGTCCCCGACCGGCGCGGCGCGACTTTCTACACGCCGCCGTGGGTGTCGCTGCCGGACTTCCTCGCCCCGCATATGCAAGCCCGCGGGACCGTCACGATGGCCGGCCTGCCCTACCGGATCGACCGCCCGTTGCACTTCTCCAACGGCGGCGGGGTGTACGCCGGGCAGGACACCAGGACCGGCGAGAACGTCGTACTCAAGGAAGCCCGCCCGCATGCCGGACTTGACATGGACGGCGCCGACGCGGTCCAGAGACTGCGCCGGGAGCGGGACATGCTGCACCGGCTGGCTGACCTCGACATCGTCCCGGCGGTCAAGGACTACTTCACCCTCGGCGGGCACGAGTTCCTCGTCATGGAGCACGTCGAGGGGCCGGCCCTGAGCAACACCCTCGTCGACCGCTATCCGCTCGCCCTGCTCGGTGACGACCGCGGCTTCGACACCTACACGCGCTGGGCGATGGACATCCACGCCCGGGTGGCCGAAGCCGTTGCCAAGGCGCACAGCCGCGGCATCGTCATCGGCGATCTGCATCCCTACAACGTCCTGGTGCACCCCGACGGCCGGATGATCCTGATTGACCTGGAGATTGCCTCCGACATCGCCGAGGGCAAGCGCCCGACGCTCGGCGACCCAGCCTTTGCCGCCTCCCGCGAGTGCACCGGCTTCGACATCGATCGCTACGCCCTCGCCTGCCTGCGGCTGTTCATGTTCATGCCGCTGACCGAACTGATCATGCTGGACCCGCTCAAGGCCGCCCAATTTGCCACCGACATCGGCGAACTCTTCCCGGTTCCCGCCGACTTCCTGCGCGAGGCCGTCGAGGTCATCAACGGCCCGGGGGGACGGCCGGTCACCCCGGGACGTTCCGGGAGGCAGTCGGAGGGTCGGCTGTGGCCGGAACTGGACGCCGACCCGGCCGGCTGGAAGGACGCCCGCGAGTCGATCGCCGGCGCCATCCTTGCCAGCGCCACCCCCGAACGCGGCGACCGGCTCTTCCCAGGTGACATCCGGCAATTCGACCTCGGCGGGCTCAATCTGGCGTACGGCGCCGCCGGCGTGCTGCTCGCCCTGTTTGCGACCGGCGCGGGAACACTCCCAGAGCACGAGGAGTGGTTGGTCCAGCGTGGTCTGAACCCGCAGCCAGGCACCCGTTTCGGTTTCTACGACGGGCTGCACGGAGTCGCCTACGCGCTGGAACATCTGGGCCGGCGCGAGGACGCCCTGGCAGTGCTGGACATCGCCATCGCCGAACTCGACGGCAAATGGGACCTCTGCGGGCCGGACCTGTTCGGCGGCCTCGCCGGGATCGGGCTGAACCTGGCGCACTTCGCTACCCTGACCGGTGACAGCGACCTGTGGCGGCTGACCGAGCAGATCGCCGAGTTCGTCGCGGACGAACTCGGCGACGAGGAGGATGTCCCGACTCAGAGCGGCGGCAAGCACCCGCACGCCGGGCTGATGTACGGCTCCTCCGGACCCGCGCTGCTCTTCCTGCGGCTGTACGAGCGCACCGGCGACTCGGCCCTGCTGGAGTTCGCCGCCACCGCGCTCGGCCAAGATCTGCGCCGCTGCGTCATCCGCGAGGATGGCGCGCTGGAGGTCGACGAGGGCTTCCGGACGACGCCGTACCTGTCCTACGGCAGCATCGGCATCGGCCTGGTACTGGAGGAGTACCTCCAGTACGCCGACAGCACCCGATTCGCCGACGCGGCGGCGGCGATCGAGGTCGCCGCCCAGTCCGAGTTCTACATCGAGCCTGGGCTGTTCTCCGGCCGGGCCGGGATGATCCTGTATCTGCAGAACCGGCGCCGCGCTGCACCGGCCGACCGGGATCTGGTGGCCGCGCACATCCGGCGGCTGTCCTGGCATGCGGTCGACTTCAAGGGACGGCTCGCCTTCCCCGGCGTGCAGTCGCTGCGGCTGTCGATGGATCTGGCCACCGGCAGCGCCGGTGTGCTCCTCGCGCTCGGGGCGGCACTGCATGACGAGCGCATCGATCTTCCCCTGTTCGGTCCCGCACAGGAGGACCGAACCCAACCGGAAAGGAGGTGAGCACTATGGCAATTCTCGACCTGCAGGGTCTCGATGTTGACGAGACCAACCTGTTCGGTGGCGGACGGCGGCGCAGTCGGCGCAGTCGGCGGTGTGGCGGCGGCAGCCGTCTCAGCCTCGCCCTCTGCTGAGCACCGCGTGGAGAAACGAGCTGGCAGTCGTCCCGATTCCACCGGGACGACTGCCAGGCTCGGCTCCCGACCAGACTGGAGCGATCGGTAGTAGATGGAGGGTACCAATGGGGTCATGGCGCGCATCGTCGCGCACGCCGGTCCGTGGGTCACCGTCCTCACCGTCAACGCCGTCGTCCTGGCCGGCGCCGAACTTGCCCTGCCCGCAGTACTCGGCGCGACGATCGACTCGATCCTGCAGACCGGCACCGAAACTGTCGCCGGCGGAGGGCCGCCGTGGCTGGCCGTCCTCGCCCTGCTCATCGCTCTTCTCGTCGCGGGAGACGCACTCGACGACCTTGCGGTCGGGGGGGCGACCGCTCGCTCGACGTCCCGGCTTCGACATGCCGCCATGTGGCACGTGCTCTCGGTCGGGCTGCGTGGCGTCCGGCGGTTGTCCGCCGGAGAACTGACCGCCCGGCTGGTCGGCAACACCGCCGAGGCGGGGACCGTCGCACCGGACCTGATCCGCGCCCTCGCCACGCTGATCCCGGCAGTGGGCGGCACGATCGCCCTCGCGCTCATCGACCCATGGCTCTGCATCACGTTCCTCGCCGTCGCGCCGCTGCTCGTCGCCGTGCTGTGGATCTTCACCCGCGACGCCGCCGACCTGTCCGACTCCTACCTCGCCACGCAGGGCAGCATCGCCTCCCGGCTCGTGCAGGCGCTGACCGGCGCGCGCACGATCGCGGCCGCCGGCACCGCCGAGCGGGAGGTACGCCGGGTGCTCGAGCCGCTCGACGACCTGCACCGGCACGGCGTCGGGATGTGGCGCGCGCAGAGCCGGATCACGGTGCAGGACATGCTGCTGTTCGCGGCGCTGGAGATCGCCGTGCTCGCGGTGGCCGGCCTGCAACTCGAGCGAGGGCGGATCACGCCGGGTGAGTTGCTCGCGGCCAGCCAGTACGTCGCACTGGCGGCCACCCTGAGCGCCGTCGTGCCGTCGCTCAGCCGGCTGATCCGGGCCCGGTCGGCCGCCGCCCGGATCCAGGACGTGTTCGCGCTGCCACCGACGGCGTACGGCCAAAGCGCGCTGCCGCCGGATGGCGGCCGGATCCAGCTTCGCGATGTGACGGTGCGCTCCGGCGACCGGGTGGTCCTGGACCGGGTCAACCTGGTCGTCCCGGCCGGCTCCTTCGTTGCGCTGGTGGGCCGGTCCGGGTCCGGCAAGTCGCTCCTGGCTCGGCTGATCGGGCGGCTGGTCGATCCCGATGAGGGCGAGGTGCTGCTGGACTGGGTTCCGCTGCCACAACTGGACCGCCGCGACCTGCGCCGGGCGGTCGGCTACGGCTTCGAGCGCCCGGCCCTGGTGGGTGACACGCTGGCCGACGCCGTCGCGTTCGGAGTGGACCGGCCCGACCCTCCCGAGATCGTCGCCGCGGCTCGGGCGGCCCGGGCCGATGACTTCATCCGGCGGATGCCCGCGGGCTACCTCACCTGCCGGTCCGAGGCGCCGATGTCCGGCGGGGAGCTGCAGCGGCTGGGTCTGGCGCGGACGTTCGCGCATGCGAACCGCGTCCTTGTCCTCGACGACGTCGCGGCCAGCCTGGACACCGTCACAGATCACGAGATCAGCAAGGTGCTCACCGTCGCCATGGCCGACCGCACCCGGGTGCTGGTCGCCCATCGGGCCTCCACGGCGGCGCGCGCCGACGCGGTGATCTGGCTCGACGGCGCAGCCATCCGGGCCGTCGCCCCGCACCACGAACTGTGGGCAGACCCTGACTACCGCGCACTGTTCGAGGCTGCTGGCATCGACGCCCCCGTGCCGAAACCGCCGATGTCCGCCGGGATCCCGGCATGACTGTGCGCACCAGGACCGAGGGCCGGCATCGGAGCGCCGACATTCACGGCGCGGCTCGCCGTGAACTGATCGACTCGCTACGCGAGCGACGGCCGCAGGTCCGCGGGCTGGCCGGCTGGTCGGTTCTGGAGGCGGTCCCGGCGCTGTTGTCCGGCCTCATCGTCGCGCGTGCCGTCGACGACGGTTTCCTGGCCGGGCGGCCGGCGACGGGGCTGGCCTGGCTCGCCGTACTCGGCCTCACCGTGGTACTCGGAGCGTGGGGCACTCGGCAGACACTCGCCCGGTTGGCCGACCTGGTCGAGCCGTTCCGGGACGACCTCGTACGCCGGGTGGTCGGATCCGCCGTGCGCCGCCCGGTGCTCACCGGACGGTCGGGCGGTAGCGCCGACGTCGCCCGGCTGACGCAGCACGTGGAGATCATCCGCGAGGCATACGCCGCCGTCCTCACCGCGGTCCAGCAGTTCCTCGTCGTGGCGGTGAGCGCCCTGATCGGCTTGCTGACACTCGCACCGGCCTTGCTCCCGCTGGTGCTGCCGCCGCTGGTCGCGGGCATGGCGCTGTTCGCGGTCGCGCTGCCCCGGCTGGCCGGGCAGCAGCGGGCCGCGATCCTCGCCGACGAGCGGCTGGCAGAGCAGGCCAGCACAGTCGGCGGCGGCCTGCGCGACATCGTGGCCTGTGGCGGCGAGGACCGGATCATGCAGGCGGCCGGTCGAGCTATCGACGACCAGGCAACCGCCACTGTGCGGTTGAGCCGGCTGACCGCGATCGCGACGGTTGCCGTCGCGATCGGGGGATGGCTACCGGTGCTCCTCGTCCTCGCCGCCGGACCGGCGCTGATCGGCCAAGGCGTCACAGCCGGGGTGATCCTCGGGGCGATCGCCTACACCCTGCAGGCACTGCAACCGGCGCTGCAGTCACTGATCGACGGTCTGAGCGGCCCGGGGCTGTGGCTGCTCGTGACGATGCGCCGGATCGTCGAGACCGATGACGGAGCGGGCGATCGTCGCGGGCTGCCGGACGAGCCAAGGCTGGCCGTCCGCCGCCTCGGCGGCCGCCCGGACCTGCTGATCGAGTCCGCGACCTTCGCGTACAGCCCGTGGGCCGCGCCGGTGATCGACGGCCTCGACCTCGCCGTGCCGGCCGGCGACCACATCGCCGTCGTCGGGCCGAGCGGAGTCGGCAAGTCCACCCTGGCGGGGTTGATGACCGGCCTGCTCAGCCCGCAGCAGGGCGAGATCCGGCTCGGCGGCATCCCGCTGTCCCACCTGCACCCGGCCACGCTGGCCGCACAACGTGCGTTCATCCCGCAGGAGGCCTACCTGTTCTCGGCGACGGTGCGGGAGAACCTGACCTACCTGTGCCCGACCGCCTCCTCGCCGGATCTGGCCGAGGCGGTCGACCGGCTCGGTGCCACCGCCCTGGTGCAGCGGCTCGGCGGGTACGACGCCGAACTCGAGCAGGAGCTCCTGTCGGCCGGCGAGGGCCAGCTGATCACATTGGTCCGCGCCTATCTGTCCCCGGCTCGGCTTGTGGTGCTGGACGAGGCAACGTGCCATCTCGACCCGGCCGCCGAGGCAGGGGTCGAACGTGCGTTCGCCGACCGGCCCGGCACGCTGATCGTGATCGCGCACCGGATGAGTTCGGCGCTGCGCGCTCGGCGGATCGTCGTGCTGGACGGCACCCGCGCGCACGTGGGCGATCACGAAGAGCTGCTGCTGAACTCAGCGCTGTACCGGGATCTCGTCGGCCACTGGCACGGCCGAGGCCCGGACAGCTGACGAACCTGCGCTCGGGCCCACTCATCGCGCGGGATGAGAGGGTGGCGTCCGTGACTGACCCGGCGGCCCTGGAGCTACCCGAAGTGGCCCGGATCGGTGCCGACGTGCTGACCGGCGTCGGGCGGGCCGTCGTCGGCAAGCGGGCCGAACTCGAGTTGGTCCTCGCAGCCGTCCTTGCCGGCGGGCACGTGCTGCTGGAGGACTTTCCGGGCCTGGGCAAGACGCTGGCGGCACGCTCCTTCGCGCAGACCCTGGGCCTGTCCTTCCGCCGCCTGCAGTTCACGCCCGATCTGTTGCCGGCCGACGTCACCGGGTCGTTCGTCTACGACCAGCGGGTGTCGGAGTTCGAGTTCCGGCCGGGACCGGTCTTCGCCGGACTGCTGCTCGCCGACGAGGTGAACCGCACCCCGCCCAAGACGCAGTCGGCGCTGCTGGAGGCGATGCAGGAGCACCAGGTAACGGTGGAGGGGACGACCTTCCTGCTGCCGGACCCGTTCTGCGTGCTCGCGACCGCGAACCCGATCGAGTACGAAGGCACCTATCCCCTCCCCGAGGCGCAGCTGGACCGATTCCTGCTCCGAGTGGCGTTCGGCTACCTGAGCAGGGACGACGAGTGGCAGGTGCTGGCCCGGCGGATGCAGCGCAAACGTGAGGAGATAGTGCTGGACGCCGTCACCGACGCCGTCGGCGTACGGGCGATGCGTCAGGCGATCGAGACGGTCACGGTGGAGGAGTCCGTCGGGCGCTACTGCGTCGACCTGGCCGCAGCTACCCGCCGCAGACCCGAGGTGCAGGTCGGGGCATCTCCCCGAGGAGCGCTGGCGCTGCTGCTGACCGCCCGCTCGCTAGCGGTGCTCCGCGGCCGGGACTATGTAGTTCCCGAGGACGTCAAGGACGTCGGTGTGCCGGCGCTGGCGCACCGGCTGACCCTGCGCCCGGAGACGTGGATGCAGCGGGTCTCGTCGGTGCAGGTCACGCAGGCGGTGCTCGATGCCGTCCCGGTCCCGTCCAGCCGGTTGGCCGAGGGAGGCGCGGGCCGGTCCCGCACGGTGCGTTGAACGGTTCGACGCCTGCTGCCGGGTGGTCGCCGACAGCGGCGTTGTTCCGCACCGCGGTCGTGGCCGGCGGCCTGGCGTTGCTCGCCGTGCTGCTTCGGCGTCCCGACCTGCTGTACCTCGCCGCGCCGATCGCACTCGCTGCCGCGGTTGATCTGGTCCGCCCAGTCCCGTCCGCACCGTCCGCGGAGCTCACCTTGAGCGAGGACGTGCCGCTGGAAGGCGGGCGGCTGCAGGCGAACGTGCGGGTGATCGCGCGCGACGCCGACGTGGTGGCGATCGCCGTACCGGTGTCCGGATGGGTGCAGCCACCAGGCGGGCGGACCGGCGTCGTCGCCGGGCGTCCCGATCGGAGCGGCCTCGTTGCGCTGGCCGTGCCGCTGACCGCTCGGCGCTGGGGCCGTCACCGCGTCGGCCCGGCCGTGGTCACGGTGGCCGCGGCCGGCGGGCTCCTGCGGTGGGGTCCGTGGCCGCTGCCGGCCCGGACGGTCCGCGTCCTACCGCTGACTGACCGTTTCGAAGGCGCAGCGGACGTCCCGCAGGCCCGCGGCACCATCGGAGTTCACCGCTCGCCGCGGCCGGGAGAGGGCTCGGAGCTGTCCGGCATCCGCCAGTTCGCGCCCGGTGACCGGCTGCGGCGGATCAACTGGCGGGTGTCGCTGCGCGCCCGCGAACTGCACGTCAACGCCACCGTCGCCGAGCGCGACGCCGACGTCATCGTCATCCTCGACGGCCGGTACGACGCCGGCGCCAGCGGCGGCATCGACGGCGCTGCCAGTGGCGTCGACATCGGCGTTCGGGCCGCGGCCGCGTTGGCGCGGTTCTACCTGCGGCTGGGTGACCGGGTCGGTTTGATCACCCATGGGCAGCGGGTGCAGAGCCTCCCTCCGGCGGGCGGCCGGCGGCAGCTCACCCGACTGCTGGACACCCTGCTCGACGTGCGTGCCCCCCTCGTGCTGACCGGTGAGCCGGAGATCGTGGACCCGGTCGGGCTCGATCCGCGAGCCCTCGTCATCCTGCTCAGTCCACTCGTCGGCCGGACCGTGTTCGACCGGGCGGCGGCGCTGAGCCGGCTGGGGCACCCGATAGTCGTCATCGACACCCTGCCGGAGGACGCCACTCCGCCAGTCGAGTCACCGTGGACCGACGTGGCGCTGCGGGTGTGGCGGCTGCAGCGGGAAACCCGCGTGCACCGGCTCGGCGAACTCGGCGTACCGATCGTGGCCTGGCGTGGGGCCGGCAGCCTGGACGCCGTCCTGCGCGACCTGGCCCGCGCCGGGGCGGCGCCGAGAGTCCGTCGATGATCCCCCGCGTCGTGCTCGCAGCCGCCGCCGTCGTACTGCTCCTGGCGCCGTGGCCGGCGCCGCTCTCCCTGGCCGGCGCCGTGACCCTCGTCGGGGCCGCAGTCGCGGTGTGGGCGGTGCGGGCACCGGGTTCCCTGGCTCCGCTCGTCCTGCTCGCGACGGCAGTGGTGTCGTGGCTGTCCGCCGTACCGGATCCTGGTCTGGCCCGGATCGCGGCCTTCGCCGCGGCCGGTTACGCCGTGCACAGCGCCGCGGCGATCTCCGCCGCCGTCCCCGCCGGCGCGCCGGTCGGTGCCACGCTGCTGTGGCGATGGGTCGGACAGACGCTGGCGGTCCTTGTCATCGGCTGGAGCGTGGTCGCCATGACGGCGCTCGTGGCCGGCCAACCCGGCTCTGCGGGGCTCGTCGTCGTCGGCATGCTCGCCGCCGTGACGTTCGTCGTGCTTCCTGCGGTCGTGGTGCGGCGGCGTCGGCCGTAGTCTCGAAATCATGGGAAACCGCCCGCACATCCTGATCGTCGGCGGCGGCTACGTCGGCCTGTACACCGCCCTCCAGCTGCAGAAGCGGCTGTCCCGAGGCGAGGCGGACATCACCGTCGTCGATCCACAGGCACACATGACGTATCAGCCATTCCTGCCGGAGGCGGCGGCCGGGTCGGTCGAGCCGCGGCACGTCGTCGTGCCCCTGCGTCGCACGCTGAAGCACTGCCGGGTGATCACCGGCAGCGTGACCGCCGTCGACCACGCCCGCAAGGTTGCCAGCGTGCTGCCATTCGAAGCCCATCCAGAGCGGATCGACTACGACATCCTCGTGATGGCCGCCGGATCGGTGGCGCGGACATTGCCGATCCCCGGCCTGGCCGAGGTGGGGATCGGGTTCAAGACCATCGGCGAGGCGATCTACCTGCGTAACCGGGTGCTGTCCCGGCTGGATGTCGCCGCGTCGCTGAGCGGCGAGGACCCTGAGACGCAGGCCCAGCGGCGACGCGCCCTCACCTTCACGTTCATCGGAGGGGGGTACGCCGGGATCGAGGCGCTGGCCGAGCTGGAGGACATGGCACGCTACGCCTGCCGCCGCTACTACCGCACGCTCGACGCGGGTTCGATGCGGTGGGTGCTCGTCGAGGCGACCGGCCGGATCCTGCCGGAGGTCGGTGTCGCCATGGGCGCCTACACCGCGCGGGAGCTGGTTCGGCGGGGCATGGACGTTCGGCTCAACACGAAGGTGAACTCGATGGTCGGTGGCCACGTGGTCCTGTCCGACGGGGACGAGTACGACTGCGACACGATCGTGTGGACCGCTGGCGTCAAGGCCAACCCGTTGCTCACCCACACCGACCTGCCGCTGGACTCCAAGGGCCGGCTCGAGTGCACCGCCGAACTGCAGGTCCGCGGCGTGGCCGACGCGTGGGGCGCCGGCGACTGCGCCGCCGTACCCGATCTCACCAGCTCAGATCCCGAGGCGACCTGCGGCCCGAGTGCCCAGCATGCGGTGCGACAGGCGCGGCAGCTGGGCGACAACATCGCCCAGGTCTTGCGTGGCGGCCGTCCGTCGGCGTACCGGCACAAGTACGTCGGCTCGGTCGCCAGCCTCGGCCTCTACAAGGGGGTCGCTGAGGTGTACGGCGTGAAGCTCACTGGGTTTCCCGCCTGGTTCATGCACCGGACATACCACATGAGCCGGGTCCCGACGTTCAACCGCAAGGTCCGGGTGCTCGCGGACTGGACGCTGGCGTTCCTGTTCCGCCGGGACGTGATCTCGCTGGGGCAACTCCAGCACCCGCGCGAGGAGTTCCAGGAGGCCGCCCGCTGAGCGATGCTGTTGCGAGGAATCATCGCCGGGCGTGAGGAGAGCGACGTGTCGGTGACGAAACAGATCGACGACTACCAGCAACGGCATCGGTGGGTCGGCTTCCCCCTCGCCGTCATGTACAAGTTCTACGACGACCAGGGCGCCTACCTGGCCGCGCTCATCACGTACTACGGGTTCCTGTCGATCGTCCCGCTGGTGCTGCTCGCGACGTCCACCCTCGGCTTCGTGTTGCAGGGCGACCCGGCGCGCACGCAGCAGGTGCTGGACACCGCGCTTCGGCAGTTCCCGGTGATCGGAGCGGAGCTAAGTGGCTCGAGGGGTCTGAGCGGCAGCGGCGTGGCCATCGCGGTCGGCATCGCCGGGGCGCTGTACGGCGCGCTAGGCGTTGCCCAGGCGGCGCAGAACGCCATGAACATCGCGTGGGCGGTTCCCCGGAACCGTCGACCGGACCCCATCACGTCCCGACTGCGCAGTGGGCTGCTGCTCCTCACCGCCGGTTTCGCCATCCTGGCCACGACCATCCTCACGGTGGTCGGGAGCAGCCTGTCCTCGCTGGGCGGCGTCCTGGGCGCCGCGCTGCAATGGGGTGCCATTCTCATCGGCGTCGCCATCAACGCCCTCGTCTTTGTCTTCGCCTTCCGGCTGCTGACCGCGACCAGGCTGAGCGTGCGGGACGTAGCGCCGGGAGCTGTCACGGCCGCTGTGCTGTGGCAGCTACTGCAGACCGCGGGGGTGGCGTACGTCGACAACGTCGTTCGCAACGCGGGTGACACCAACGGCGTGTTCGCCTTGGTGCTCGGGTTGATGGCGTGGATCTACGTGGGCGCGATTGCGCTGGTCATCTGCGTGGAGATCAATGCCGTGCAGGCCAAGCGGCTGTATCCGCGATCGCTGCTCACTCCGTTCACCGACCGCGTCGACCTGACCCGTGCCGACCAGCGGGCCTACACCGAGTACGCCACGGCCCAGCAGAACAAGGGGTTCGAGTCGGTCGATGTGGACTTCGCGCACGACGGACAGAACGCGACCGCGCAACGCCGCCGACGCAAGCGCTGACGCAGCCAGGGCACGTCCGGCGGCGTGCCGGCTAGCGCCAGTAGGCGTACCCGGTGCCGCTGTGGTCTTCTCGCGCGCCCGCCAGCAGCGTGGAGCCGTCCAACCCCAGCGCCGACCCGTAGTCCCGCCGCCCCGAATCTGCCCACCTTGTAGTTGTAGGCCCCCGACGACGGCGGTGCCCCCCTGCAAGGTCACCGTGGTGCCGAGCCGATCGTCGGCGTGCCGGTCGGAGGCGACCAGCTTCGCCTGCTCGACCCATACGCTCCCCGACCGCTGGAACACGTAGGCGGAGCCGGCGTAGGCCCCTCCCTGGACGGCGTCGAACTCTGCCCCCACGAGGACGGTGTCTCCACTGATGTCGACAGCGTTGCCGAAAGAATCTCCGGCTGAGCCGTCCGAAGGCAGCAGTTCCGCCTGCTGCACCCACGTCGGCCCGGACGGTACGAAGACGTACGCTGCGCCGGCCTCCCGTCCAGCGGCGGTGTCTCTGTTCTGGGCGCCGACGACGACGCTGCCCTGATCGATGGCCACCGTCCACCGTCCACGGCCACGGAGTTCCCGAAGTGATCACCGGTCCGGCTGGGCGAAGCGATCAGCCTCGCCTGCTCCGATCACACTTCACCGGAACGGACCATGACGGCTGCCGAACCTGCCTTGTTCGCTGCGGTGTCGTCCTTCGCCGCCCCGATCACCGCCGTGTTCCCGCTGACCGCCACCGCGCGACCGAAATCCGCGCTCTTCCCACATCCAGGTACAGCTTTGTGGCCAGCTGCCCGTCATGTTGGCACGCAGTCTGCGCTCCGGACCCGACAGAACCTAGGGATGCGTGGCGGCGGCCAGGAAATCGAGCAGCGCGCGGGCCAGCTCCTCGGGGGCGTCCTCGGCCATGTGGTGGCCGGACTCGATGCGGTGTCCACGGAGGTCGTCGGCCCACGCGGTCCAGACGCTGAGGGGATCTCCGTACAAGTACTCCATGTCGTCCCGGCTGGACCACAGCACGAGCACGGGACAGCTCAGGCGACGTCCGGCGTCGCGGTCGGCGGATTCGTGGTCGCGGTCCATACCGAGGCCGGCACGGTAGTCCTCGAGCATCGCGTGGACGACGGCCGGGTCGTGGATGGCCTGCCGGTAGTCGGCGTACGCCTCGGCGCCCATGGTCTCGAGGCTGCCGCCGTACCAGGCGTCCGGGTCGGCATTGATCGCGCGCTCGGGCTTGTCGGGCTGGGCGAAGAAGAACCAGTGCCACCACGCGGCGGCGAACCGGGCGTCGCAGCGCCGGAGCGCCTCGGAGATCGGGACGCTGTCGAGCGCGGCCAGCCGGCTGACCGCCTGCGGATGATCCAACGCCAGGCGGAATGCGACGTAGCTCCCACGGTCGTGTCCGGCGACAGTGAATCGCTCGTGGCCGAGATGTGGCGTCAGCGCGGCCATGTCGGTGGCCATCGCCCGCTTGCTACGGCGCGTGATCCACGGCGGTCGCCGGCTTGGACGACTGGCCGTAGCCGCGTAGGTCCGGGCAGACAACGGCGTAGCCCGCCTCGAGCAGCAGTGGCGCGACCCGGTGCCAGGTGGCCGACGTACGCGGGTGACCGTGCAGCAGGAGCACCGCCGGGCCCTGCCCTCCGTGCCTGACCCGCAGCGTCACGTCTGTGAGGTCCACGAACTCCGTCGCGAAGCCTTCGAACATCGCCTATCCGCCCGACGGCGGGCGGGCCATCAGCTCGGCCAGGACGGCGGGATCCTGCGCCTGCATCCAGGCGATCACGTTCTGGTACGTCGTACACACCGTCTCCGGGCGGTCGCAGGCCTCCAGCATGAACTGCTCGACCGCCGGGTTGAACGCGTTGCCGCTCCAGTCGTTGAAGTGGTTGCCGATCACGAGCGGCGCCCGGTTGCCGTCGAGAGCGTCGTCGTACATCTGCCGGTACGTCGACAGCACGGCCTCGGTGAACTCCGCGGCGCGGGCGGGCTCGTTGCGGGCACCGTTGAACTGGAACCAGAAGTTGTAGTCCATGGCGATGTTCTTGCCGCCGGTCGCCGCAACCGGAACCACTGGCATCCCGAACTCCCACAGGCCGTGCAGCTGCTGCGGCCAGATCAGCCCGGTGACCGGCCGGCTGCTGTCGTAGCTCAGCCCGCGCTCGGCCAGCGCCGGAAACACGACCGCCGGGTCGCCCTCGAGGCACGGCGTCCGGCCGCCCTGGACAGCCGCGGGCGGAAACGCGAGGCGCGGGAGGTCCGGCAAGTGGTTGATCTCGCGGTGGTCGGCGAGGAACCGGAGGAACAGGTCCAGTTCGGCGGACCACTGCGCGGTGGTCCAGTCATTGCCGCTGGGATCGTTGCCGTCGCAGAAATGACCGTTGAAGTGGGTGCCGATCTCGTGTCCGCGTTGATAGGCGGTGTTCATGTCCTCGATCAGCAGCCGGAGATCCTCCGGCGTACCGCCGAATCCGATCGAGGAGTCGCCGGGTTCGTGTCCAGGCCCGGAATACGCCTCCTCGAAGTCGTCGGTCAGCAGGTAGACGCCACTGAGGAATCCGGTGAACTGCGCGCCGACCTCATCGGCGGCGGCGAGGAACCGCTGCCACTTCTGGTGTGAGCCCGAGCCGTCGAAGGAGAACAGGATGAACTGCGGCGGTTTCTCGCCCGGCCGCAGCGGCTCGATCGCGACGTTCGGTCCGCGGGGGGCGTTCCCGGTGCGAGTCTCGGCCCCGGCGGCCCGCTCGGCGTCCAACTTCGCGAGCAGGGTGAAGGCCACCGCGACGATCAGCGCGATGGTGAGCACAGGGTTGGGTCGGCGCATCTCGCCACGGAACGTAGCAACGCGAGCACAGGAATCCGCAGAGGCGCGCGGCTACCCTCGGTCCGAGGCCCCCGTAGCCCAACGGCAGAGGCAGGCCCCTTAAAAGGGCTCCAGTGTCGGTTCGAGTCCGACCGGGGGTACGCCGGCCGGTCAGGTCCTGCACC
This sequence comes from Geodermatophilaceae bacterium, assembly GCA_013812145.1. Taxonomy (GTDB): domain Bacteria; phylum Actinomycetota; class Actinomycetes; order Mycobacteriales; family Geodermatophilaceae; genus JACCTY01. Next base: position 11,482 of record JACCTY010000134.1, on the reverse strand, counting down.
CTGGTGTCACGCACGGCTGGTGCGCGTTGGTTTCTCACCGCCCGCGGGAACGCCGGGCCAGCACCCGGCGTTACTCTTAACGCAAGTCCACAGCAAGGCGAACTCGGCGAAGGAGTCGACGTGAGCAACCCGGTATTCAGCCGCAAGGGTGGCGGCATCCCCACCGCGCCCGCACAGGGCGGTTACGCGACGTGGAACACCGCTCCCACGCAGAGCCCCTACGGCGCACCGCCGCCGTATGGCGGGCAACCGCAGCAGTACGGCACCACCGCACCAACCCAGTACATGACCCTCGACGACGTCGTCGTACGCACCGCTGCGACCGTCGGCACCGTGATCGCCACTGCTGCGGCCGTCATGGTGATGGTTCCGACCGAGACCGCGATCGGTTGGGCACTGCCGGCCGCCCTGATCGGTCTGGTGCTGGGGCTCGTCATCAGCATCAAGCAGATCACCAACCCGGCCGCGATCCTGGCCTACGCCGCCGTCGAGGGTGTCTTTCTTGGCGGGATCAGCAAGCTCTTCGAGTCGCTGTATTCAGGCATCGTCCTGCAGGCGGTGATCGGAACGTTCGGCGTGTTTGCCGGGATGCTGGTGGTCTACAAGACCGGCGCCATCAGGGTCACGCCGAAGTTCACGAAGTGGCTGCTCGGTGCCCTGATCGGTGTAGTCGCACTGATCGTGGTCAACCTTGTCGCCGGCTTCTTCGTCGACGGCGGGCTCGGCCTGCGCGACGGCGGGCCGCTGGCGATCATCTTCAGCCTCGTCGTCATCGGTATCGCCGCGCTGACGTTCCTCCTGGACTTCGACATGGTCGACCAGGCGATTCGCAGGGGCGCTCCGCAGCGCTTCGCGTGGTACGCCGCCTTCGGCCTCGTGGTCGGCCTGGTCTGGCTGTACCTGGAGATCCTGCGACTGCTGAGCTACTTCCGAGACTAAAGGCCACGTCCCATGGCATTGGGGTCGCCGTCATCGTGACGGCGGCCCCTTTGTCGTCCGCCGCTTTGCGACCGTACGCGGCGGTACCATGCGGCGCCATGGGCTCCGATCCCGCCGGGCGGCTCCGTCGTGACGCCGCCGAGGCGCTGCGCCCGTACCCTGTGCAGTTCGCCTACCTGTTCGGGTCTCGCGCCGAGGGTCGGGCTCGCAAGGACAGCGACGTGGATGTTGCTGTCCTTCTGCTGAATGGGATCGCCGAGCCCGAGGCTGGCCGCATCGCCTCACGGTGCGCCAGCGCGCTCAGCGCAGCCGCCGAGATGGGCGGCATCCAGGTCACGGTTCTGAACCATGCCCCGCTGCGCTTTGTCGGCCGGGTGCTGCGCCAACGAATCGTTATCTACAGCCGGGACGAGCCCGCCCGGGTCGCCTACGAGTCGCTGCTCGGCCGAATGGCCGACGATGTGGAGATCTGGGCAGCACCGATGGACCGCGCCCTGATCGCCGCGATCGCGGCTGGTAGGCGATGACGTCGTGGTCGATCTGCTCCGTGTGCAGACCCTGCTCGACCGGCTGGGCCGCGAAGTCACAGCCCTGCGCCGGCTCGCCGAGCGTGACACCGACGCCCTGCTCGCGGACGAGGACGTGTTGGCCGGTGTTAAGTACCGCTTCGTCGTAGCGATCGAAGCGTGCATCGACATTGGTCGTCACTTGGTGGCTTCTGAGGGCTGGCGCGCACCCAGGGACTACGCCGACGTCTTCACCGTGCTCGGCGAGAACGGCGTTCTGCTGCCTGACGTCATGACAACGATGCAGGATACGTCGAGGTTTCGGAACCTGCTCGTGCACGAATACGTCGCTGTCGACGACAACCGGGTCATCGAGATTCTGCATTCTCGGGTTGAGGACCTGCAGCGGTTCCGGCGGGCGATCGCCGACGTGGTACGAGCCGCTCAGCAGTGACTGCTCAGCTGAGCCGCTCGAGCACCATCGCCATGCCCTGGCCACCGCCGACGCACATCGTCTCCAGCCCGAACGTGGCGTCGCGGGTCTGCAGGCCGTTGAGCAGCGTGCCGGTGATGCGAGCACCGGTCATCCCGAAGGGGTGGCCGATCGCGATCGCACCGCCGTGCACGTTGAGCTTGGCGTCTGCGTCCTCCTCGGACAGGCCGAGGTCGCGGTAGCTCGGAATCACCTGCGCGGCGAAGGCCTCGTTGATCTCGATCAGGTCCATGTCGCCGATGCTCATCCCGGCCCGCTTCAGCGCCTGCTCCGACGCGGCGACCGGCCCCAACCCCATGATCTCCGGGGACAGCCCGGTCACGCCGGTCGAGACGATCCGGGCCAGCGGCATCAGACCGAGTTCGGCAGCCTTGGTGTCGCTCATGATGATGACCGCGGCCGCGCCGTCATTGAGCGGGCAGCAGTTTCCTGCGGTAATCCGCCCGTCCGGACGGAACACCGGCTTGAGCTCGCGCACCGCCTCTGTCGTTACGCCGGGCCGGGGGCTGTCGTCGCTGCTCACGACCGTGCCATCGGGACGCGTGACCGGCGTGATCTCGCGCTCCCAGAACCCGTTGGCGGTGGCCTTCTCGGCAAGGTTCTGCGACCGCACGGCGAACGCGTCCATCTCCTCCCGAGTGATGTCCTTCAGTCGGGCCAGGTTCTCCGCGGTCTGCCCCATCGCGATGTAGGCATCGGGCAGCCGGCCGCCCTCCCGCGGATCCGTCCACGAGTCCGACCCCGTGTCGGCGATTGCCGCGGTGCGGTCGCGCGCATCGGCGAAGAGCGGGTTCTGCGTGTCCGGCAGCGTGTCGCCGTTCCCCTTGACATAGCGGGAGACCATCTCGACTCCGGCGGAAATGAAGACGTCACCCTCGCCGGCCTTTATCGCGTGCAGGGCCATCCGGCTGGTCTGCAACGATGACGAGCAGTAACGGGTGAGCGTCACGCCGGGCAGGTGGTCGAAGCCGAGCAGTACGGCGACGATCCGCGCCAGGTTGAAACCCTGCTCGCCACCGGGCAGGCCGCAGCCGAGCATCAGGTCCTCGATTTCCGCGGGGTCCAACGCCGGAACCTTGTCCAGCGCGGCGCGGATGATCGTCGCCGTCAGGTCGTCCGGCCGGACATCCTTGAGCGAACCCTTGAAGGCCCGACCGATCGGGGAGCGGGCGGTGGCGACGATGACTGCCTCGGGCATGGCGGTTCCTCCGGTCTGGGCGATGTTGAGGAATCTAACCCCCGCGGGCGCAGGTCGCCTCAGGCGCGGCGGCGGGGCTTGGCCGCGGCCCGGTCGCGAGCGGCAGCCTCAACGGCTGGGTGCAGGGCCTCGGCCCAGAGCCGGTAGCCGTCCGCGGACGGGTGGAAGCAGTCCTCGGACAGCGTGCCAGGGTCAGCCCGGAACACCGGCCCGGTGATCAGCCCGATGTCGATCGGCTCGCCGTTGGCGGCCCGGGTAGCCGCAGCTTCTGCGGCGGCCACCTGGCGCCCTCGCCGACCGGCGATGGCCCGTAACGGCTGGGCCAGCGCCCGGGACGCGCCGAGGTCGGGACAAGTTCCGACGAAGGTGTGTACGCCGGCCCGCTGTAGCCGGCCGACCGCCTCTGCCAGATCACGGCGGATCGAGGGCAGCCGCACCCCGCGCAGCGCATCGTTGGCGCCGATGCAGATCACCGCGATGTCCGGCCGCCCCAGTAGTGCTCGGGAGACCTGGAGGCCCAGGTCCCGGCAACGCGAACCGCTGACGGCCACCCCAGCGAGCCGGACCCGGTAGCCGCGCCGAGCCAGCCGCTGGGCCAACTGGCCACCGACGGTCTCGCCGACGGCACCGACTCCCAGTCCGGCGCCGGTCGAGTCGCCCAGCAGGACCAGCCGCACCTCCCGCCCGGCGGTGTCACCGAACTCGCCTTCGAGCGCGGGTGCGCTGTCCGGGTCGACGTACTCGCGGCGCGCGGCCAGCACCGCTTCGGCCGATACCACGGCGATCGCCGCCACGGCCGAAGCAACGGTTCCCGCGGTGAATGCCCGGCCTGCACGCCGGACCAGAGAGCCGGTCATACCGCTTGCCCCTTCGCTCGGGCGGCGGGGCGTTCACGGTCGCCGCGCGCCTCCTCAGGTGTGGGCATCCTCGCGGGCCGCCGCCGCAACGACAAGGCCCAGGACCCGTCTCCGGTCCACGCCCGGCGCCGCAACGACGACAACGCCAAGGCGCCGCCTCGGATGCTGCCGCCTCGTGGCGGGACAGCCGCGGATACCTCCGTTCCCGGGTGCTCTGCGGCGCGCGCCGCGGCCGTCGCGATGGGTCGCACGCCGCCGGAGGGGATCGACAGATCGCGAATGTCCTGCGGCGCAGGGATATCGAGTGCGGCTGCGACCGACGGGAGCATGACAGCGGCCGCCGCAGCGTAGCCCTCGGCAGAAGGATGGAACTGGTCCAGGCTGAACAACTCCGGGCGTATCTCGAACTCCGGTCCGAGCAGTGAACCGAGCGACACCGTCCGGCCGCCGGCTTGAACCACCGCAACCGTCTGAGCGGCGGCCAACTGGCGGCTCCAGCGCCTTCCGAACAACCGCAGCGGCTGCGGCACCGGCCGCAGCGTCCCCAGGTCTGGGCAGGTGCCGACGACGACCTCACAGCCGACCTGTCGCAATGCGAGAACGGCCTGCCGAAGGTGTTCCACCGCCACGCCGGTCGGGATCCGCGCGGTGACGTCGTTCGCGCCGATCATGATCACCGCGACGTCAGGGCGCTCAGGAAGGACCCGGCCGAGTTGCAGCGCCAGATCGCTCGACTCCGAGCCGCTGACCGCGACCTGCACGAGGCGGACCCGTCGCCCGGCGAACCCGGACAGTGAATGTGCGACCAAGACACCCGGGGTCTCGGTGACGAGGTCGACGCCTCGGCCGACCGCGCTGGAGTCCCCGATCATGGCCAATGTCAGCGGCCGACCCTGGCCCTGGCCCCACACGCCGGTCCCGTTGGGCGGGTCCTCGATGCCCTCGTGTCGCAGCACCCGGCGACGCGCCATCATCGCCTCGCCGCGCAGTATCCCGAACAGTGCCCCGCCGACCAGCCCGGCGAGGCCACCGGCGTACGCCGAGGTGACAGCTGTCCGCCGCATCCTCCGCGCCCCGCTCATCGTTGCCGCCTCGTGCGCTGCGCGCACCGCTCGCTCCGCTCCTCGCTGCACTGCGATGCTCGCTCGCTCTCGGCGCATTGATCCCGAGGTTAGCCGACGGACCGGAGGAGATAGCTACCCTTAAACCAACGCGGAAGGAGGTGTGTTCACAGGTGCAGTACGCCGAATCCATGGTCGACCTGGTCGGCAACACGCCGCTGGTCCGGCTCGGCTCGGTCACCGAGGGGTTGTCCGCGCTGGTGCTGGCGAAGGTGGAGTACTTCAACCCCGGCGGATCGGTCAAGGACCGGATCGCGCTTCGGATGATCGAGGCCGCCGAGGCCAGCGGTGAGCTGAAGCCAGGTGGAACGATCGTCGAGCCGACCTCGGGCAACACCGGTGTCGGATTGGCGATCGTGGCCCAGCAGAAGGGTTATCGCTGCCTGTTCACCTGCCCGGACAAGGTGTCCTACGACAAGATCAGTGTGCTCCGAGCGTACGGCGCAGAGGTGGTCGTGTGCCCGACGGCGGTGGCCCCGGAGCACCCTGACTCCTACTACAGCGTGTCCGACCGGCTTGCCCGCGAGACCTCCGGTGGCTGGAAGCCCGACCAGTACTCCAACCCGGAGAACCCGGCAAGTCACTACGCCGCCACCGGTCCCGAGATATGGGCGCAGACCGACGGCCGGATCACCCACTTCGTCGCCGGGGTAGGGACCGGGGGCACGATCAGTGGGACCGGGCGGTACCTCAAGGAGGTCTCCGGCGGCCGGGTCCGGGTGATCGGCGCGGACCCGGAGGGTTCGGTGTTCTCCGGCGGCAGCGGCCGGCCTTACCTGGTCGAGGGGGTGGGCGAGGACTTCTGGCCAGCCGCCTACGACCCGGCGGTTCCCGACGAGATCCTCGCGGTATCCGACCGGAACTCCTTTCTGATGACCCGGCGGCTGGCCCGGGAGGAGGGCCTGCTCGTCGGCGGTTCCTGCGGAATGGCAGTGGCCGCGGCCCTGCGGGTGGCAGCCCCGCTCGGCCCCGATGACGTTGTCGTCGTGCTGCTGCCGGATTCCGGCCGCGGCTACCTGTCAAAGCTCTTCAACGACGAGTGGCTGGCCGACTTCGGCTTTCTGGCCCGAGACTCGGAGGACACCACCGTCGGCGACGTGTTGTCCCGCAAGACCGATTCGTTGCCCGAACTCGTTCACGTGCACCCGACCGAGACCGTCCGGGAGGCGATCGACATCCTGCGCGAGTACGCCGTCTCGCAGGTGCCGGTCGTGCAGGCCGAGCCTCCGGTGATGGCCGCAGAGGTGGTCGGCTCGGTGGTCGAACGTGACCTGCTCGACGCGTTGTTCGCGGGTCGGGCGAGTCTGGCCGACCGACTGGACAAGCACATGTCACCGCCACTGCCGCAACTCGGGTGGGGCGAGACGGTAGCGGTCGCCATGGACGCGCTGTTGCACGCCGGGGCGGCCGTCGTACTGGATGACGGCAAGCCGGTGGGCGTGCTCACCCGCCAAGACCTGTTGGGCTTCCTCGCCGGCGGCGAGCGCTGATGGCCAAGAAGGTCAAAGCGCAAGCGCGGGAGACATTCATCGTCGAGGCGATGGTGGAGGCGTTCTCCGACCTGATGGCGGCCGATCCGGAAGCGTTCCGCACGAAGTTCCGCAAGATGGCCGCCGACCCGTTCGCGTTCTACCGGGGCAGCGCCTGCCTGTTCTACGCCGACGTAGCCGCAGAGGAGGACCGCTGGGCCGACGAGCGGACCAGCCGGATCTGGATCCAGGGTGACCTGCACGCGGAGAACTTCGGCACCTACATGGACGGGTCCGGCGTCCTGATCTTCGACGTCAACGACTTCGACGAGGCGTACGTCGGGCACTTCACCTGGGATCTCAAACGGTTCGCCGCGAGCGTCGCGGTGATGTGCTGGCAAAAGGCGCTGTCCGACGAGGCGATCGGCCAGTTGATCGAGGCGTTCGTCCGCGGCTACGTCGCCCAGGTCCGCTGGTTCCTCGACACCGAGGACGACGCCGAGTACTCACTGAACCTGGACACGGCCAAGGGTGCCGTCCTCGATGCGTTGCACGTCGCCCGGCTGTCCACCCGCGCCGCGATGTTGGATCGAGTCACCAGGGTCGACGACAACAATCGGGTCTTCCGCGATCTGGCCGGCGTGCGCCGGCTCAAGCAACGCGAGCGGGCAAAGGTGGAAAAGGCGTTCGAGCGGTACCTGGACACGATCCCGGAGACCAAGCGGTTTCGCGGCATCGCCTACGACATCAAGGACGTGATCGGCAAGACCGGGTTCGGCATCGGCAGCGCCGGGCTGCCGTCGTACACCGTCTTGATCGAGGGCTTCAGCCAGGCACTGGACAACGACGCGGTGCTGTCAATCAAGCAGGGCAACGTCGCGGCGCCGAGCCGGGTGTTGGACGACGCGGCGGTGCACGGGTACTTCAAGCACCACGGGCACCGTACGGCGGTCTCCCAGCGCGCGTTGCAGGCGCACGCCGACCCGCTGCTCGGCTACACCGACATCGACGGCGTCGGCTTCGTCGTCAGCGAGATCTCGCCGTACGAATCCGACCTCGACTGGAGTGAGCTGACCGAGCCGGGCGAACTCACCGAGGTCATCGAACAGCTCGGCCAGGCAGTCGCGAAAGTGCACTGCGTGGCCGACTCAGACAGCGACCAGTCCCTCGTCGACTTCCAGACCGAGGAGGCGATCGCCACGGTGATCGGCGACGACGAGGACGAGTTCGTCGCCGACATCGTCGAGTTCGGGCACCGTTATGCGGCGATCGTGCGCGAGGATCACCGGCGCTTCGTCGAGGCGTTCCGCGGCGGCCGGATCCCCGGCGTCAGCTCCACCTAGTTCGTCAGCCGGCCGGAGTCAGCGGGGACGCCGCCGCTTCCTCCGCCCGAACCTTGATCGTGAAGAAGGTCACGACGAAGGCGGCGAATGCCAGCCCGGCCGCCACTTGGAACGCACTCGTGTAACCGTCGACCGCTGCCAGCGGCCCGATCGACCCCGGCGACACCTGCCCGCCCTGTGCCAGTTCCGTCGCGCGGTTCGTCGATATCGTGACCGCAATCGTGGACAGCACCGCCAGACCGAGCGACCCGCCGATCTGCTGGGTCGTGTTGAGGACGCCGGAGGCAAGGCCCGCCTCGCGATCGGCGACGTTCGACACGGCGGCCAGCGTGAGCGGCATGAAGGTGAAGCCGAGTCCGGTGGCGAGCACGATCATCGGCAACAGCAGTCCGCTCACGTACGTCGAATCGACGTCCAGTGCGGACAGCCACAGCATGCCCGCGGCGGTGGTCAGGGTTCCCAGCAGCGCCAGTGGTCGGGCGCCGACCCTCGTGATGAGGACCGAGGCGGTGCCGGCGCTGATCACGATGAACAGGCTGACCGGCACGAACGCGAAACCGGACTTCAGCGCGCTGTAGCCGAGGACGCCCTGCACGAAGAGGGTGAGGAAGAAGAACATCGCGAACATCGCCGCGCCGATGATCATCATGATGCCAAAGGCGCCGGCCCGGTTGGGATCGGCGAAGATCCGCAGCGGCATGAGCGCGTGCGGGCTGCGCATCTCGATCGCCAGGAATGTGACGAGCAGCAGTACGGCGATGGCCAGCGCCGCCAGGGTGACCGGGTCGGACCAGCCGTCGGTCGCGGCATGGGTCAGGCCGTAGACGAGCGTCGACAGGCCGATGGTGGCGGTCAGGGCGCCGGGCAGGTCGAACTTGCCGCGGTGACCCTCGGTCTCGTGCAGCACTCGGGGGGCTAGCAGCGCCACGAAGATGCCGATCGGCACGTTGACGAAGAGCACCCACCGCCAGTTGAGCAGGTCGGTCAGGACGCCACCGAGGATGAGCCCGACCGCCGCGCCCGCGCCGGACATGGCGGCGTACACGCCCATGGCCTGGTTGCGCGGCTTGCCCTCGGGGAACTCGGTGGTGATCAGCGCAAGAGCGGTCGGTGCTGCAATGGCGGCGCCGATGCCCTGCACGACCCGCCCGGCGAGCAGGGTGGGGGCATTCCACGCCAGCCCGCCGAACAGCGAGCCTAACGAGAACAGCCAGATGCCGAAGATGAAGACCCGGCGCCGGCCGAGGATGTCGCCGGCCCGGCCGCCCAGGAGCAGCAGGCCACCAAAGGCCAGCGTGTACGCCGTGATGACCCACTGCAGGCTGGCGTCGGACAACTCGAGGTCGGTCTGGATGCTGGGCAAGGCGATGTTCACGATCGTGGCGTCGAGCACCACCATGAGCTGCGCCATGCTGATCACGACGAGCGCCACCCCGAGGCGCCTCGGTGCGGGGGAGGCGGCCTGCGGTTCGGCGGCCTCAGCTGCTGCTGACATGACTCTCCTTCTGGGCTCTTTGGGTCACAGGGGCCGTGGCTGCGGGGATCAGGACTTCGTCGATCAGCCGTTCAAGGAAATCGGGGTCGACCTTCTTCGAGGTGACCAGGGAGCGAACGAAGACCATCGAGGGAAGGACGTGGGCAAGGATTTCGATGTCGCGGCCGGGCGGGATCTCGCCCCGTTCCTGCGCGCACCTGAGCAGGTCGGCCATGTCGGCGCGCCGCTGACTGAGGAACTCTCGTTCGAACACCGTTGCCAGGTCCCGGTCGTGGGCAAGCGCCGACGCCAGACCGCGCATGACGCACAACTCGTCATCCGAGGCCGGAGTGGTGATCAGCCTCGCCACCGTGCGCAGGTCCTCGTGCAAGGAACCGGTGTCCGACAGCGGTGGCAGGCACTCGGTCTTCATCACCTTGACCGCCTCCACGACCAGTTCTGCCTTTGAGGCCCAGCGGCGGTACAGCGTGGCCTTACCGGCGTGGGCGCGGGCTGCCACCGCCTCCATGGTCATCCGGTCGTAGCCGACCTCGGCCAGTACGGCGAGGGCGGCCTGCAGGATCTCCGGCGTACGCGCCTCGTCCAAGCCCCTGCCGTGGACCGTGGGCGCCGCGGTCGTGTCCATGAGAGCCTCCACACCGCTAGGCGAAACGGAACGGTACCGTTTCGCCACTGTAAGCCGGACCCGGCTCGAGGTGCAAATCAATTCCCGGCCACGGGGTCGGCGGCCACCGGCCGACTAGCCTCGGCTGAATGGGCAGCAGGCACGGCTTCGAGACCCGCGCGATCCACGCCGGCCAGGGGCCGGATGCCGCGACCGGAGCGGTCGTCGTACCGATCTATCAGACGTCGACGTACAAGCAGGACGGCGTCGGCGGGCTGCGCGGCGGGTATGAGTACAGCCGCTCGGCGAACCCCACCCGGACGGCACTGGAACAGTGCCTGGCCGCATTGGAAGGTGGCCGCCACGGTTTGGCCTTCGCCTCCGGGCTGGCCGCCGAGACCGCGCTGATCCAGGCGGTCTGCGGCCCCGGCGACCACGTCGTGATCCCGAACGACGCGTATGGCGGGACGTTCCGGCTCTTCGCCCGGGTGCTGGAACGCTGGGGGCTGAACTTCACCCCGGTCTGGCTCGGCGACCTGGACCAGGTCCGCGCGGCGATCCGTCCGCAGACCCGCTTGGTTTGGTGCGAGACGCCGACAAACCCGTTGCTGGGCATCGCCGACATCGCCGCCCTTGCCGGACTCGCCCACGAGCACGACGCGCTGCTGGCGGTGGACAACACGTTCGCCACGCCGTACCTGCAGCAGCCGCTCGCGCTCGGGGCTGATGTCGTCGTGCACTCGACCACGAAGTACGTCGGCGGGCACTCAGACGTTGTCGGTGGCGCACTGGTCGTGTCGGACCAGGCGCTTGCCGAGGTCCTGACGTTCCACCAGAACGCGCTGGGTGGAGTGCCTGGACCGTTCGACTCGTGGCTGGTCCTGCGCGGTGCGAAGACGTTGGGGGTTCGCATGGACCGGCACTGCGCCAACGCCGAGCGGATCGTCGACCTGCTGGTGGGGCACCCGGGCGTCGACCTGGTGCTCTATCCGGGACTGCCGGACAGCCCGGGCTACGAGGTCGCGACCAAGCAGATGAGCGGGTACGGCGGGATGGTGTCTTTCACCGTCCGCGGCGGCGAACCCGCGGCCTTGCGGGTGTGTGAGCGGACTGAGCTGTTCACCCTCGGCGAGTCCCTCGGGGGGGTCGAGTCGCTGATCGAGCATCCGGGCCGGATGACGCATGCCTCGGCCGCCGGATCGCCGCTGGAAGTGTCGGGCGACCTGGTCCGCCTGTCGGTCGGCATCGAGACGGTCGATGACCTGGTGGAGGACCTCCGGCAGGCGCTGGACTGAGCCGGTGTGGGAGCTGTCAGCCGGACGTCCCGGGAGCGCCGGCCTTGGTCATGGCCGGCTGGTCGTCGCTGGCGATCCGCGCGCCGTCGGCGTTGGAGAACAGGTGCTCCTCACCGGAGCGGATGCGCAGGTGGATCGTCTCGCCCTTCATCGGCGGTTTGC
>JACCTY010000111.1 GCA_013812145.1 Geodermatophilaceae bacterium | reverse complement strand
TCCCAGGACGACGCGGTACTGGTTGGGCCGTGAGAACTGCGGCAACTGCCGCTGCTTCTCGCGTTCTGGTCGCATTGGAGTCCGTGCGCGACCCCGAACTGGACGAGTCGATCACCTCGTTGGGCTTCGTGGCGTCGTGCACGGTCTCCAACGACGGCGTGGCGCAGGTGCGGCTCCAGCTTCCCACCTATTTCTGTGCGCCGAACTTCGCATTTCTCATGGTGGCCGACGCCTACGACGCGGTCAGCGGGGTCAGCGGTGTGAGCCGTGCAGACATCGTGCTGGAGGACCATTTCGCCTCCACCGAGATCAATGGCGGTGTGGCCGCACGGGCAGGCTTCGTCCAATCCTTCACGGACGAGGCGGTCGGTGAGCTCGACACCCTGCGGGCCGACTTCGTGCGCAAGGCGGTCTGGGCCGGCACCGATCGGGTCTGCCGCCCGCTGATCGCCCGCGGACACACCGGTGAGGAGTTGGTCGGTCTGACGCTCGGCGAGGTGCCCGCCAGCGGCGATCTCGATCGGCTGCGGAGCCGCCGCGCCGAACTCGGACTGCCCGCCGGTGATAGCGATCCGTTGCTGATCGACCCGAGCAGCGGCACGGCAGTCGAAACTGACGACCTGCCGCTGCACCTGCGCAAGGCCCGGGTCACCCGGGTGAGCGTGGAAGCGAACTCCAGCATCTGCCGGGGCTTGTTGCAGGAGAGATACCGTCCAGTCGGCGCACAGGGAGACTCCAGATGAAGGCAGTTCGGCTGCACGAATACCACCAGCTACCTGTGGTCGAGGAGGTGGCCGAGCCGAGCATCCAGGGTCCGCTCGATGTCATCGTGAAGATCGGCGGCGCGGGAGTCTGCCGCACCGACCTGCACATCGTGGAGGGCCAGTGGGCCGAGGCGATGGGCGTGGCGCTGCCCTACACCATCGGCCACGAGAACGCCGGCTGGGTGCACGACATCGGCGCCGCGGTCACCAACGTGGAGGTCGGCGACACGGTCATCCTGCATCCCACGCCGACCTGTGGGCTCTGCCGGGCCTGCCGCGCCGGCAATGACATGCACTGCAGCAACAGCGCCTTTCCGGGCCTGAGCACCGATGGCGGGATGGCTGAATACCTGCTCACCTCGGCGCGGGCGTGCGTCAAGCTCGACCCGCAGACCAAGCCGGAAGACGTGGCGGCGCTGGCCGATGCCGGCATCACCGCCTATAACGCGGTCCGCAAAGCCATCCCGCTGCTCTATCCCGGTACGACGTGCGTGCTCATCGGCGCGGGCGGGCTCGGGCACATCGGCATCCAGTGTCTCGCCGCGCTCACGGCGACGAGGATCGTTGTGGTCGACCGGAATCCGGATGCGCTCAAGCTCGCTGAGCAACTGGGAGCAGATCACACCGTGGTCGCCGATGGCGGCCAGGTCGATGCGGTGATGGGCCTCACCGACGGCACGGGCGCCAACGTCGTGCTGGACTTCGTCGCTGAGCAGGGCGCCGAGCAGGACGGGTTCGCGATGACCGGGGGTGGCGGTTCCTACTACGTCATCGGCTATGGCGGCACCGTCAACATTCCGACCCTGGACATCATCTCGACCGAACGCAACATCGTCGGGAACATTGTGGGCACGTACAACGATCTTGCCGAACTCATGGTCCTGGCCCAGGCGGGCAAGGTCACGCTGCACACCAAGACCTATCCGTTGGACGCCGCCGTCGATGCCATCAACGACCTCGACGCCGGCAAGGTCCGGGGTCGAGCGATCCTCGTCCCATAACTCGTCTCACCAGCAATCCCACGCAGTTCCGGTTGGGGTACCCACGGCTCAGGAGAATTCATGGCTAAGGAACTACGCTTCGGCGAGGAAGCGCGCGCCCTGCTGCTTGCCGGTGTCGACCAGTTGGCCGAGGCGGTGAAGTCGACGCTGGGGCCCAAGGGTCGCAACGTCATCCTGGAAAAGATCACCGGGTCGCCGGTGATCACCAACGACGGCGTGACGATCGCACGAGAAATTTACCTGAAAGACCAATTCGAGAACATGGGTGCGCAGCTGGTCAAGGAAGCTGCGATCAAGACGAATGACATCGTCGGCGACGGCACCACGACAGCCACCGTGATAGCGCAGGCGATCTTCCGAGAGGGCACCAAGGCGATCGGCGCCGGCGGCAATCCAGTGCTTGTGAAGCGAGGTGTCGATCTGGCCATCGGCCGGCTCGTCGAGCACCTGCGCAGCGTGGCGCATCCGGTGGTCACCGAAGAGGACTACAAGCGGGTGGCAGCGATCTCGGCAAACGACGACAACGAAGTCGGCGCCGTCATCGCCAAGGCGCTGCACACAGTCGGCGACGGCGGAATCGTCACAGTGGTAGAGGCGGCGGCACGGGGGATGAGCGTCGACTTCATCGAAGGCTTCGAGTTCGACAACGGGTACATGTCGCCGTACATGGTGACCAACCCGGCGGCCCTGGAAGCGCTCGTCGACAATCCGTACATCTTGCTGTGCAGCGAGAAGATCACCAAGGTTCAGCAGCTGATGCCGCTGCTGGACAAGATCATGCGCGCTCCCCGACCGTTGATCATCCTGGCCGAGACGGTCGAGGGGTCAGCGCTGAGCATGCTCGTGCACAACCACGTCAACATGATCTTCCAGTGCGTCGCGGTGAAGGCGCCTGGCTTCGGCGACCGTCGACTGCACAAGCTGGAGGACATCGCCGCGATCACCGGCGGCGCGGTCTACAGCAAGCACTCAGGGTTCACCCTGGAAACGATGACCCTGGATCAGCTCGGCCAAGCCACCCAGGTACGGGTCACAGCCGACCAGACCGCGATCATCGGCGGCGGCGGATCCGCCGAGGATGTCGAGTTCCGGGTCGCCCAGCTGCGCGCGGAGTTGGAACGTGCCACCTTCGGCGTCGACGAGGACGTCATCACCGAGCGGATCGGGGCCTTGACCGGCAAGGTCGCTGTGATCAAGGTAGGGGCGCCGACCAACGCCGAGCTCAAGGAACTCCAGCACCGGGTCGAGGACGCCGTGTCTGCCGTCCGAGCCGCCATGGCCGAAGGCATCGTCGCGGGCGGCGGGGCCGCGCTGATGCACGCCGAGCCCGCGCTCAACGACCTGCAGGTCAAGGACGACTACGCGATCGGGGTGGAAATCGTGCGCCGTGCACTCACCGAGCCTGCCTACCTCATCGCTGCCAATGCGGGCTACTCCGGCCAGGAGGTGGTGGCTCAGATGTCGACGATGGATGTCGACGGGGGGTTCGATGCGCTGGAAGGGCGCTACGGCAACATGATCGAGATGGGCATCATCGACCCGCTCCGGGTCGCGCGTGCTGCGTTGGAGAACGGCGCATCGGTGGCCGGGCTGCTGCTCACCACGAACACCTTGATTGCGGAGGAGCAGACCGCCTGGGGTGGTAGCGCCGCGCTCATGACCGAGTTCGGTTCGCTGGACGAGGGCCTTCATCAGCCTTCCCCTGACGCCAGCACCCCGCAGTCCCTCGGGCTCGGCCCCTCGGTCGGCTGAGCGGTTCGCCCTCAAGGTGGTGACTTCGCTGTCATCGGGCCACACTGGCCGGGTGGAAGCTGGCCCTTCGACCCGTAAGACCATCGCCTCGGTCGATCGCGCGCTCCGGTTGCTGTTCATCGTCGCGGCTGCCTCCGACGGCATCACCGCCAAGGTGATCGCGCGGCGGCTCGATGCGAACTTGTCCACGACGTACCACCTGCTGCACACCTTGACCGATCGGGGACTGCTGGTTCGGCTGCCGGAGTCTCGTGGTTACGGCATCGGATACGGAGCTGTCGAACTGCACAACGGGCTGAACCGGCAGTTGTCCGTGACGCCGGAGATCGCCGACCTCGTGCGGAGGGTTCACGACCAGGCGCGGGCCGCGGCCTGCTTCGCCGTCTTCCGCGAAGGTCAGATCGTGATCGCCTACGTGGCGGAGTCGCCGGCGTACCCGATGCCCCCACCACTCGACGTCGGTTTCAGCGATGCGCCGCATTCCACCGCGTTCGGAAAGGTGATGCTCGCACATATGCCGGAGCGGGACAGGGCAAGGCTGATCGACGTCTGCGGCATCGCCCCGGTCACCGACAAGACGGTCAGCGAGGTCCCCGCTCTGGAGGCTCAGCTGGCCGCCGTCCGGTCCAACGGCATCGCCGTGGAACTCGAGGAGTTCCAGACTGAGCTGGCGTGCCTGGCGGCTCCCGTCCGTCGCAGTGGCAGCGTTATCGGTGCCATCGCCGTCGGCACCAGGCCGGCCTCGATGCTGCGGCGCCGCGATGAACTCGAGAACGTCGTACGTTGCGCCGCCACCCAAGCCAGCTACGCGGTCAGCCACGCCGACCGGCTGACCCAGCTGGCCTGACCGTGCCAGGCGGACCGACCCAACAAGCGCGGGACGTTATTGGGCAAGTTTGTCCACAGCCCAAGCCTGGTCGTCCACAGGTCTGATCCGAGGCTGTCCCGGCCTGGCCGCAACAGCCAGGCTCGGGTCATGTCAGCGATCCCGACGTCTCGCACGAACCCGGCTCCGGCGATCCGTCTGCGCAGTCCGGGGCAGATCGTCGCTGCGGTCCCTTACCTCGTCGGCTTCCACCCCTGCGAGTCCGTGGTAGCGGTGGGACTCGGCTCGCAGGCGCCGCAGGTGTGCCTGACCATGCGGGTGGACCTGCCGCCGCCAGACTGTTCAGGCGAGCTGGCTCAGCTGATTGCAGCCCATCTGCAGAATGCCGGTTCGGGCGGCGTCTTCCTTGTGGTGTTCAGCGAGGGTCCGGGCGAACCACCCTGCCCTGACCTGGTGGAGGCGATCCAGGAGTCGTCGCGAGCGCTGGGGATCGAGGTCAAGGACGCGTTGTGGGTCCGAGGCGGCCGCTGGCGGTCCTACCGCTGCCAGACGCCGGCCTGCTGCCCTCCTGAGGGCACGCCCGTGGAGCCGGATGAGGTGTCGGAGCTGGCGGCGGCTTCGGCGTGGCTGGGCGACGTGGTGCATGCCTCCCGGGAGGACCTCGAGCGCTCGCTCCGACCGGTGGGGCTGTTTGTCCGCGCCTCGTTGGATCGGACCTTCGAGTGGGTGAGCCGGCAGCTCATCGCCGAGTTGTCCGAGCGAGGCTGGAACGCCGTCGCGGCCGGCAGCCGCGCGCTGCTCCGGGCGGCGGTCGAGTCCCGGGCCGAGGTCAGCCTCGAATTGAAAGCCGCCGAGGTGGCCCGGCTGGCACTCGGCCTGGCCGACGTCGCGGTACGTGACGACGCTCTGATGTGGGTCGGCACCGACCTCGAACATGCCGCGGAGTCACTGTGGGTCGAACTCGTCCGCAAGGCGACTCCGCCGTACGACGCTCCTCCTGCGACGCTGCTGGCAGTGCATGCCTACCTCCGCGGCAACGGGGCGTACGCACGGATCGCGCTGGACCGGGCGCTGGCCAGCGACCCGGACTACTCGTTCGCGGTCTTGCTGACCGAGGGCCTGGATCGAGGGGTGCCGCCCAAGGCGCTGCGAGCTGCGCTGGCGCTCAGCGCAGAGGCGGCCTGAGTGCTGGGTCGAGCCGTGCGCTCAGAGCAGGTCCGGGCGCAACCACTTCTCGCCCATAACGTGCTGGGCGAGGAACGCGAAGACGGTCTCGTACCAGACCCGGGCGTTCCCGGGGGTGAGAACCCAATGGTTCTCGTCGGGGAAGTACAAGAACTTGGACTCGACACCGTGCCGGCGAAGGTCATACCACAGCCGCAGCCCCTCACCGATCGGCACCCGGTAGTCCTTGTCCCCGTGCACGACCAGCATCGGCGTGGTGATCTTGGCGACCGAATAGTGCGGGCTGTTGTCTTCGTAGCGCTGGCGGTCGTGCAGCGGGTCGCCGAACTCGCGCGCCCAGTACCACGCGTCGTCCGTTGTCCCCGAGAACTGGTCGAGCTGCCACAGGCTTGCGTGGGTCACGATGGCGCGGAACCGGTCGGTGTGCCCGGCCACCCAGTTGGCCATGTACCCGCCGAAGGAGCCGCCCATTGCCGCCGTCCGGGTCTCGTCGATGTCCTCCCGGGCAACTGCCGCGTCGGTGATCTCCATCAGGTCGGTGTACGGCGAGGCTCCCCACGCGCCCCAACCCCGGCGGACGAAGTCCTGCCCGTAGCCGGCAGACAGGGCCGGGTCGGGCAGCAGTACGGCGTACCCCCGAGCCGCCATCAGCCACGGGTTCCAGCGCCACGACCAGGCGTTCCAGCTCATCAGTGGGCCACCGTGGATCCACAGCAGCAGGGGTGCCGGCTGTCCGGCCGAGGCCCCCCGCGGCAGCACCAGCCACGACCGCACGGTCGAGCCGTCGGCGACTACCGTGCTGACCTCGGTCAGCGTGCCCGGGAGGTCGTCCACCTGGCCCGGGTTCGGGAGTACCGAAGGCTCCTGCCCGGCCTCCAGCCGGACCGGCTGCGCGGGGGCGTCCACGGTCGTCCGCAGCGCGAACAGCCGCTCCCCGTCGGGGTGCACCTGGAGGTCGCTGAAGCTACCGCGATCGGTGAGGCGGAGGACCGCCCCACCGTCCAGTTCCGCCCGGAAGACCGGGTGGTGCCCGGCCTCGTCAGACACGAAGAACACCGCGTCACCGTCGGCGGACCACACGGGATGGGCCGGCCAGTTCGGGAAGTTCGGCGTCAGATCGCGTCCCTCGCCGCTGCCGACATCGATGACCCACAGCGTCTGGTCACCGGGCTCCTCCCAGCTGCTGTGCTTGCCCCGGATGCAGGCCAGCCGGCTACCGTCCGGGGAAAAGGCCATGTCGCCGTAGTCGTGGCCCTCGTCGTCGGCGAGGGTCCGATGATCGCCGGTCTCGACGTCGACCACGTCGATGCGCTGCCGCCGGGAGGCTGCACCGTCCGGTACGCCGACTGCGACGGCGAGCAGCCGGCCGTCGCGGCTGAGCGCGAGGTCCTCGATGTCCTGCACGGCCGGAGTCTCGGGGGTGACGTCTCTGGGGTTGTCCAACCGACCGTCTGAGTCGCTGTCGGCCGTGAGCGGTCCCCCGGCAGCGGCGAAGACCCGGGTATGCGCGGGGCCGAGGTCGTGGTCCCAGTGCCGGACGGGGTAGTCCTCGAACAAGATCGCGCTCACCCCCGCCTCCTTACGCGCCTTGACCAGTTTCTCGTCGTCCTCGGCCGTCCCCGCGTCGGGCATCGCCGCCGCGGAGAAGACGATGGTGCCGCGGTCCGCGGCCACCGTCACGCCGCTGACACCCCCGGGATAGGCGGCGAGCAGCCGTGCCTCACCGCCGTGGGCGGGCAACGCCCACAGCGACGGCTTCGGCTCGTCGGCACCCTTGCCGGCCTCGGGATCGGGCCGCGCGGAGGTGAACAGGACCTCACCGGTCGGCGCGAAAACCGCGTTCGACTCTCCGGGGGCACTGCGGGTGAGCCGTCGGGCCGGAGCTTCTCCGGCGGGGTCGACCGACCACAGCGCGGTCATCCACTTGGTCTTGTCCGCGTTCAAGGTGGCCACGGACGTGACGAGCCGGGTGCCGTCGACGGACAGGGCCAGACCAGCGAGCCGGGGCAGCGCGACGTAACCGGCCAGGTCGAGGAAGGGGTCGGCTGGGGCATCAGTCATCCGGTTGTCTCCCAAGGGGTGAATAGTTCGCGTTGCTAACGTATCTCGTCCGGCCGTCACCCGGTGAGCCGAGGAGGAGATGTGCTGAGCTCAGCAGACGTCAGGGTCATGCGCGCTGATCTGCCGTCAGTCACCGCCCAGGTATACCTGAACGCCGGCACGTTCGGACCGCTCCCGTCGGTGGCGCGGGATGCCATGCGCCGGCATCTGGACTGGGCGGCCACATCGGGCCGGATCGGCTCGGCGGGACTGGATCTCTGGCATGAGCTCGAGGCGCAGGCTCGGGAGGAGCTGGCCCTCGTCCTCGGCTGCGGATCCGAGCAGCTTGCCCTCACCCATTCCACGACAGACGGCGTCAACTCCGTGCTGGCCGGTCTGCCATGGCGGGCCGGTGACGAAGTCGTCACCGGTTCGGTGGAGCACCCGGGCCTGACCGAGCCGCTGGCACACCTGACCGCCAGCCGCGGTGTCGTCGTGCGCACCGTCGAGACCACCGCGGGACGAGCGGTGGCGTCGGTGGCTGCCGCGCTGACCGACCGCACCCGGCTGGTGGCCTGCTCGCACGTCCTCTGGTCGACTGGCGAGGTCGTGGACCTGCCCGGCATCCTGGCCGCCGCCGGCGCCAGGGGCGTGCCCGTTCTGGCCGACGGGGCGCAGTCCGCAGGCGCGATCGCGTTGGACCTGGCCGCGCTGGGCTGTGACTTCTACACGGTGTCGGGGCAGAAGTGGCTGTGTGGGCCATCGGGCACCGGTGCCCTGTACGTGCGGCCCGACCGGTTGGATCACCTGGTGCCCGCCTGGCGCGGCTACGTCACACATGACCGGAGCCCGGGAGCGCCGGGCACCGAGCTGTGGCCAGGTGCCAGGCGATACGACGTGGGCTCGATCAGCCTGGTCGCGCTGGCCGGCCTGGTCGCCTCCTTGCGCTGGCGCAGCGGGCACGGGGTCGCCGCGGGCTGCGACTACGCCGCCGCTCTCGCCGGGCGACTGCGCGTCCAGTTGGCCGACGTACCTGACCTCGACGTGGCCGATCCCGGCGGGCCGACGCCCTTTGCCGCAACGAGTCCGCCCCCTGCCGTGAATCCCGACGCCCTGGTGCGGCAACTGGAGTCCGACGGGATCCTGGTCCGCTGGGTTCCCGGTCCACGGCCGCTCCTCCGGGTCAGCGTCGGCCCGTGGAACACCGACGAGGACTGCGCTCAGCTCGTACTCGCCCTGCGCGCCCTACCTCGGGGCGGCTAGGGACCGTTGCCTGCCGACTCGGGTTGACGCCGGTCAGCCACCCGAAGTGTTGGTCGCGGGCTCTAGCGGGCAACCGTGACGAACACGTGTTCGGCGACCGTCTGGGTCAGGTCGGTCTGATCCACCCGGACGCCGCTGCCGATCGCCGTCGCAGTGACCTGCTCGCCCGGCTGCACCCGGGCACCCTTGAGCACGCGCATCAGGTCGGCGTCGGACTGCAGTTGCTCGGAAATCCGGCGTACGACGACCAACCGCCCGGCCGTCGTGGCCGACGTGCTGAGCTGCACGATGTCCTCCGGCGCGGTCTCCTCCGGATCGGCGCCAAGCTCCTCCAGGCCGGGGATCGGGTTCCCGTGGGGACACTGATGCGGGTTGTCCAGCAGCGTGATCAGCCGGCGTTCGACGGCCTCACTCATCACGTGCTCCCAGCGGCAGGCCTCGATGTGCACGTCTTCCCAGTCCAAGCCGATGACGTTGACGAGGAGCAGTTCAGCCAGCCGATGCTTACGCATGACGGCGACCGCCAGCTTGCGGCCCACGTCGCTCAACCGCAGATGCCGGTCACCCTCGACCGACAGGAGCCCGTCGCGCTCCATCCGGGCAACGGTCTGGCTCACCGTCGGGCCGCTCTGGTGCAGCCGCTCGGCGATCCGCGCCCGCAGCGGGACCACGCCCTCTTCTTCCAGCTCGAAGACGGTGCGGAGATACATCTCCGTTGTGTCGATCAGCTCACTCACGTGACCACCTCAGCTCGCTCGGATGGTACCGCCGCCGGTAGCGTCAGAGGTCGTGAGCGAGCGCAGCGAGCGAACACATGGGTACCGGAGCCGCGACCGCGGCCGCCGAGCGCAGTGAGGCACGCCAAGTGAGTGACTCCGTGGCGGTGGTGTGGGACGAGGCGTTTCTCGGTTACGACATGGGCCCGCAGCATCCGCTGCATCCCGTGCGGCTGGACCTGACGATGCGGCTGGCGGGATCCCTCGGCGTACTGGAACGCCCGAACGTCACCATGCTGGCGCCGGTGGCCGCCGACGACGACGTGCTGACCCTCGTCCACGACCCGGCCTATCTCGATGCGGTACGGCGCGCGCCCGAGGAACCGTGGCGGGCCGGCTTCGGCATGGGTACGCCGGACAACCCGGTGTTTCCAGGGATGCATGAGGTGTCTGCGTTGATCGCCGGGGGCAGCGTCGTCGCGGCTCGGCAGGTTTGGGAGGGCAGCAGCCGGCATGCGGTGAACATCGCCGGCGGCCTGCACCATGCGATGCGCAGCCAGGCCTCCGGTTTCTGCGTCTACAACGATGCCGCGATCGCCATCGCCTGGCTGCTCGCGCAGGGCGCCGAGCGGGTCGCCTACATCGACGTGGACGTGCACCACGGCGACGGCGTCCAGGCCGCTTTCTACGATGATCCGCGGGTTCTCACGGTCAGCGTGCACGAGAGCCCGCTCACGCTGTGGCCCGGCACCGGCTTTCCGGACGAGAACGGGGAGGGCGACGCCGTCGGTACGGCGGTGAACCTGCCGCTGCCCGCGGGAACCGCCGACGGCGGTTGGCTGCGCGCTTTCCATGCGGTGGTGCCGAGCACGGTGCGGGCATTCCGGCCCCAGGTGCTCGTCACGCAGTGTGGCTGCGACACCCACCGCGACGATCCGCTGGCCAACCTTGCGCTGTCCGTCGACGGTCAACGCACGGCATTCGCGGCGCTGCACGCGTTGGCGCACGAGGTCTGCGACGGGCGTTGGCTAGTCCTCGGCGGCGGCGGCTACGGGCTCGTGCGATGCGTGCCCAGGGCGTGGACTCACCTGCTCGCCGAGGCAACCGGCAACCCGGTGGACCCGCGGACGCCAATACCCGCCGACTGGACCGATTACGTCCGCGGCCGGGCACTGCGCGCCACTGCACCTCAGACGATGGGCGAGGACGCCGACCTGGCCTGGCAGCCCTGGGACGTGGACAGCACGACACCTCTGGACCGGGCGATCGCGGCGACCAGGCGGGCGAGCTTCCCGCTGTTCGGGCTGGACCCCGATGATCGCAGGGACTGAGCCGCCCGATCGACGGCACGCTCGCCTGATCCCCCGCCCTGAACCGCTTGCTCAGCCGAGGTAGTCGCGCAAACCGCCCGTGCGGCTCGGCTCGCGGAGCTTGGCCATCGTGTCCCGCTCGATCTGGCGGACCCGCTCACGCGACAAGCCGAACTCCTTCCCGATCTGCTCGAGCGTGCGGGGCTTGGAACCATCCATCCCGTACCGCAGCCGCATCACTTCGCGCTCCCGGTCGTCCAATGTGGACAATGCCGCCTGGACACCGGAGCGCATGAGGTCGAACTCGACGGCATCTTCTGCCATCGGAGCGTCGGCGTCCTCGATGAAGTCACCCAGCCGGGACTCCTCCTCGGTGCCGACCGTCTGATCCAAGCTGACGAGGTCGCGGGCATGGCGCAGCAGCTCGCCGACCCGGTCGGTCTCCAGGTCCAGCTCCAGCCCGATCTCTTCCTCGGTGGGTTCCCGGCCGAGTTCCTGGTGCATCCGCCGGCGGGTACGGATCACCTTGTTGACCTGCTCGGCGAGGTGGACCGGTAGCCGGATCGTCCGCCCGCTGTCGGCCATCGCCCGGGTGATCGCCTGCCGGATCCACCAGGTCGCGTACGTCGAGAACTTGAAGCCCTTGGTGTAGTCGAACTTCTCCACCGCTCGGATCAGCCCCAGGTTGCCCTCCTGGATCAGGTCCAGGAACGCCATGCCGTGGCCGGTGTAGCGCTTGGCAACGGAAACCACCAGGCGCAGGTTGGCCTCGAGCAGGTGCTGCTTGGCGGCGGCGCCGTCGCGTGCCAGCACCTTCAGGTCGCGGTTTCGCGCCGAGCTGAAGGTGGTGGGCGAGTCGGCTAGCAGCCGGCCGGCGTACAGGCCGGCCTCGATCCGCTTGGCGAGGTCAACTTCCTGCTCGGCGGTGAGCAGCTTGGTCTTGCCGATCGTGTTGAGGTAGACCCGAACCAAGTCGGTCGAGACGGTGGTCGCCGTCGAAGCCCCGGAAACGCGGGTATCCTCGGAGCCGGGTCGTAATCTGCTGGTGTCAGTGTCTTGGGTCAGTGTCATCAACTGCCCCTTTCGCAAAGTTGCTGAGCAGGGCGGTCATGCCCCTTGCCTGTTCAACGCCGCGCGTGTTCGGGTGTTCCCGCGCGCCGGCAGGCGTTATGACTTCGTGAGCCGCGGGGCTCAGAACTCCAGGACGAGCGTCACCGGCCCGTCGTTGACCAGCGCAACCGCCATGTCGGCGCCGAATCGCCCGGTCTGGACGCGGGCGCCACGCTCGCGCAGGGCTGCGACGGCTGCCTCGACCAGCGGCTCGGCCACGCTGCCGGGTGCGGCGGCCAGCCATGACGGCCGGCGCCCCTTGCTGATGTCTCCGTACAGCGTGAACTGGCTGACGACCAGGATCTCGAGGTCCAGATCGGCGATCGAGGAACGGCCGTCGTCGAACAACCTCAGCTCGTGCAGCCTGCGGGCCAGCGTGGTGGACTTCGCCAGGTCGTCGTCGTGCGTGACACCCACGAGCGCGACCAGTCCCCGACCGATTCCGGCGTACCGCTGGCCGTCGATCGTCACCGACGCCTCCGACACCCGCTGTACGACGGCGCGCATGGGGACATCCTGCCCCTCGCCCCGGACCGCGCCCGCATGCCACCCTGAGCGGATGCCCACGGTGCGACTGTCGATGTCCGAACCCGCAGACGAGCTGCTCTCCAGCGACCCGTTGGCGCTGCTGATCGGAATGCTGCTCGACCAGCAAGTGCCGATGGAAAAGGCGTTCGTCGGCCCTTATGTGCTTCGCGAACGGCTCGGCCACGACCTGGACGCCCGCGAGCTGGCTGAGCTGCCGTCCGAGCAGGTGGCCGAACTGTTCACGGACCGGCCCGCGATACATCGCTTCCCCGGCTCTATGGCCGGCCGCGTGCAGGCGCTGTGCGGTCACCTCGTCGAGCACTACGACGGCCGGGCGGAGGCCGTCTGGGCGGACGCTTCGACGGGGGAGGAGCTGCTGCGCCGGCTTTCGGCACTGCCCGGCTTCGGTGCCCAAAAGGCGAAGATCTTCATTGCGCTGCTCGGCAAGCAGTACGGCGTACAGCCGGCGGGTTGGCGCGAGTCGGCCGGCACGTACGGCGACACCGGTGCGCACCGCTCGGTCGCCGACGTCGTCGATGCTGCTTCGCTGGCGCTGGTGCGGGAGTACAAGCGGCAGGCCAAGCAGGCAGCGAAGCAGTCCTAGCCGGCCGGACGTCGGGCGGGGTGCGTCATCCGGGCTCGAGTGGCAACATGGGTGGTGGCCGGGAGCCGTGCCCGGTATCGGGAGGGTCAGTGGATTCGCACAGACCCGACTCGGCGCGGCCGGTGCTCATCACCGACGCACAGCAGAGCCGGATCGACGAGCACAACTCGCGGCGCAAGCGCTACACCATCACGATGGGGCTGCGCATCGTGTTCCTCATCCTCGCGGCCACGTTCTACGAGATCGTGTGGCTCATGCTGATTCTCGTCGGCCTGGCCTGCGTGCTGCCGTGGATGGCCGTCCTCATCGCCAACGACCGGCCGCCCAAAAAGGCCGAGCGGATCAATCGGTTCGGCCATCCAGCGCCGGAGCGGGCACTCGGCACGGCAACGAGCAGCAGCCGAATCATCGACGGCTGAGCCTCGTTCTCAAGCCTCTCAGCCGGGTTGGGCGCCGACGTGAGTGACTGCGCGGGCGGCGACCACCGCCCCCGCCCGCACGGCGTCGGGTAGCGGCCGCCCGGCCAGCCAGGACGCGAGCAGGCCGGCGGCAAAGGCGTCGCCGGCGCCGGTGGTGTCCACCACCCGGGCCGGTTGCGCCGGCACCTGGCCCGCCGCCTTGCCGCCGCCGCCGCCGCCGCCGTCGGTTGCCCAGGCGGCGCCTTGTGCCCCGCACGTGACAACAGCGGCGCCGTACCGTTTCGCCAGTTCCTCGGCCGCCGCATGGGGATCGCTCCGTCCGGTGAGGAGTTCCGCCTCGGACCGGTTGGGCAGTAGCAGGTCGGTGCCCTCGGTCGCCGCGAGGAAGCGGTCGGTCCCATAGGCGAGGATCGGCGCGGTGGATGCGGGATCCACCGAGATCGTCATTCCCGCCGCGCGGGCCAGCGTCAACGCCTGCACCGCCGCTGCCTGGGAACCGGCATCGAGCAGCGGGTAGCCGGACAGGTGCAGGTGGTCGCCGGGAACGAACAACCGCTTGTCCACGTCCGCCGGACGCAACCCCAGGTTCGCCCCCCGGTCGGGGACCATGCTGCGCTCGCCGTTGGGATCGACCAGGACGATCACGGTGCCCGTGGTCGCCTCCGGGTCGACCGCCACGGACAACTCGACGCCGGCCGCGGTCAGCGAGGCCAGGCAGCGGTTCCCCGCGTCGTCGGCGCCGACCCGGCCGATCAAGCTCACCGGTTCGCCGAGGTCGGCGAGCCAGGCGGCGACGTTGGCTCCGGCTCCGCCGGCGGCGTACCGGATGTGGGCGGGGCTGTCGCTGCCGCTGGCAACCGGCACCGACATGGCGGCGACGACGTCGACGACGATGTCGCCGAGGACCACGACCCGGGCCACGACGCGGGTCACCTCAGCCTGCGGCGAGCGCGCCGGCGATCCGGGCGGCGAGCTCGGCGTTGCGCTGGATGATCGTGACGTTGGCGCGCAGACTCTCACCGCCGGTCGCCCGATGCAGGCTGTCCAACAGGTACGGCGTCACAGCCTTGCCGGTGATCCCGTCGGCGGCGGCCGCTGCAAGCGCGGCGGCGAGCACCCGGTCGTGCAGGCCCGGATCGAGTTGCTCGTCGGGGGGCAGCGGGTTGGCGACCACGACGGCGCCGGCCTGGAGATCGGTGCGGGTCCGGAACACAGCGGCGGCCTGGTGCGGTTCCTCGATCCGCCAGTCCAGCGGGAAACCGGAGTCGGTCAGGTAGAAGCCGGGGAAGCGGTTCGTGCGGTAACCCAGCACTGTCACCGACAGGCTCTCAAGCCGCTCGAGGGTGGCCTCGATGTCGAGGATGGACTTCACGCCGGCGCAGACCACCAGGATCGGCGTACCGGCCAACGCGGCCAGATCGGCCGACTCGTCGTAGCCACCGCCGCGGTGGACGCCCCCGAGTCCTCCGGTGGCGAAGACCGCGATTCCTGCCTTGATGGCGAGTAGCGCCGTACTCGAGACGGTGGTCGCGCCGCTTCCTCCGCTCGCCAATGCCACTGCAAGGTCGCGGATGCCGAGCTTGGGGATCGCGTCGTCGCAGGCGATCCGCCGCAGTCCGGTGTCGTCGAGTCCGATGTGGACGGTCCCGTCGAGGACGGCGATCGTAGCGGGCGTGGCGCCATACCGGCGGACGATCTGCTCGATCTCCCGGGCGACGGCAAGGTTGTCCGGCCTAGGCAGGCCGTGGGCGATCAGCGTGCTCTCCAGCGCTACGATCGGCTCGCCGTTCGCCTGTGCTTGTGCGACCTCGGGGGAGGTGGACAGAGGCAGCGGCACGACCGGCAGGCTACCGCTGGCATGATGGACGGGGCCGTCGAGGGAGGTAGTCGTGAGCACGGAGACCGTCGAGCGTCCCGACGTCAGGGACAGCGGAACCGACGAGGGCGAGCAGGTCTTCCACTACGTGCGCAAGAACCGGATCGCCCAGAGCGCGGTGATGGGCACGATGGTCGAGGCGTTGTGCGGCGAGATCTTTCCGGTCACCCGTTCGCCGAAGCCGGGATCGCCGGTGTGCGAGCGGTGCAAGAAGATCTACGCGCAGCTGCGCAAGGCTTGAGTCGACGGGAGCCGTCAGAGCACGAGCAGCGGTACGCCGCTGCGCTCGGCCACCATCGCCTCGCGGGCCAGCCGCCGACGCTCGCTGCGGCTGGGGCGACTGGGCCACATCTGCTGGATCGTGGCGTTCAGCTCCGCGCCGAAGATCACCGCGAACCCGATCAGGAACAGGAACAGCAGCGCGGCGATCGGTGTGGCCAACGCGCCGTAGCTGAGCGCCTGCACCAGGACAAAGGCGATGTATTCGCGGACGACGATGCCGCCGAGGACGAAGATCGCCACCGCGAGCACAGCGCCGGGCAGTTGGCGATGCCACGGCGGGCGGCGCGGCAGCACCCCCCGGTACAGGCTCGCCAGCGTGACGACGAGCAGCACAATGAGGAACGGCCAGTACACCGCGTTGATCAGCACCTCGGCAGTCGGCTCGAAGTCGGCCGGGAAGATGTCCCGGAGTAGGCCCGGGCCCAGCACCAGCAGCGGCAGGCTGATCACCAGCAGCAGTACGAAGACGACATACAGGCGCAACGCCAGCAGCCGGCTGCGGACGGCTCCTCGCGCGTCACGCTGGTCGTAGGCGATCGAAATCGTGTTCACGAATGTCGACATGGCCGAGGAGCCGGCCCACAGCGACAGCACGAAGCCGATGCTGACCACCTGGAGCTGGCCCTGCCGCAGGACCTGCTGCAGCGTCGGTTCGATCAGCTGGTCGATGACCTGCGGAGTGAAGGCTCCGCTGGACACCTCCAGGATGTTGCGCTCGATCGAGGTCAGCGTGTTCGGACCGAGGAAGCCGCCGAAGTACCCGAGCGAGCCGAGCACGGCCAGGATCAGCGGCGGCAGGGACAACAGCTGCCAGAACGCCGCTTCGGCGGACAGGCCGAGGATCCGGTCGTTCCACGCGGCGGCCACGGTGCGCCGCAGCGCCCGGATCGGTCCGCGCCGGATCGTCGGCGTCACGGTGCGGTGGACCACGGCACCGACCCGCTGAGTCCGCGCGCGAGCCCGGGCACGACGTGGTTGCGGCACCACATCGCGCCTAGTCAGTGGGTCGACCGTCGTCAGGTCGACCCTGCCGGGGTCGACGTTGGCGCTCACCGGACCAAGTGTGCACCCCTGGACCGTGGCGGTGGCGCAACCGCCGCGCAAGGGGCGCTGTCAGCCGGGTTGATCCCCGTGCCGGCGCAAGGGCAGCCGGCGCCAGAGCAGGCAGCCGACAGCGGTGATGGCGGCGGCCGTGCCGACTCGTTCGATGAGCAGCTCGGTGAACACCGCCTGCGCGCGCTCGGCCAGCTCGGCGTCGCCTTGCCTCGCCACGCAACTACAGGCAAGGGCCGGGCGAGCCACGCCCGCCCAGACCACGCTGAGCCCGAGCAGGACAACGAGCCCCAATCTGCCGATCCGAGTCTCGAAGCGCCCCTCCCGGTCAGTGTGACCCTGCTTCGACGCGCGCAGCTGCGTGCCGGTTCCCTAGCCGGTACGCCGGCGCCGCCAGACCAACAGCGCCGCGGCTGCGCCCACAGCGGCCGCCGCGCCGACCACCAGCACCGCTGTCGACCCCGTCGTCTCAACCGGTGGCTCCGGTGTGGCGGCAGCCGGGGTTGGGCTGCTCGCTGTGGTCGGAGTCGCAGAGGGTGCCGATGGATAACGCGTCGCCGGCGTACCCAGCCCGGGATCGGGCCCAGCCGCCGACAGCGGTCGGCTGCCGCCGCACAGGTCCGCCAACAGCTGATCGTCGTTCGGGGACTGCTCCTGCGGCCGCGGGTCGATCCGCGCGAAGACCAGGTGTGGCCCAGGTCCGGCCAGTTCGAGGCCGCACGAGGCGCCGTCGACCGCCGTGACCACCTGTTGCTCGTCCGCGACGTCGCCCTTGTACACGGCGCTCACCACGAAGGTGAGGACTTCCGGGTCCAGCGAGGAGGTGTACGGCGTCGGCTGCTGACGGGCGGCGAGCCTACCCACGAAGACCGCGTCGGCACGGGCGGCGTACGCGGCATCGTCCGGCGAGCTCGCGCAGTCGCAGGCGAATGCCGGCGGCGGACCGGATACGCCCGCGGTGGCAAACCCGAGGGAGAGCAGCAGGACGCCGCCGAGGCGGCCGAGCAGGCGGTTCATCACTCGGATCGCCGACGTCGCCAGGGTGCGGCGTACCCGACAAGGACAGCACCGGCGACGGCGATCGCGATTATGAACGGCAGGGGACCTGCCGGCAGGGGAGCGGGTAAGGATGGCTCCCCGAGCGCCGGATCCGGAACCCCCGCGGCGACCGTCCGGCTGGGACTGCACGGAATTGCCTGCAGGTAGGAGAGAGACAGATCCTCGCCGTATACCTCCCGAGTTGCGAAGACCAGGTGCGGGCCGGGGCCGTCAGCCTCGTAACCGCAGCTGTTGCTGCCGAAACTGATGATTCGCTCCTCTTCGGCAACCTTGCCCTTGTAGACCGCACTGACCTCGAAGTCCAGGGTGCGCACCAGGGTGACGGCGTCGATCTTCTGATCCGCGAGCACTCCGACGAACACGAGGTCGGCGCGCTCGGCGGCGGCTGTGTCGCTGGCCGGTGGCGCGCATCTGCAGGCGTAGGCAGTCCGCGGTGCGAGGGTCAACCCGATGCTCAGCGCCACCGCCGCAAGCAGGAGCACTGCCAGCCGGCTGGACAGCCGCACGGCCACCCTGTCACCTCCTCCTGGCAGTGCCGCCCAGTATGCGCGGAACTGGCGCGGTCAGTGGCCGCGGAACGCCTCCTCCAGCCACCAGGACGGGCCCTCGGTGACCTTCGCGTCGACCAACAGCGGCCGGTCGCGTGACCCGTCGAGCCAGCGGCGTACACCGTCGAGGTCGGCCGGGGTGCGGACGGTGCGGGCGTCGCAGCCGAAGCCGCGCCCGATCGCAGCAATGTCTGTCTCCGGGAATCGGACGGTGTCCAGCGGATACCCATCCGGGCCGAAGTGGTGAACCTCGGCGCCGTACGCCTCGTCGTTGTAGACCACGACGACCATGGGCAGGCCGAGGCGTACGACGGTGTCCAGTTCGCAGATGGACATCAGCGCTCCGCCATCGCCGAGCGCGGCGACCGACAGCCGGTCGGGCCTGGCCAGCGCGGCGCCGATCGCGGTCGCCAGCCCGAGCCCGATGGACTGGAAGGACTGGGTGAAGCAGAACCCGTCGTCGTCCGGCACGTCGAGGAACATGCTCGGATAGCCCATGAAGTTGCCGGAGTCGACTGCCACGATCCGCTCGTCCGGCAGCATGTCGTCCAGGCCGATGGTCAGCGTTCGCGGGTCGATCCGCACTGGTGTCGACGTGTCCTCGAACGGTACGTCGCGCCAACGGCGTTCGTGCGCCAGACGTCGCGCGACCTCCTCCGTCCGGTAGCCGACCGGTCGCGATCCGGTCAGCTGGGCCATGGTTCGGACGGCCACCTCCAGGACGTCGCCCACGATGGCGTGCCGCACCGGCCGCTGCCGGCCGATCGCGCCCGGGTCGGAGTCGACCTGCACGAGCGCCGCACCGTCGGCGATCAGCCGCCCATGCCGCGTGGTCCACATCGTCAGCGAGCATCCCCAGGCGACGACGACGTCTGCCGCGGCGATGAGTTCCGCGGCCAGCGGCGTGGAGAACCCACCGCTGACATCCAGATCCCAACGGTTGCCTCGGAAGAATCCCTTGGCCACCGCGGATGTCGCGAGCAACGCCCCGCCTGCCTCGCCGAGGCGCTCGAGCGCTGGGCGAGCTTTCGCCAGCCGTGCGCCGCGGCCGGCGATGAACACGGGTCGTTCAGCCGTGGCGAGCAGGCGGCTCAGCTGGTCGACGCTGTTCTGGTCCGCGGCCGGCTTCGGCGGAGAGAGGGGCAGCTCGGGTGCCGGCTGGGCGGGGGCGGGCGCCGCTTGAACGTCCAGCGGCAAGTTGAGTACGACGGTCCGCCGCTCGTGCACCGCGCGCGCCCAGGCGCGGACCGTGTCCGCCGCCGCCGTCTCCGCGGAATGCACTCGCTCTGGAACCGCACCGACGGCTTCGGCAAGCGCGTTCTGGTCGACGAAGAAGTTCGACGTCCGCATCCCGGCCTCGGCGGCGAGCATGAGCAGCGGCGTGCGGCTCTTCGCCGCCTCGGTGATCCCGGTGAGCGCGTTCGTCAGCCCGCAGCCCTGGTGCACCGAGACCGCGCCGAGCCGGCCGCTGACCCGCGCGTAGGCGTCGGCCATCGTTGCGGCTCCCGCTTCGTGCCGGGCCGCGACGAACCGCGCGCCGCCGGCGACCAATCCGTTCGTGACATGGAAGTTGCCGCTGCCGACCACGCCGAACACCAGGTCGACGCCCAGCTCGGCGAGCGTTCGACCGACGACGTCCGCGACGCTCACGGCTTTGTGGTCGGGCATGAGCGGGTCAGCGTTCGACGAGGCCCAGAACCCGGCTCGGGCTGCCCGACCCGCGCACGATCGGCAGCGGCGCGGCGATGAGCAGCGCGCCGGTCGCGGGCAGCCGAGCGAGGTTCTGCAGCTGGGTCAGCCCGTACTTGTTCGCGCCGAGCAGGAACGAATGGCACGGGAAGGTCGGGTCGAAGGAGTGCGCGGCGCCGGCGTCGGTACCCACCGTCTCCACGCCGACACCCGTGACCGTGGACTCCTCGGCCAGCCACCGCGCGCACTCCGCCGAGATTCCTGGTGTGTGCGATCCGGTCTCGTTCACGTTCAGGAAGCGATCGGAGTCGTTCGACCGGTCGTCCCAGCCGGTTCGGTACAGCAGCCAGCCGCCGTCGGGAAGCGCGCCATTGGCGGCCTCCCACTCCCGGATGTGCTCGATCTCGAGCAGGAAGTCGGGATCGGCGCTCGCCCTGTCCGCGAAGTCCAGGACCGCGGCCGGGGCGATGAGCTTGCCCGCCGGAACCTGCGACACGTCGTCGCCGTCGCGGCCGCTCACCCAGTGCACCGGCGCGTCGAAGTGTGTACCTACGTGCTCGCCGGTCGTGAAGTCGTTCCAGTACCACGCCGGGCCGCGGTCGTCGTACCGGCTCAGCTCCGTCCGGGAGAACCGTTGGGTGTTGGCGAACGGCGGCGGCAACTGCAGGATCGGGGTGTCCTCCGACAGCGGCGCGGTGAGGTCGATGACCTCAATCGAGCCACCGGCCAACGCACCGATCAGGTCTTGCAGAACACTCATGACGGCTCCTTCGCCGGTCGGTAACGCATGTGCCGTGTCGCTGGAACTCCCTCGCGAATGAGCTGCAGCCGAGGTTTCGGCCCGTCGGTGCGTCCGGCTTGCGGGCGCCGGTTGCCGGCCCGATACGGATCCGGCCACCGCGCCCCGGGTCCGGCGTACTCCTGCTCGGCAGCGGCGTGCAGTGTCCACTGTGGATCGTAAAGATGCGCGCGTCCGATCGCGCAGAGGTCGGCCCGGCCGGCGAGCAGGATCGAGTTCACGTCGTCGTACGACGAGATCGCGCCCACCGCAATGACGGCGACGCCCACCTCGTTGCGGATCTGGTCGGCGTACGGCGTCTGGTAGGAGCGCCCGTATGCCGGCCGCTCGGCCTTGACAACCTGGCCCGTGGACACGTCGACCGCGTCCACGCCGTGCTCAGCGAACGCTCGCGCGACCTGTACGGCGTCGGCCGCGGTGATGCCGCCGTCGATCCAGTCGGTGGCCGAGATGCGCACGCTGGTCGGCCGGTCCGCCGGCCACACCGCCTTGATCGAGTCGAAGACCTCGAGCGGGTAGCGCAGCCGGTTCTCCAGCGAGCCGCCGTAGGAATCCGTGCGCTGGTTGGCGACCGGGGAGATGAACGACGAGAGCAGGTAGCCGTGGGCGCAGTGCAGTTCGAGCAGGTCGAAACCGGCTCGGGCGCCTCTCTCGGCGGCCGCCACGAAGTCCGAGCGGATCAGGTCCATTGCGGCGCGGTCGAGTTCGCGCGGGATCTGGTTCGCGGGGGAGTAGGCCAGCGGCGAGGGGCCGCAGACCTCCCAGTTGCCCGCTGCGAGCGGTTCGTCGATGCCCTCCCACATGAGCCGGGTCGAGCCTTTCCGGCCGGAATGGCCTAGCTGCAGGCCGATGGCAGCGTCGCTGCGCAAGTGCACGAAGTCGGTGATCCGGCGCCAGGACGCCTCGTGCGCGTCGTCGTACATTCCGGTGCAGCCCAACGTGATGCGCCCTTCGGGCGACACACAGACCATCTCGGTCATCACCAGGCCGGCACCACCGAGGGCCTTGCCGCCGAGGTGTACCAGGTGGAAATCACCGGGCAGGCCGTCCGTGGCGACGTACATGTCCATGGGGGAGACGACGATGCGGTTCGCGAGTTCCAGCGCGCCTAGCCGGAACGGTGTGAACATCGGCGGCCGGGTGCCGGTCAGCCGCGGTGTGACCCCACGGCGCGCCTCGTGCTCGGCGAACCATTCGTCGACCCGTTCGACGAACTCGGGGTCGCGCAGCCGCAGGTTGTCGTAGGTGACGCGGCGACTGCGGGTCATGATGTTGAAGCCGAACTGCAGCGGCTCCTGGTCGACGTACTGGCCGAGATTCTCGAACCACTCCAGGCTCGCCTGCGCCGCCCGCTGAGTGGACAGGACGACCGGCCGCCGCTCGGCGTCGTACGCGGCCAGCGCGCTCTTGACGTCCGGCTCTTCGGCCAGGCAGGCGGCGAGTGCCAACGCGTCTTCCATCGCCAGCTTCGTCCCAGAACCGATCGAGAAGTGCGCGGTGTGCGCGGCGTCCCCGAGCAGGACGACGTTGCCGTCCACCCATGACTCGTTGCGCACCGTCGCGAAGCTGATCCAGCGGGAGTTGTTCGCCCTGACCTCATGTCCGTCGAGGACGTCGGCGAACAGCTCGCGGACGAGCGCGATCGATTCCTCGTCGCTGTCGCCAGGTCGGAACGTCCGGTCGGCGAACCCGTCGAAACCGGCGCGTCGCCACACCGCGTCGTTCATCTCGACGATGAACGTGCTTCCGGTGGCGTCGTACGGGTAGCCGTGGATCTGCATGACGCCGTACGGCGTCTGCGCGATGTAGAACTTGAACGCGTCGAAGACGAGGTCGGTGCCGAGCCACATGTACTTGCAGCTGCGGGTCTCGACCGATGGATTGAAGGCGGCGGCGCGCTCCCGGCGTACGGCGGAGTTCAGGCCGTCGGCGGCAAGCACCAGGTCGTACTCGGCGGCCAGGTCGTCGATCGCTGGTGCCTCGGACCGAAAGTTGACATCGACGTCGAGGTCGAGGCAGCGCTCCTGAAGGATCTGCAGCAGGCGACGCCGGCTCATCGCCGCGAAACCGTGCCCGCCGGACGTGATGACCTGGCCGCGGTAGTGCACGTCGATGTCATCCCAGCGGGCGAACTCGGCCTCCATCGCCCGGTAGATCTCGATGTCGGCATGCTCGATCCCGCCGAGGGTCTCGTCGGAGAAGACGACGCCGAAGCCGAAGGTGTCGTCGGGGGCGTTGCGCTCCCAGACGGTGATCTCGTGCGCCGGGTCCAGTTGCTTGGCCAGCGCGGCGAAGTACAGCCCACCCGGCCCGCCGCCCACGATCGCGATGCGCATCAGATGACGCTCATCTCAGCAACCCCTCGATTGCGTCCGTAGGGCTGAGCGCCATGGCGACCTGAGGTACGGACGCAACGCACTGGGTGCTCAGCCATGGGCCGCGGGCTGCGCCGCGTCGGCTTCGGCGGCCCGCTCGCGCAGCCGGAAACGCTGTAGCTTTCCGGTGTTGGTGCGCGGGAGTTCGCCGACGAACTCCACGAGGCGCGGGTACTTGTACGGTGCGATCTCGGCCTTGACGAAGTCCTGCAGCTCCTTGGCCTTGACCTCGTCACCGGCGACGCCGTCGCGCAGGACGACGTACGCCGCTACGACATTGCCGCGATCCGAATCGGGTGAGCCGACGACGCCGCACTCTGTGACGTCGGGATGGCCCATCAGGGCGGCCTCCACTTCGGGACCGGCGATGTTGTAGCCGGAGGAGACGATCATGTCGTCGGAGCGCGCCTGGAACCAGAAATAGCCGTCGGCGTCTCGCAGATAGGTGTCGCCGGTGAGGTTCCAGCCGTTGCGGACATACGTGCGCTGCCGCTCGTCGGCCAGGTAACGGCATCCAGTCGGGCCCTTCACCGCAAGGCTGCCGAGCTCGCCGTCGGGGACCGGCTCGCCATCCGGGCCGAGGACCGCCGCGGTATAGCCGGGAACCGCTCGGCCGGTCGAGCCCGGTCGGATCCCGTCGTCCGCGCTGGCGATGAAGATGTGCAGCATCTCAGTGGAGCCGATCCCGTCGATGATCTTCACGCCGGTTGCCTCATAGAAGGTCTCCCACACCGAGCGCGGCAGCGTCTCGCCGGCGGAGACACAGCGGCGCAGCGACGCCAGCTGTGCCGCCTTGCCCGCGGTGATCATGGCGCGGTAGGCCATCGGCGCCGTGGACAGCACGGTGACCCGGTGGGCGGCGATCAGGTCGGCCAGTTCGTCGGGCGCGGCGCGCTCGACGAGCAGGGTCGAGGCGCCTGCTCGCAACGAAAAGATGAGGATCACGCCCAGGCCATAGGTGAATGCCAGCGGGGGAGTACCGGTGAACACGTCATCCGGCGTCGGTTTCAGGACGTGTCGGGAGAACGTGTCCGCCATGGCGAGCACGTCCCGATGAAAGTGCATGGTGGCCTTCGGGCGGCCCGTCGTGCCGGAAGTGAACGCGAGCATCGCGACGTCGTCGGCGGCCGTCTCGACCGGCGCGAACGCCTCGTCCTTGCCGGCCGCCCGGGCGCTGAGGTCGTCAGGATCGTCCGAGCCGAAGCTGATGGTGCGCAGGCCGGGGATGGCGGCTGCGTCCAGGTCCGCGCGGAAGCGGGCATCACACAGCGCCAGGTCAACCTGTGCGATGTCGCCGATCACCTGCAGCTCTCGGGGACGCAGCAGGGCCATCGTGGTCACCGCGACGCCGCCGGCCAGGACGACGCCGAGCCAACAGGCGGCCAGCCACGGGGTGTTGGGACCGCGCAGCAGCACCCGGTTGCCCGGGATCAGCCCCAGGTCGTCGACGAGTACGGCAGCGATCTGGTGCGCGACGCGGCGTACCTCGGCGTACGACCACGTCTCGGTCGGCGACAGCAGGCACGGGCGGTCCGCGCCGTGTTCGGCGATGGTGTCGTGGAGCAGCGCGACCGCGCAGTTGAGCCGGTCCGGGTACTGCAGCTCGGGGAGGTCGAACGTCAGCTCTGGCCACTGGTCAGCGGGAGGCAGGTGGTCGCGGCTGAACGTGTCGACGTGCGCCGACGGGGACAGCTGCATGTGACGACCTCCTTGGTGGACGTGCCGCCAGTATTCTCCGTTCGAGCACCAGCGGTAGACGCCGCCGGCGTGCTAGGACCTGAAACGACGGTGCGACTATGCAGGCAACGCCGGTCGATCCGTCGAACGCCGAGCAGCTTCGGGCATGGGGCGGCGACCTGGGCGACTACTGGGCGGCGAATGCCGACCGGTTCGACGAGGCCGTAGCCGGCTACGCCGGTCACTTCTTCGACGCAATGGCGATCGAGACCACCGACCGGGTGCTCGACATCGGCTGCGGCACGGGGCAGAGCACTCGCGAGGCTGCGCGTCGTGCGCGATCAGGGTGGGCACTGGGCGTGGATCGTGTCCCGGCAGATGATTGAGCTGGCCGGCCGGCGAGCCGCGGACGAAGGCGTGCCGAACGCGCACTTCGAACACGGTGACGCCCAGGTCCATCCCTTCGGAGCAGGCGACTTCGACCTCGCGATCAGCCGCACCGGAGCGATGTTCTTCGCCGATCCCGAGGCCGCGTTCGACAACATCGCACGGGCCATCCGGCCCGGCGGGCGCCTCGTCCTGCTCGTCTGTCAGCCGGCGCAGCACAACGAGTGGATCACAGCCTTTTCGACGGCGTTGGCAGTCGGACGTGCACCGCAGCAACCCGCGCCGGGGGCGCCAGGCCCGTTCTCGCTGGGTGACCCCGATCGGGTGCGGAGTCTGTTGACCGGTGCGGGATACGTCGACCTCCGGTTGGAGGACCGCAGCGAACCGATGTACTTCGGCCGCAACACCGACGACGCCTTCCGCTTCGTGATCGGCCTGACTGGTTCGACGCTCGATGGTCTGAGCGCACCCGAACGAGCGCGCGCGCTCGATGCCCTCAGGGCGAGCATCGACACCCACCGGGGCGATCAGGGCGTCCGGTACGACTCGGCAACCTGGCTCGTGACCGCCGCCCGTCCCTGACCGGTCGTCGTGCCGGCCGCGATGATCACGGGGGTTCGGCGACTGGCTCAGCCGGCGGCGAGGCACCGGGAAGGACACGTGCGCTGTAGCAGCAGGCAGGCAGTTGAATAGCCACGCGGACGGTCACGGCAGGGCAGCACTGCCCTGTAGCTCGACAAGCGCCGCGTCGTCCCACAGCCGTGCTACACCGATGCCGGCCATCGCCGGGTAGTCGCG
Source organism: Geodermatophilaceae bacterium (assembly GCA_013812145.1). Lineage (GTDB taxonomy): Bacteria > Actinomycetota > Actinomycetes > Mycobacteriales > Geodermatophilaceae > JACCTY01. The sequence goes on along the minus strand of JACCTY010000111.1, from coordinate 8,391 downwards.
GCCGACCAAACGCTTCCACACCTCGCCGATGTCACGGGCGCGTTCCCGGTACGCCGCCATGTCGACGATGTACACCGTCACCGAGGTCAGGTGGTCGGGTTCGCCGCCGGCAGCGGCGAGGGCGGTCAGCAGGTTGCCAAGCGCCTGCTCGAACTGCTCGACGATGTCGCCGTCGATGATCTGCCCGGTGGCGTCCTGCGCCGTCTGCCCGGCCAGGTACGCCGTACGACCCGCCGGAGCGACCACGACATGACTGAACCCGGACGGGCGCGCGAGTTCTGGCGGATTGACCCGGTCAAGATTCACGCCCACTGCAGCTCCCGCGGCCGCCGGGAGGCGTGTGCCCGACTCGCCAGCCATCCGGCGCTGATGATCGGCGCCGCCAGGAGCGCGAGGAAGATGGACGCCCCCAGCCAGGCAGGTTGGCCGGGGCCGGGCAACGCCCCCAGCGCCAGGGGGAAAACCACGCCGAAAGGTAGGACCAGCGTCCCGATCACCTTGTGCCGAACGGTCCAGTCCTCCGACGTCCAGAGCAACACCACTCCGACAAACCAGCCGACCAGGAAGATCAGGCCACCGAAGGGCAACAAGAGGACTGCGGCGAGATCCCTGACACTCAGGCCCCGGTGACGCGGACCCGGTTCAGGGTAGGCCGAGTGTGAGTGGCGCTCGGACAATGCTGCCGCCGCGATCTCCTCGGGAGGGCCCAACCGGTCGAGGATGTTGCGGATCGCAGCAGGGCCGTCCGCGCCGCGGGCGCTGCTTGCAGCGTCGATGTGGGCGCGGATCTCCGCCACGAGTTCCTCTCGCCTGCTCGGGGGCAGTTCCCGAGACGCGGCGCGCAACCGGTCGAGGTAACTCGCAACCCCTGGGTCAGTCATCGTCCCACCTCCAGCAGACGGTCCACGCCGTCACGAAATCGGATCCAGTCCTCGGCGAACGCCGCCAGTGATCGCTTTCCCGAAGGGCTCAATCGGTAGTAGCGGCGCGGCGGGCCGCTGTCGGACTCCCGCCACACCGTGTCGACCAATCCGTCTCGACGCAGCCGCGCGAGAAGGGGATAGATGGTGCCCTCGGAGGTGACCAGGCCGTCGACCTCACCGAGTGCACGGACGAGATCGAAGCCGTAGCGCTCCTCATCCCGCAACAGCGCCAACACGCAGAACTCGAGCGCACCACGGCGAAGCTGGGCCAGGTTACTGGCGTTGCCTGGTTCCATGCGCTACAAGGTAGCTGGTGACGTCGATCTGCGCAACGTCAGGACTGCACCGCGCCGCCGTCGACGTTGATGCCCTGTCCGGTGATGGCGCCGTTCGCGACGCACAGCATGATCGTCTGCGCGACCTCCTCCGGCGTGATGAGTCGTCCGATCGGCTGCTTGTGGGCGAGGATCGAGCGCACCTCCTTGGTAGTTCGGCCGGTTCGGCTCTGGATTGCCCGTACCACCTGGTCGGTCATCGGAGTATCGGCGTACCCGGGGCAGACGGCGTTCACGGTGACGCCGCTGTCGGCGAGTTCGGCCGCGGCCGCGCGGACCAAGCCGAGCACGCCGTGCTTTGCCGCGGTGTACGCCGCCAGGTACGGCGCTCCGATCTTGGCGGCCATCGACGCGACGACGACGATGCGCCCCCAGCCGGTGTCGGTCATCGCTGGTACGGCGCGGCGGATGCACTGGAACGGCGCGGTCAGATTCAGGTCGAGCATCCGCTGCCAGTCCTCGTCGGTGGTCCGGTGCACCGGTGCTGAGGTGCCCGCGCCCGCGCTGGCCACCAGGATGTCCACGGGCCCCCACTCGTCCTCGACCGCGCCGAACAACTCGCCGACCGCGTCGTCGTCGGTGATGTCCGCGGGATGCGTCATCGTCGGACCGGACAGCAGCGCGGCGGTCTCCGTGAGCTGCTCGGCGTTCCGGGCGGTCAGCGCCACCCGATGCCCCAGCGCGGACAACTGAAGGGCCACCGCGCGGCCGATGCCGCGGCCGCCGCCGGTGACCAGACACGTTCGCCGCTCGCCCAACGCTTCCACCTCCCTCGTTACGATCGCCAACGATAGCCAGCAGCTGCCGACGGTTGGGACGGGCGTGTGAAGGCCGAGGAGTTCACCGACATCCGGTACGCCGTCGCCGACGGGGTAGCCACCGTCACGATCGACCGGCCGGAGCGGATGAACTCCTTTCGGGGACGCACGGTGGACGAGCTGCTGTCGGCGTTCAAGTTGGCCTGGGCCTCGCGGGAGGTCGCTGCGGTCGTGCTAACCGGCGCCGGCGACCGGGCGTTCTGCGCCGGCGGCGACGTCAAGGAACGCGCCGAGACCGGCGGATACGGGGAAACCGAGTGGGGCACGTTCGAGGTCGAGCGGCTGCACCGGATCATCCGAGACATTCCCAAGCCGGTGATCGCCGCAGTCAATGGCGCGGCGATCGGTGGCGGTCACGTGCTGCACGTGCTGTGCGATCTCACGGTGGCCGCCGAGCACGCGACGTTCGGCCAGACCGGACCGCGGGTCGGCTCCTTTGACGCCGGCTTCGGCTCGGCGTACCTCGCGCGGGTAGTGGGGGAGAAGCGGGCCCGCCAGATCTGGTTCCTGCTGGAGAAGTTCGACGCGGCCACTGCGGAGCGCTGGGGGCTGGTGAACGCCGTCGTACCAGCGGGGGAGCTGCTGCCCACCGCGCAACGATGGGGTACGACGATCGGGTCGTACTCACCGACCGCGCTGCGGTTCCTCAAGCACTCGTTCAACGCCGATACCGACCACATCGGCGGCATCTCGCACCTGGCCTTCGACGGGCTGGAGCTGTACGCGCACGGCGAGGAGGGCATGGAGGGGGCGCGGGCGTTCGCCGACAAGCGGCCGCCGGACTTCACGCCGTACCGCTGAAATGGCCATCATCGGAGGTGATTGGGGTCAACCGGCGACCGAAATCGCCTCCAATGACGACGGATCCACGCAAGCTTGGCCGCTCATCATCGCGGTGGACGGGGTGGCGCCGGGGATCGGGAAGTCCACCGTGGCCACCGCCCTGGCCGCCCGGCTCGCCGAGCGGGGCTTCGCGGTGGACCACTTCCGGGAGGAGGACATCCTCACCCGGCCGGCGTACGGCGCGGTCGCCAAGCAGTTCCGGGACATCGGTCGGGTCGAGCCGCGGCTGCTGCTCGAAGCGACGGCCAGCTATCTCGCCGACTCGTGTTGTGCCGGTGTTGATGTCGTGGTTGTCGACTCCCTGCTGCCGTTCATCCCCTCGCTGCTGGCATGGGGGCACGACAGGCGAACGATCGCAACGTTCGTCCAGGAGCTGACCGATGTCCTGAGGAACACATCCTCGGTCTTGATCTACCTGGACGGCCCGGTCGAGCAGGCACTCGATCGGGCGGTGCGCCGGGAGGGCGAGACCTGGCTGCCGTGGCTCATCGGCCGATTCGCCGGCGCTGCCGAACCGGTGACGGACCTGGCGTCGCTCTGCGGGCACCTGAAGCGCCGGCGACAGACAACGCTGCCGTTGCTGTCCGCGCATGGCTGGAACGTCGTGCTCGTCGAGGACGCTCAGCGTCGGCGCACCGAGGAGATTGTGACGCTCGCGCTCGACGCGCTCCGCGGCCCATGGCGACGTCGATGACGGGGACCTATTGCCCGTACGACGTGACGCCGCTGCCCACGCTGATCGAGGGGGTCGAGTTCACCGTAGCCACGGCGTTCGGCCGCGTGCAGTGCTTCCGACATGGCACGACCAGAGGTGGGCGGGGAACGGTCTTCGTCCACGGCGTCCACGACGACATGGCGTCGTGGGGCCCGCTCGTGCGCGCTGCGATCGGACGCGGCGCGGAGCTCGGCCCGTCGCTGTTCGTCGACCTGCCGGGTTTCGGGAGGTCGGAGAACCTGCGAGGTCGGCTCGACATCTCCGAGGTGGGTGACGTGCTCCTGGACGTCGCGCGGTCGGACATGGGCTTCTCATTGCTGCGCCTCGTCGGGCATTCGATGGGGACTCTGGTCGTCGCGGACCTGGCGGTGCGGCACGCTCGCTGGGTTGAGTCGCTGCATCTTGCGGCTGGTCCCTACTACTCGGTCGTCGACGCCATGAACGGCCGCCTGCCGGCCGGGCTGGCCGGGGGCGTCGCCACCGCAATATTCGGCCTGCAGTACGGACTCGCGATGACCGGCCGTCTCGGCGTCGCCGCCCTGACGGCGGCGTCGCGCGCCAGGCTCCTGCGACCTCTGCTGTCGCCGTTCGTCGCCCACCCCGGTGCCGTTCGGCAGTCCGTTCTCGACCATCTCGTCGCCGGCCTGCGGCCGGCGTCGTTCCGCGCGGCGGCTCGCAACGGCTTCCGCTACCGCGACGGCATGTCCTGGTCGGGGGTGCGGTGCCCGGTGTGGGCGGCGTACGGGACGGCAGACCGGCTCGTGCCGGCCATCGACGCGCGGCGGCTACGAGTCGACCTTCCGAACGCCCGGATCACGAACGTGCCCGACGCCTCGCACCTGATCCATGTCGAGCAACCCGACGCGACCCTCGTGGCGCTCGGCCTCGGCTGACTTCGGCAGCATGGCGGCGAGCCGCCTGACAGCGACCGCGAATCTGTGGTCCCGCCAGTAGTTGGAATGCCGGGAGGCGGCGGGGTATTGGGTGTCCCCGGGCGGGCGGTCCCACCTGGGGTCGATGCACTCGACTTCGATGTCCGGGTCGGGCGCTTGCACCGACTCACCGGCCGTGATGGCGGGAGGCGGACCCGCGGTCACCTGTCCGCCTAGGTAGTCGCTGTGCCGCCACAGGTTGAGCCAGCGCACCCGGCGATCGCTGCCGGTAAGCAAGGTCTGGACTTCCTCGATCGCTGCCGTCGAGAAGTAGGCCGGGAAGTATCGGGCGTAGAGCCGGCGAAGTACACAGCCGAAGGACAAGAAGGCCACCTGCGGAAGGACCTGCTTGTCCAGCTGGAAGAGGGTCGCCGCACTGAGGACGGTTCCCTGGCTGTGCGCCGACAACACCACCGATCGGCGACGTTCATTGGTGTACCAATCCACCCGCGTGACGAGGTCTGGGACGGCTCGCTCGGCGTAGCACGGTGCTGCGAACGGGTGAGCCGAGCGGGGCCAGAACGAGGCCAGATCCCACAGGATGCCGATTGATCGGCGGGTCTTGGCGACGCGGAAGGCGGCCGCACCGAGTCCGACGAGCAGCAGCAGGGTCAACACGGCGAGATAGCCTCCGGTTCCCTGCAGCGAACGTGCCGACAGGAACCCGTCGCGCAGCCAGTCATAGTAGAAGTGGCCACTGCCGCAGGTCGCGGCCGTACCGTCCCGCAGGTCCGGGTAGTCGTGCCATCGGCGCGCGCAGTGCCACAGCCAGGACGGCTTCCAGGCGAGGAGCGCGAAGGGGATCGTGATGACCAGGCCGATAAGCAGGAGACCGGCAAGAAATCGATGCGCGTAGTCGACTCGTTGGGCCAGCCAGAACATGCTCGCGACCTGCCGGGCGCGCGGCGGGTCGTCGTCTACCGCGGCTGTCCCGTAGTCATGGACGAGCGCGGTCCGATACTTCTTGGACGGCCAGGAACCCACTGTGAACCAGTGCGGCAGCTTGTCTCGCAGCCGGCGCGGCAGGATGCTCCTGAGCCCGCGCAGGAGCTTGTTCCCGACGAAGCACAGGAGCAGGACGGCGACCACCAGGACGAGTATCGCCACCGAGATGGCGTACGCCCGTGCGGCTTCTCGAATGATGTCGGGAACCACGAAACGGCTGACTCGGGCGGAAACATCCTCGAAGGTCGGCCTCAGGCTCCCAGTTCGCAGCCAGGCGGTGGCAAACACGTACACGCCGGCCGAGAAGACAGCGCCCAAAAAGACGCCCATGGTCGCGAAGAGTATTGCTGATCCGTCCCACAATGATCTGGGTGCCAGGCGATCCCGATTGTTCCGCCCGCGCCAGATCATGACCACGATCGACAATATGAACGCAACGAGCAGGCCGAGCTGGCCCATGAAGAGCGCCCGTCCCGCTTCCGGGTAGCCGGGCAGGCTTCCGACGTGCGTCTCGCCGACGAGCTGCTGCCCACGCAGCAGCAGTTTCCCGGTACCGGCTGTGCAGGCGAGGAGCAACGCCCACACAACTCGGTTCAGCCACGTGAAGAGGGGGTGTTCACCGCGGCCGGTGTACGACGGTAGGCACAACATGATCAGGATGTATGCGCCGGCAAGAACGGCGATGGGAGGACGGAAGTCGACCCACGGGTCGTAGAGGGGGCCGGTGACGATCCAGAGCGTGGTGACGAGGCCCGCCTGCAGGTGCAGGTGTCGCAGCCGCCGTACCTGATTCTCGTTGCGCCACATCCAGTTCGAGCCCAGTGCGGGCTCAATGTCGTCTGGATCGTCCGAACTGTCGTCCCGCTGCTCGAACGTGACCCGCTCGTAGTTGCTGATTGTTCGACCGCTCAGTTGCCACAGCATGGTCAGGACGGCCAACGGCACCAGGGCACCGGCAGCCAGGCGGTGTTCGACGGGAAGACGAAGCAGCGGTCCCATGAGCCACTCGGGCGAGGCCTGCGAGCAGTTGGCCACACCTGCGCGAGGGGAGCCGGCGCACTGCCACCCGATCAGGTCGATACCGACACCGGCCAGCGCGGCGACGAGGAGCACCGTCATCGACAAGGCCAGCAGGCGGCTGAACAGCCACAAGCACCACAGGTTCACTCGTAGCTGGCCCGACTCCAGCTTGGGTCCGGCCGGTCGCAGCCGAGGGGCGACGTTGGTGAGCGTGAACGGCAGCAGGAGCAGCCACAACGCACGCGTCGGCGCACCCGAGGTCAGTCCGCCCCAGGCATAGCCCTCGAGCTGCGGACCGGACGCCGGTGCCGGGCCGTCGACGCTGAGATCTTCCGGCTCGTCGCTCAGCCGGGGTCGGTAGAAACCGGCCTTGTCATCGCCGGCGACCTGCCTGACGTGCGGAGCATCCAGCAGCTCCTCCGCCGGCGTTCCGGACACGCCGTGTACCCGCAACTCCACGACCCGCGATGCAGCCACGGCGACCTCCGATGGCGACACCGTACCCACGATCATGGATTCAAGATCACCGCGACGCTGACCGTCAGCCGGTTGGCTGGAAGTACTGCGAACTCGCCCAGTCGGACACGTGGTGACCGAGATCATTGCCGTCGGTCATCGCCTTGCGGAAGTGCAGTCCGAGCCAGATCCGGGCGTTCATGGTCTGCCGATCCAGGGCATCGGCGGTGTCGTAGTGCCGCGTCGTCATGGTCACGTTTGAGAAGAGATTCAAGTCGAGGCTGTCCGCACCGAACAGGTGGCTGAGGGTGCCGGTCGTGGCTCCGGTGACACAGGCGTGCCCGCTCGTGTACTCGGGGTAGGGAGGGGTGTCGGTGAGCGGAGTCCAGTCCGCGTCGGGCCGGGTCGCCGGGTTACCGTCGGTGCCTGCCAGCGGGATGGCCGTGACCGGGCGCCAGTACGCGTAGTCATACTTCGCCCGCCAGCATGCGATCTGGGCATCGGCGGTGCTGGTCCCGAGCAGCGCGAATGCCCGCGAGCTTTCGACGATGTCGAGCCCACGACGTGTCACCTGGTCACGAAGACCCGTCTGGAACTGAAGTATGGCGTTGTCGCTGTAGAACAAGGCGGTGTCGGTCTGTGCCGCGGTGCGGCGAGAGCCCTCCTTCGCGCCGTACCGCAACACCTCCACATAGTCCCGCGCGTACCCGACTGTGGACAGGGCGTCCGGCCCGGGCAGCGGGAACTGGATAGCAGATTCGAGCAGCAGCGGCGTGACGAAACCCAGTTCGGCCGCAAGCATCGGAGCGAAGGCCGGTGGCGTCGGGCGCCAGACACCGGGTGCGGGTTCGACGTCCAGTGTCACTATCGCATTGCGGCCGTCGTTCTGTCGCAACTGGATGATCCGGGCTGCGGCGGCTACGCCGACCAGCCTTCCCTGCACCTTCCCGACACCATTGGGTACGCCGGCCAGGAACGCCGTGTAGTCGGCTGTGAGATTGGCTGCTGAGGCCGGAAAATACTCCTTGAGTACCCGGTATGCGGCGGTCGCGGCGGCGACCTCGGCGGAGGCGGTGGGCGGTGCAGCCGCCCGATACGCGTACGGTTCGTACCCGCCTTCGATCGCCACGACGGCGTCGTACATCGCGATGTGCATGAAGCCGAAGTACAACCCCGACCTCGGCACCGCCACGAGGTTCTCGGTGAAGATGGTGCGCGCGGCGATGACGTTCCACTCTGTGATCACGGCCGGGTCCGCAGCTACCGGAGCAGCGGCCTGGCTCGGACCGGCGAGGACGGCCGAGGCTGCGACGCAGACGGATGAAACCACCGCCGCAATGACGAGTCGTGCTCTTCGTGCATGCATGGCGCAGACCTCCGGTCAGGGTGATGCGCCGCCGGCTG
>JACCTY010000030.1 GCA_013812145.1 Geodermatophilaceae bacterium | reverse complement strand
CCCGCGCCTCGCACATTGCTCGCCCGACGGGTCTGGATCGGTTAACCGGCCTCGTCGAAATACCGTTGGGCGCCCGGGTGCACCTCGACCGGATCGGTCTCGGTTGCGGTGTCCACCGAGATGTTCAGCGCCTCCGGGTGCACCTCGGCCAGCTCGTCGAGATGCTCGAAGATCGCCTTGGTCAGCTCATAGGCCTGGTCCTCCGGCATCGCGTCGCTGACGACGAGCAGGTTCGGCACGCCAATCGTGGCGACGTCCTCGGGTAGACCGTAGGTGTCAGCCGGGACGGTCGCCTCGGCGTACACCTCGCCGTACGTCTCCTGCAGGAACGTCAACTCCGCGGTCAACGGGAGCGGCACGACGTCTGGACCCAACGAGGTCGTCAAGTCGGTGATCCCGCCGGTTGGCAGCCCACCGGACCACACCAGGGCGTCGATCGAGCCGTCCTTCATCCCCTGCACAGTCTCGGTGAGCGCCAGCCGCTGCTGGTCGATGTCACCGGCCGTCAGGTCGTTCGCCTCGAGCAGACGCAAGGCGATGACCTCGGTGCCCGAGTTCGGCGATCCCGTGGACACCGCCTTGCCGGCGAAGTCCGCGATCGAGGTGATGCCGGCATCTGCTCGCACGAACACCTGGGTGTAGTTGGTGTAGATCCTCGCCAGCGCCTGGATTGCCAACGGCTCGTCGAAGCCGGCGCTGCCGTTGACCGCGTCCGCGGCGGTGTCGGCCAACGTGAAACCGATGTCGCTGTCGCCAGCGCATACCAGTTGGATGTTCTCCGCCGAGGCGTTGGTCGCCTCCGCGGTGGCCTCGGTCCCCTCCACGTTGTCGGTGATCACCTGAGCCATCCCGCCGCCCAGGATGTAGTAGACGCCGGTCGTGTTTCCGGTCGCTATCGACACCCGACCGCCGCCGGCTGGCTCGGCGCAGCCGGCCGCCGCGCCGTTCCCGTTGTCCTCATCACCGCCGCCCCCCGCAGCCGTACATCCGGTCACGGCCAGTACGCCGGCCGCGAGCACCACAAATCCACGCGCGGACACAGTTCTCATCGGGAGACCTCCTCAGGAGTGACCCGCTCGTCGGCGGCGCGTCGCGTCCGCCGCGTCAGCAGGTGAACGACGATCCCGGCAGAGAGCACACCGAGACCGATGAATACGGGAAGCGGTTCGAGGTAGAGCAGCAGCAGCGCGGCGATCAGACACAGCACCCGCTCCGGCGAGCCGGCCGGTCCCAACAGCCACTTCCCGGTGACCACCGCCAGCGCAGCCACGGCCACAGCGGAGATCAGCGTCGCGAGCAAGATCTGGCCCAGGGAGCCCTCCAGCAGCAGCGCCCGACCCGCGGGCGTCAGTACGAACGCAAACGGCACCAGGAACGCCGGCAGCGTGTACTTGCCCGCCATCAGCATCGTCCGGAACGGGTTGCCGCCGGTGATCGCGGCCGCAGCCACCGCCGCGAGCGCCGTCGGCGGGCTGACCTCCGACAGCACAGCGAAGTAGAAGATGAACATGTACGCCGCGGGGCGGTCCACGCCGAGCGAGGTCAGCGCCGGGGCGATGATCACCGCTGCGATGATGAACGATGCGGTCACCGGAACTGCGAGGCCAAGCAGCAGGACCGCGATCCCGGCGAACGCGGCGGTGAAGATCAACTGCGCCGTCGCGTTGTCCGTGATCAGCGACGACAGGTCGACGATGATCGACGACAGGTCCAGGCCCAAGCCGGTGAGTGTCAGCACACCGACGATCAGGCCGGCCGCTGCCGTCGTCGCTGCCACCGGCAGGACGCCGGTCGCGCCCTTGGTCAGCGCGTCGAAGATCCGCGGCGGCGTCATCCGATGTCGCCGGTCCAGAAAGGACAGTGCGAGAGCCAGCACCGTGGCGTAAACCACGGCACGGAAGGCCGACTGCTCCAGAGCGAGCAGCACCACGATGACGATCAGGGAACTGAAGTGGTATCCGAAGCGGGCCAACAGCCGCCAGAACGGCTGCCGGTCCATGTCGACCTCGCGCACCTCGAAGCGCCGGGCGTCCATCTCGATCGCCAGCAGGATTCCGAGGTAGTACAGCAGCGTCGGGATGAGGGCGTATCCCAGAACGCTCAGGTACGACACCCGGAGCAGCTCGGCGATGATGAACGCGGCCGCGCCAAGGGTCGGCGGCGACAGAATCGCGCCGATCCCGGCGGCGGCCAGCATCCCGCCCGCCGCGTCCCTCGGGTAGCCGGCGCGCTGCAGGATCGGCCAGGAGACAGTGCCGAGGCTGACCGCTGTCGCCGTACTGGAGCCCGACACGGTGCCGAGCAGGAAGCCGGCGGTTGTGACGGTCCGTCCGGGCGCCGCCCGGGACCTGCGGAACGCGGCCATGCTGAGGTCGAGGAAGAACTTGCCTGCGCCTGACAGTTCGAGGACCGCGCCGTAGATCGTGAACAGGATGATGTACGTCGCCGCAACGTCCAGCGGTACGCCGTAGATGCCCTCCGTGCCCATGGCGAACTGAGAGACGAGCCGGGTGGAGCCGTAGCCGCGGTGACCGATCAGCCAGCCGTTCGGGATCACCGCCCCGAAGTATGCGTAGGCGATGAACAGCAGGCAGATGACCGGCAGCACCGGCCCGACCGTCCGCCAGGTCGCCACCAGCACCAACAGCACGAGGCTCAGGCCGCAGACCACGTCGATGATGAACGGCCGGAAGCTGCGCGACAGGTACTCGTCGAACCCGCCCAGCAGCGGCCACAGGGTCACGAACAACGCGACGCCCGCCAGCAGCCAATCCAGCGGCGTCGGGTTGTCGGATCCTCCGGACGTGCCGCGGAACACCCGGAGCACCGGCCGATACAGCAGGAACGTCAAGGCCAATACGACGGCAAGGAAGACGATCCGGTAGCGAAGCACCGCAACCGGGAAGAAGACGTTCCACAGCGCGTACGCCGACAGTCCCGCGGCGACGACGCTGACCACGATCGCCACCGGACCGCTCAACGTCCGGGCCGGTCGTTCGGCGTCCGCCTCGGCGACTACCACGTCGTTCCGGGCCGGGTCTGCACTCATCGTCGTTGATTCTGCCGGGTATTCATCAGGCGCGCGAAACGCGACTCAAGCCTCAGCCGTTGAACGGCACCTCACTGCGCCAATGGTCGCCGGCCTTCGGCGCGCCCGCCACCAGCTCGGCGAACGCGTCCGCGATCCGGTCCGGGTCGAACGGCGTACCGGCGGCGATCGTGCCGTTGACCGTGAGCGAGGCGGCGCGGATACCCCGCCCACGCAGGTCCTGATCCAGCGCCAGCATCAGGTTTCGCAGCGCCGCCTTCTGTACGCCGAGGCTCGCGGCCGACGTCATCGGGTGGTCCGCGCTGCCCCCACCGGTGGCCAGCACCAGACCACCCGCCTGCATGAACGGCAATGCGGCGGACACCGATGTGAGCAGGCTGGCGGTCCCGACCGACAGATCGGCGAGCAGATCGGTCGCATTCAGTGCGCTGGCGGCAGCCGACCGGAACGCCACGGCGTTGTGGTGCAGTACGTCGATCTGCCCCGAGAAGTCACCGAACCGGGTGACCGCGGCGGCCAGCTGGTCGGAGTCGGCGACGTCCACGGCTGTCCAGCCAGTGGTGATGTCCTCGGCTTGCAGCGCCTCGCCCAGCTCGGTGAGGCGCTGCTCGTTGCGGGCGACCAGTGCGATGGCGAAGCCGGCTCGGCCGAGCTTTCGGGCTACTGCTGCGCCGAGTCCGGGGCCCGCCCCGACGATGACGGCCACCCGGCTCTCCATGGGCGTGGACAGTACGGGAGCACGTCGTCGGGTTCAGCGCTGCGCCTGCCGTACGCCGCGCCCCTCATGCCACGACTCGACCAGCAGGTGTCCCTCACCCACCCGTACGACGACAACCTCAGCCAGGTCGAGCCGGAACAGCTCGAACGAGCCCGGCGCGGCCTGCTCCTCCGGCGGGGCATCGGCGGATAGCGCCGCGGCAACAGCAGCGACGACGGCCGGATCGGTGACCTCATGGGCGGTCCCCGCGACCTTCGCGTCCCCAGCGGCATCCGGGCTGGTCCGCCACACCTCCGGGTCGTCCGAGCCGCTGTGCAGCGCGTACCGGGGATCGCGGCGCAGATCGGCGAACCGGAGTGCTCCGGGCATCCCGGCCAGCCACAACTCGCCGTCGTACGACGCCAGCTCGGTGCCGCAGATCCGGGGCGAACCATCTCGCCGCAACGTCGCCACGGTCTTGTGACCGTGCGCATCCAAGGCGCGCCTGGCCCGCTCAGCCAACTCCGGCGCCTCGGCCTGGAACGCCGCCCACGAAGCCATGGCGACATGATGGCATCCGCATCGGACATCCTCAGTCGGCCTGCAGGTAGCCCCGTCGTACGGCGGCGGCAAGGCCCTCGGCAGGGAACGGCCAGCGGTCGCCGCCCTCGCCGAGCGCGGCCTCGACTGGTACGCCGGCGACGTGCAGTTCACGGATCAGGTCCGCGACAGCGCGCAGATCCGCGAGTTGAGCTGCCACGAATCCGGAGTCGACGGTGGTCCCATGACCTGGTACGACGACGGTGTCGTCGCCGAGGCGACCGGTCAGCGCACTGACCGTCTCGGGCCACTCCAGCGGGAAGCAGTCCGGGGCGTACATCGGCGGGCCGGACTCCTCGATCAGATCGCCGACCAGCCAGGTGTCGACGGCACGGACGTGCAGCAGCAGGTCGTTGTCGGTGTGCCCGCGGCCCAGATGCAGCAGCTCCACCGAGCGGTCCCCGAGATCGATGCTGGCTCGTTCGGCGACCAGCTCGGTGGGTGGGGTGATGATGACCTCCGCCCACTCCGCCGACCGTTCGGTGTCGGTTTCAACGAAGTCAGCCAGTTTCGGCGTCTCGTACTCCAACAGGTGCGCCGGCGCCCGCTCGTGACCGTAGATCGGCGCACCGAGGTCGGAGTCCGGACCGAAGCGGTAGTTGCCGAACGAGTGATCGAAGTGCGCGTGCGTGTTCACGACCCACCGCACCGGCAGCGCGGCGCCCAGGGTAGTCAGGTCCCGCCGGATCTCGTCCGCCTCGCGATGCGACGACCGGGTGTCGACCACCAGCAAGCCGTCGGCGCCGCGAACCACCGTCACGTTGACGTCGTACGGCTGGTACCGGCCCACGAAGATGCCGTCGGCGACCTCGGCCCACCGGGTCACCCGACCTCCACGTCGGAGCGGTTCGCGGCGGAGACCGCCTCGGCACTCAACGCCAGACCCACCACGCCAGTCTGGCACGCACGCATCGGCGTACCGGCGGTTGCGACACGCACGCGCAGGGCTGCGTAAGGCTCGACACAGACCGAACAGAGCGGCAGTCTGCATCCAGTCGATCATCGGCGCGGCTCACAGAGGAGAGCGCGATGGCAGAAGGCACCCGCGACGACGTCGACGAGACCACCGACTCCGACGGCAACCCCAGCCTCAAGCGGGTGATGGGCCCGGGACTGCTGCTGCTCTTCATCATCGGCGACATCCTGGGCACCGGCATCTATGCCCTCACCGGTCAGGTGGCCGCCGAGGTCGGCGGAGTGGTCTGGCTGCCGTTCGTCGTCGCCTTTGTGGTGGCGCTGATCACCGCGTTCAGTTACCTGGAACTCGTCACGAAGTACCCCAAGGCCGCCGGCGCCGCGCTCTACACGCACAAGGCATTCGGCATCCACTTCGTCACGTTCATCGTCGCGTTCGCCGTGATGAGTTCCGGCATCACGTCGGCGTCAACCGCCTCCCGAGCCTTCGCGTCGAACTTCGCCGAAGCCTTCGACCTCGACCTCGGCGAAGGCATCCTGGTCACGATCGTCGCCTTGGCGTTCATGACCCTCGTCGCCCTCATCAACCTCCGCGGCGTCGGCGAGAGCGTCAAGACCAACGTCGTACTCACCTGCATCGAGCTGTCCGGCCTGCTCCTCATCATCTTCATCGGTCTCTATGCGCTCGGTGTCGGCGACGGCGACTTCTCGCGGGTCACCGACATCGACACCGGCGACAACTCGCTGATCGGCGGCGTGCTCGTCGCGACGACGCTGGCGTTCTTCGCGATGGTCGGCTTCGAGGATTCGGTGAACATGGCCGAGGAGTGCAAGCGGCCCACCAAGATCTTCCCCAAGGTGCTGCTCACCGGCCTGATCGCCACCGGCCTCATCTACGTCCTGGTGTCGATCTCGGCCATCGCGCTCGTGCCGGTCGACCAGCTCTCCGAAGGCGACACCCCGCTGCTGCAGGTGGTCGAGGCCGGCGCGCCGGGCTTCCCGATCGGCATCTTCGCGTTCATCACGATGTTCGCGGTGGCCAACTCCGCACTGATCAACATGCTGATGGCCAGCCGGCTCGTCTACGGCATGAGCCGGGAGCGCGTCCTCCCCTCACCGCTCGGTCGGGTCCACCCCTCTCGTCGTACGCCGTACATCGCGATCATCTTCACCACGCTGCTGGCCTTTGGGCTCATATCGTTCGTGGGCGAGGTCCCAGCCCTTGGCGGTACGACGTCCCTGCTGCTGCTCGCCGTCTTCACCGTCGTCAACATCGCGGTGCTCGTGCTGCGCAAGGACGAGGTCGAGCACGACCACTTCCGGGCGCCCACGTTCCTGCCCGTCATCGGGGCGGTGACATGCGCGTTCCTGACCACACCTTTCACCGGGCGACCGGGCGTGCAGTACGCCATCGCGGGCGTGCTGCTGGTCATCGGTGTTGCCCTGTGGGTGCTCACCGTCATCGTCAACAAGCGCACCGGACAGGCCGCCGGCGACGTCGACCCGGCGAACCTCGGCGGCGGCGGACCGGTGAACTGACCGATTCGTGCTCTTCACCCGAGCAGTCCTCGACGGCATCGCCGCCGGCAGCGTCACGTTGGCGTTCCGGCGCTGGGACGTGCCCCAGGTCAAGGCCGGCTCCCGGCTACGCACCCGGGTCGGCGTCGTCGGCTTCGATGAGGTGGTCCAAATCGGGCCCGACGAGGTCACCGACGAGGACGCGGTGCGGGCGGGCGAGGTGTCCCGAACGGCGGTGCTCGAACGATTCCCCTGCCGACAGGACCGGCCGCTCTGGCGGGTTCGGTTGCGGCTGACCGGCCCCGACCCGCGAATAGCGCTGCGGCACAGCGCGGCACTGACGGCGCAGGAGATCGCCGAACTCGACCGGCGGCTGCAACGCCTTGATCGGTTCGGCAGGCACGGCCCATGGACCGCCGTCACGCTCAGGACAATCCAGCAGCATCCGGGCACGCGGGCCGCCGATCTCGCCGCATCGCTCGGCCGGGAGACCCAGCCGTTCAAGATCGATGTCCGCAAGCTCAAGGAACTCGGGCTGACCGAGAGCCTGGACGTGGGCTATCGGCTGTCACCCCGCGGTACGGCGTACCTCGGCTTGCGCGGTGATGCCGAGCCAAGGCCTCAACGGGACGGCCGTTAGAGCCGAATTCTCAGCTTCCCTTCATCTTCGTGTGGTCATCCTGCCGGTATGCGAGTTTTGCTCGTCGAGGACGACGTACGGATGGCTGCCGCCATGCACCGGGCGCTGCGAGGAGCAGGGGTTGTGGCCGACGTCGCCGCCACGAGCGACGACGCCCTGTGGATGGTGCGGGCCGCGAGCTACGACGCCGTGGTGCTCGACGTGATGCTGCCGGATGTCGACGGTTTCGAGACCTGCCGTTTGCTGCGCGCCGACGGCGTCTGACTGAAACCACACTGTTAACGACATCGAGGTTGAGGGAACCGCCGCGGCCGTCCGGGCGTCAGACCGCCACGATCCCCGTGGAGGTGCCCGATGTCCGCACACACTCAGACTCGCTCTCGAACATGCAGCATCCGACGACTCGCGGTCAGGGCGGGGATTGCCGCCGCCCTCGGGCTCGGTCTCGTCGTCGTCGTCCCGGGCGGCCTCGGCTCGGACCGGGCGAGCGCCGCACCGTTGACGCCGTTCGAGGACTGCGACCAGCTGGCCGAGTGGTTCGCCGACTCCGCCCGGCCTTTCGTTGGCCCGTACGGATTCCAGGGTTGGCCGGTGGGTGTCCCGGGACCGGTTCCTGTTGATGTCGCCACAGCCGGTGTCGAGGAGGCGACGGGGGCCGCGCCAACCGGCACCAACGTCCAGGAGGTCGGCGTCGACGAGCCGGACCTGGTCAAGACCGACGGCAACCGCGTCGTCGCAGTCGGCAACGACCGGCTCTCCGTGGTCGACGTCTCCGCCACCGCTCCGCGGCTTGTCGGAGACCTTCAGCTGGCCGCCGGACATGTCGAGGAGCTGCTGCTGGTCGGTGACCGGGCGTTGATCTTCGGCAGCAGCCGGGACAACCCGAGCGGCAGGCTCGGCGCCATCCTGACCCTCGTCGACCTGTCCGACCCCACCCGACCGACCGTGCAGCGCACAGATGTGATCGACGGCAGCTACCTGTCGGCCCGGGAGCACGACGGCGCCGTCCGGATCGTGCTGAGCGACAGCCCCGACCTGCCGTTCGTGTCCTCTGCCGGCCGCTCCGAGGAGGTCGCGATCGCCCAGAACCGTGCGATCGCCGACGCCGCCCCGGCGCAGGCCTGGTTGCCGCAGCGGGTCGTCCGCGACGCCGCGGGTGATGTGGTACAGCGCGGCCCGCTGCTGGACTGCGGCCAGGTCAGCCACCCGGAGGAGGAGGCCGGGGTCGGCGTACTGACCGTCCTGACGCTGGACCTGGGGGCTGCGGACGCGCCGATGTTCGAGCCGGTGGCCGTGGCAGCCGACGGCGACATGGTCTATGCCTCCCCCGATCGGCTGTACGTGGCCACGACCCGTGGCGGCTGGGGCTTCCCGCAGCCGCTGGACTCGGTCCCCTCGTGGCTGCCCGGCCAGCAGGCCGCCCCGGTGACCACCCAGCTGCACGGCTTCGACATCAGCGACCCCGAGGAGACGGCGTACCTCGCCTCGGGGTCGGTCGACGGCTGGTTGCTCGGCCGATGGGCGCTGAGCGCGGAGGACGGTTTCCTCCGGGTGGCGACCACGCGCGACGGCGTAGCCGTTGAGACCGGCACGGACAGCGCAGTGACCGTCCTGGCCGAGGACGGCGACGAACTCACCGTTGTCGGATCGGTTGGCGGCTTGGGCCGAGGCGAGGAGATCCGCGCGGTGCGCTGGCTCGGTGACCTGGCGACGGTTGTCACGTTCCGGCAGACCGATCCGCTGTACACCGTCGACCTGTCCGATCCGACTGCTCCGAAGGTGCTGGGTGAGCTGAAGGTGACCGGATACTCGGCGTACCTGCATCCGCTGGGAGACGGGCTGCTCCTCGGCGTGGGGCAGGAGGGGACCGAGACCGGGCAGATCACCGGTGCCAAGATCGCCACCTTCGACCTGCGGGATCTGGCGCGCCCGTCCGTCCTGGACTTCGTCGTCGAGCCGACTGCCTCGGCCGACGTGGAAGCTGACTCCCGGGCTTTCACGTACCTGCCGGAGCAGCGCCTCGCGGTGACTCCGGTCGCCACCGATCGCGGCAGCGTGCTGTGGTCGGTTTCGATCGGCTCGGACGGATCGGTGAGTACGGCGGGGCAGTGGTCCCCGCGCGACGCCTGGCTGTCCCGGGCGATCCCGGTCGACGGTGGCCGGATGGCCGCCATCACCGAGGGCCCCAACGGGATCGTCCTCACCGTGCTGGCGTTGGGCGATCTGCGCCCGATCGGCTCCGTGCAGCTGGGTTGATCCTCACCCAGTCAGGTGGCGATCGAGGCCGTACGCCGGGACCGCAGCCACCGGACGAGCAGACCGCCCCAGGACACCGCGACGACGACCCCCACAGCGAGGCGCACCTCGGTGATCCGGTCGCCGGGATAGATGATCCCGGTCAGGTAGGTGTCGATGAAGCCGTTGGCCAACTCCGGCTGGCCCGCTGCTGCGCGGAACCAGTTCTCGAGATACGTCAATGGACACAGCCATTCGAAGGCGACGATGGCGATTCCCCACCCGACCGTCGCGACGTGCGCCACGAGGACCCGTGGCCAGCGCCAAGCCAGGAAACCGCCGACCACGAGGAAGACCAGAAACCCGAAATGCAAGGTCACCACAGCGTCGGCCAGCAGTCCCGCCATCACTCCTCCTCAACAGCCAGGGTATCCGTGGTGGGCGGCCCGAGTTGACAACCTGACTGCACCTGCGCACAGCGGTTCTGCACGGCGAATGGGCCGCGCGCGGCTAACGTGATCGCCATGTTGGGGCTTCCGGACACCATCCGCGCCTGCCTGTTCGACCTCGACGGGGTGCTCACCCAGACCGCCAAGGTGCACCAGGCGGCCTGGCGGCGGACCTTCGACGACTTCATGCGCCAGCGCGACCCCGACAGCTTCCAGCCATTCACCGACGCCGACTACAACGAGTACGTCGACGGCAAACCGCGGCGTGACGGCGTACGGGACTTCCTGGCGTCTCGGGACATCCAGCTGTCTGAGGGCGACCCTGACGACCCGCCGGACGCGGACACCGTCGCCGGCGTCGGCAACCGCAAGAACGAGCTGTTGCTCCGGGAGATCGACGAGCACGGCGTGGACGTCTACGAGGGGTCAGTGCGCTACGCCCGGGCGGCCAGGGATGCCGGGCTGCTCTCGGCAGTCGTCACCGCCAGCGCCAACGGAGAGCAGGTCATCGCGGCCGCCGGGTACGCCGATCTGATCACGGCCCGGATCGACGGGGTGGTCGCCGCCAGGGATGGCCTCAAGGGCAAGCCGGCCCCTGACACGTTCCTGGCCGGCGCCAGGGCATTGGGGGTGGAGGCGGCGCAGGCCGCCGTGTTCGAGGACGCGCTGGCGGGCGTCGCCGCCGGGCGGGCCGGCAACTTCGGCTATGTGATCGGCGTGGACCGCGTCGGGCAGGCCGCAGCGCTCAAGCAGCGTGGCGCGGACATCGTCGTACAGGACCTCGACGAACTGCTGGAGCGGTCGTGACCGAGCGCAGGCGGCTGCGTCTCGGACCCCCCGAGGGCCGTGAGGGGCGGCGGGTGAGTGACGCGCCGGAGTTCCCGGTCGAACCGTGGGCGCTGCGCGAGACGTCGCTGAACCGGGACGCGCTCGCCGTCACCGAGTCGGTCTTCGCCCTCGCCAACGGCCACATCGGGATGCGCGGCACCCTGGACGAGGGCGAGCCGCGCTCTGTCCCCGGCACCTATCTCAACGGCTTCTACGAGGAGCGGCCACTCCCGCACGCCGAAGCCGGCTACGGCTTCCCGGAGTCGGGGCAGACGGTCGTCAACGTCACCGACGGCAAGCTGATCCGGCTGCTCGTCGTCGACTCCCCGCTCGACCTCAACTACGGCACCGTCCTGTCGCACGAGCGGGTTCTCGACCTGCGCTCCGGTCTGCTGGTACGCCGAACCGATTGGACCTCGCCGAACGGTCACACCGTGCGAGTGACCTCCCAGCGGATGGTGTCGTTCACCCGCAGGTCGATCGCCGCGATCTGCTACGAGGTTGAGGCGCTGGACGCGGACCTGTACGTCGCGGTGCAGTCAGACCTGCTGGCGAACGATCCGCTGAGCGACGGCTTGCCGTCGGACCCACGAGCGGCGGCCGCCCTCAAGTCGCCGCTGCGGGCCGAACTGGCCGACTGCCGGAGCCTCAGTGCTGTTCTCGTGCACCGAACCGAACGCAGCGGGCTGCGGATGGCCGCCGGCATGGACCACACGTACGACGTACCGGAGAAGGTCGACATCACGCTGGAGGCAGCCGGTGACCTGGCCCGCCTCGCGATCGCCGCGCGGCTGCCCAAAGGAAGCCGGTTGCGGCTGGTGAAGTTCCTCGCCTACGGCTGGTCGAGCCGGCGGTCTGCGTCGGCCCTGCGCGATCAGGTGGAGGGCGGCCTGGCGACGGCCAAACTGGCCGGCTGGGACATCCTCGCGCAGGAACAGCGGGAGTTCCTGGATGGGCACTGGGGCAGCGCCGACGTCGAGATCGACGGCGATCCGGAGCTGCAGCAGGCGGTGCGGGTCGCGATGTTCCACGTGCTGCAGGCCGGCGTACGGGCCGAGCAGCAGCCCATCCCCGCCAAGGGTCTGACCGGTCCGGGCTACGACGGGCACACGTTCTGGGACAGCGAGACCTTCGTCCTGCCGGTGCTCACCTACACCGCGCCGGACGCCGTCCGAGATGCGCTGCAATGGCGGCACTCCATTCTCGACATGGCGCGGGAACGGGCGCGGGTGCTCAGGCAGGCCGGAGCGGCGTTCCCGTGGCGAACCATCCATGGCGAGGAATGCTCGGGATACTGGCCGGCCGGCACCGCCGCCTTCCACATCAATGCCGACATCGCCGACGCCACCGTCCGGTACCTGAACGCCACCGGCGACGAGGTCTTCGATGCCGCGTACGGCGCCGAGCTGCTCGTCGAAACCGCCCGGCTCTGGGCGTCGCTGGGGCACTTCAACGGCGACGGCCGGTTCCGGATCACCGGAGTGACCGGCCCGGATGAGTACACGGCGATCGTCGATGACAATCTCTTCACCGATCTGATGGCCCAGCGCAACCTGCGTGCCGCCGCGGCGGCCGCCGAGCGTCAGCCGGAGGTCGCCGAGCGTCTCGACGTGACCGACGAGGAGGTCGCGCTGTGGCGACGGGCAGCCGAGGCGATATGGACACCGCTCGATGAAGGCCTCGGGGTGCACCCGCAGTCGGAAGGGTTCACTCACCACGCGGAGTGGGACTTCGAGGGGACACCGCCCTCGTCGTACCCGTTGCTGTTGCACTACCCCTACTTCGAGATCTACCGCAAGCAGGTCATCAAGCAGGCCGATCTGGTGCTTGCCATGCACCTCCGGGGGGACGCCTTCAGGCCGGACGAAAAGGCTCGTAACTTCGCCTATTACGAGGCACGCACGGTCCGGGATTCGTCCCTGTCCGCCGCAACGCAGGCCGTCATCGCCGCCGAGGTGGGACACCTGCAGCTTGCCTACGACTACTGGGCCGAGGCGGCGCTGGGCGACCTGCACAACCTGCACCACAACAGCGGCCACGGGCTGCACATCGCCTCGCTGGCCGGTGCCTGGACGTGCGCGGTGGCCGGGTTCGGCGGGATGCGCGACCACGATGGCCGGCTCACGTTCGCACCCCGACTGCCACCGGGCCTGACCCGGCTGAGTTTCCGGCTGCTCTTCCGTGGCCGCTCGCTGCGGGTGGAGGTCGGCCGGACCGAAGCGGCGTATGTGCTGGCCGGCGGTGAAGCGTTGGTGACCAGCCACCACGGTGAGGAGATCACGGTGACCGTAGATGCGCCGGTGACGATGGCGATTCCGGCCGCGCCGGACCTGGAACCGGTCAGCCAGCCGCACGGCAAGGCCCCACACCACCGGCGTCCCCAGTCGGAGGACTAGCCGCCCGGCCGGCTCGTCTACGCGTGGGAGCTGATCCCGACTCCACCGCGGGTATCGGCGCCGAAGCGGTCCTTCTCCGCGGCGATGTCCAACGGGGCGAGCCGGCTGCGGGAGTCAAGGATCTCCTGGTTGAGCAGTTCGGCCGGGACCAGCCAGGACACCTCGAACTCGATGCCGTCGGGGTCCTTGGCGTACAGCGCCTTGGTGGTGCCGTGGTCGGTGGCGCCGGCCAACGCCCCGAGTCCCTGCAGGCGCCCGGCGATCCGCTCCAGCTCGGCGAGGGTGTCGACCTCCCAGGCCAGGTGGTAGAGCCCTACGGCGCCACGACCGGCCTGCGACGGCGCCGCCGCTGGGCCGACCTCGAACAGGCCGAGGTCGTGGTCGTTCGTCGATCCGCCGGCGCGGAGGAACGCCGCCCCGCGTAGTTCGGCCATCCCGTCGATCGGCGCGAAGCCGAGCGCATCGGCGTAGAAGGCAACGCTGGCGGCCACGTCACGGACATAGAGCACTGCGTGGTTGAGGCGCTGCACAGGCATGACGTCTCCTCGACGGCGGGACCTTCAGCAAAGAATACGCGCGGAATGCGGCTCGCTCAGCGCTCCTGGACCGCATCCTCGGCCGCACTGACCAACGCTTCGGCCGCATGCAGTGCCTTCCTCACCTGGGCTACGCCGATCACGTCGAATCCGTACGGCGCCTCATTCTTCAGATCGAGGGCCACACGCAACGCGCGGCCAAGGCTTTGCGCACGTAGCTGCTTGGCCTTGGCAGTCCCTGATCCCGGGCGCGCCAGCTCAAGTAGAGCAATAGCTTCGCGATGGTCTTGGCCGCGCGCCCGCGTGCCCAACAGGCAACAGCAAATGGCATCGCTTGCCGCGATCGCGGCCAGAATGGCGTTCGCCGCAGCTGCCTGCTCGAGGCGACGCCGGGCCGGAGCGTCGGGCTGGTCGACGCCTAAACGCGCGAGTTCCAAGAACGCTCGGGCCTGCTGCAACCGCTCCCGGCCCTGCGCCTTCCCACACGTCCCTCGACGGCCGCCCCGAGTCATCGTGCCGCAATCACCAGCTCATTCGGTGCCTCACCGGCCAGCGTCACGAGGTCGTTGCGCCACACATCTGCGAGTTCGGCGTTGTGACGAGTGCGACTCTTCAACTGAGCCGCGGTCAGGTCTGTGATGTCGGCGTTGTTACCGGTCCACTCATGGACGGACTTGCGCAACTTGTGGACCTGCTTGATCCAGCGCTGCTTGGCAGGGGCGCGCAGGTGCGGTCGGATGAGCAGCAGATCCACGTCGCTGTCTGCGTCGCCGTCGAGGCGGGCTGCCGATCCGTAGAGACCGGCGAAGGCAGGCTCCTGGACCCATCCCCTTATCTCTTCGCGCAACCGTCGGGTGAGTTCCTGTCGGGCATCCAGCAAAGCCTCGACGGCCCGATAGAGCACGTGGTCGTAGTTGAGCGAGTACATCGTGAGATCCCCTAGCTGCTCAGCACTGACGAGACCTTCGGTAGTGAGCCGCTGCAGGGCGCGACGTACCCCTGCCGCCGTACCGTAATCACTGGAGCGCACGATTTGGGCAGCTGACATCGGTATGGATCGCCGGGAGAGCGCTCGAAGGATCCCGATCGACAGCAGGCCACCCAAGGCAGCAGCCGGCTCTGTGACGTTCATCCTTGGATATTAGCGTATCTAAAGCGATACAGCAGTATCTTTTATCAGTGCCGCCAGCGAGTCAGCCTGACGACCTCCTCGGGCGACATGTCGACGGTCAGCGCCACCTCGGCGCGGCGCACGTCGACGATTGTGGCCGCCAGCTCCGTGCCGAACGCCGCGGTGAGGACGGGGTCGGCCTCGAATCGGTCGGCCGCCTCGCTCAGGCTGCTCGGCAGGGCGGCGATGCCGCGCCTGGCGCGGGTGGTCTCGTCCAGCGACGCCGGGTTGACATCGACGGGCGCCGGCAACTCGGCGCCCTCCTCGATCCCGGCCAACCCGGCCGCCAGCACACCGGCCACCACCAGATACGGGTTGGCCGCCGTGTCGAAGCACTTGACCTCGACGTTGGCCGCCCAAGAGTCGCTGCCTACCGCCCCGGTGACGAGGCGTACGGCGGCCTCCCGGTTCTCCCGCCCCCAGCATACGAACGCACCGGCCCAGTGCGACGGGATCAGTCGCAGGTAACTGGCGGTCGTCGGGCAGCCGACGGCCAGCAGTGCGGGCAGCCGTGCCAGCACCCCGGCGGTGAACGACGACGCCTCGTCGGTCAATCCGAACTGCCCCTCACCACCGCTCATGACGGAGGAGCCGTCGCGACGCAGGCTGACGTGCACGTGTCCGCCGTTGCCGACGCCTTCAGTCAAGACCTTGGGGGAGAACGACGTGCGCAGGCCGTGCGACATGCCGACCGCCCGGATGGTCTCGCGCACCAGCACAGACGTGTCCGCCGCCGACACCGGATCCTCCGCCGCGACCGAGACCTCCAGCTGGCCGGCGCCGTACTCGGGGTGGAACTGGTCCACGACGACCCCCTCGGCGGCCAGGGCGATCAGGACGTCCCGGGAGTAGTCGGACAGCTCGACGAGGCGGGTCATGCCGTACGCCGGCCCGGAGCAGGCCGGTTCGAAAGCGTCGGTGCCGGCCCGGCCGACGGTCCACTCGACCTCGAACGCCATGGCCGCCTCGAGCCCCTTGGACCGCAACCGCTCGGCCATCGTGCGGGCGAGCGTGCGTGCGCATTGCGGATGGACGTCGCCGTCCTGCGTGTAGCGGTCGGCCGGCGCCCACGCCCAACCGGGCTGGGCGGCCAGCAACGTCAGTCTGCTCAGGTCCGGGTGCAGCCGCAGATCGCCGACCGGGCTGCCGGCGTACCGACCGGACATGATCGAGTCGTCGATCAAGAAGGCGTCGAACGCGGGGGTGGCCCCGATGCCCCAGGCCGCGGCGTGCTCCAGCTTCGCCAGCGGAACTGACTTGACCCGGGCGATCCCGCTGTTGTCCACCCACGTCACAGCGACGCCGACGATGTCGTGACTCGTCAGCGTCTCGGCCGAGCTGTGCGCCTGCGCGGCCCGGCGTTTGCGCTCCTGTGAGTTCAGCATCGGGTAAGTCTCGGCGATCACGGTCGGTCCCGTCGACCCCGGGCGGTTATCGTCGCGACCGTGCCTTCGCCCTCCGTCGACTTCGTCGACGGTGTCGACCTTGTTGACCACCACTGCCACGGGGTCGTCCGCCGCGCCCTCGACCGGCCGTCGTTCGAGGCGATGCTGACCGAGGCAGGAGCGGGCGCCGGAGTCTTCGACTCCCAGATCGGGTTCGCCGTACGCCGCTGGTGCGCCCCGGTGCTCGACCTGCCTGCGCACAGCTCGCCGGAGGACTACCTCGCTCGACGAGCCGAGCTGGGTGTCGACGAGGTGACCCGGCGGTTGCTCGGAAGGACCGGCACGACTGCCTATCTCGTCGACAGCGGGTTCGAGCCTGAGCCGATCACGAGCCCGGCTGAGCTGGCCGGCCTGACCGGTACGACGGCGTACGAGATTGTCCGGCTGGAGCGCCTGGCCGAGGAGGCGGTGCTGGCGGGCGCAACGGCGACGGGGTTCGCGGACGAGGTACGCCGGCTGCTCTGGGAGCGGACACGGGACGCCGTCGCGGTGAAGTCGATCGCGGCGTACCGGGTGGGACTCGACCTCGCTCCAGATCGACCGAGCGCTGCCGACGTGGTGGCCGCTGTGGAGGGGTGGCTGGCCTCGGTTGACGCGGGCGGGCCGGTGCGCTGCGCCGACGAGGTGCTGACCCGGTTCCTGGTCTGGGAGGGGCTGGGCCGGGGACTGCCGCTGCAGTTCCACGTCGGGCTGGGCGACTCCGACGTCGATCTGCATCGCTGCGATCCGTTGCTGCTCACCGGGTTGCTCAGAGCCACCGAACCGCTTGGGGTTCCGGTCATGCTGCTGCACAACTACCCGTTCCACCGGCATGCGGGGTACCTCGCGCAGGTCTTCCCGCACGTGTACGTCGACGTGGGACTTGCCACGCACAATGTCGGGCGGGCAGCCGGGCAGGTGATCGCCGAGACCCTGGAGCTGGCGCCGTTCGGGAAGTTCCTGTTCTCCTCCGACGCGTTCGGGCTGCCCGAGCTGTACCACCTGAGCGCATCGCTGTTCCGCCGCGGCCTCAACGACTTCCTCACCGGTGGGGTTCGCGCTGGGGACTGGTCGTCGGCCGACGCCGCCCGCGTGGCTCGGCTGATCGGGCACGAGAACGCCCGTCGGGCATATCGGTTGGAGGTGCCCCCAAGGCCTGCGAAGAACCAGGGAGCTGGACAAGGATGACGACTCGTGGAGGTGCCTGCAGTCGTCGTCGCCTACGACCCGATGTGGCCGGTCGAGTTCGAGGAGCTCCGCGGGCGCGTGGACGCAGCGCTGCGCGGCATCGATCACACTGTGGAACACGTCGGGAGTACAGCTGTGCCCGGGCTGGATGCGAAGCCCATCGTCGATGTCGACGTCGTCGTGCCGCGCCACCGCGAGGTCCGAGCGGCGACGGTCGCTCTGACAGGAGCCGGCTGGCGGCACAGAGGTGATCTGGGAATCGCCGGACGCGACGCGTTCGATCCGCCAGCCGACGGGTGCTATCACCATCTGTACATCGTCGTAGCGGGCACTACAGCCCACTGCGATCACGTCGACCTGCGCGACTATCTGCGTGCGAATCCCGATGAGGCGGCGCGGTACGCCGCGCTCAAACACGGTCTTGCACCCCTGTTGGCAGTCGACCGGTCTGCGTACGTCGAAGCCAAGAGCGCATTCATCAAGGAGCTGCTTGAGCGGGCACGGGGGCAGGCGGCGACATAGCTCCTTGACGGCGGCCCAGTGTCGCCGATGGCGGCAACGGCAGACACAGCGGGCCTTTTCTGAGCCTGGGATGTCTGCCGTTACGCCGCTCTCCCGCGCGGCGGGGACGTCGGACTCAGCCGGCCAGGCGGAAAAGCTCATACCGCTCGTCGAGGGATGCCGGATCCGGGCGGGATGAGCGGGCGGACGGGATCGTGAGTGTCCGGCCGTTCATCTCTTGCAGGCCATGTCGCAGCATCGGGCCGTCGATCTCGCGCAGGATGTCGGCGCGGACCTCCACCCGAAGGTCAGGCCGGACGCCGAGGATGTTCCGGTCGTAGGCCGCGTGGTGGATCTTGCACATTGCCAGCCCGTTCGGCACGACAGGAAGCCCTCGCGGGTGACCGTCCGGAAGGATATGTGCCGCATCCAGCAGGTCCGCGTGCCTGAGCTGGCACATCGAGCACTGCGTGCGGTAGGCGCGGAGCACCCGGGCGCGGAAGACCGGTTGGTGAAGTCGCTGCCTGGTGAGTCGCTCCACGTAGCCGCGACGAGCATCCGTCGAGGTTCCGGCCGGCTCGACGCCTATCAGTCGCTGAGTCTCGTCCATCGCGACGACGAACTCATGGGACGCGCGGTCCTCGCCGATGATGAACACCGGGAACTGCGGGTGATAGATGCCGGGTGCGATCCCAACGAAGTAGGCCAGGGGGAGTTCCCGCTGCATCGCCTGGCGCAGGGCGCGGTTGTCGGGATGCAGCGGGTCAAGGCCCCGGTACTTGTACCGGATGAACCCGTCCCTGCCCAAAGCGTCCTCGTACGGCGGCAGTTGTCCCGGCTGGGTATACGTCGTGCGGATCGTCAGCGCGGCGTCAAGGAAGCGCGGCTTACGGATGCCCGGCTGCACGACGAGCCGGACCGGCATCCCGTCGACCTCGAACCGATTGATGTCGACAGAGTGCAGCCCGTCCGGATGGCCGGCTGCAAGGCCGCCAAGGTGAGCGAACATGGCGGCGCGCACCCGCTCCTCTAGGTCGCTGCCCGGCACAGGATGATTACTACATCGGCGCTCGCTGCGTGGGAAGCGTTGGTGTGGACACCTGAGGCAAGGGAGAGAGCAGTGGCCGGACGGCTGGATGGCAAGGTGGCCCTGGTGACCGGCGCGTCGTCGGGAATCGGTGAGGCCACCGCGATGGCGTTGGCTGCCGAAGGGGCGGCCGTGGCGATAGCGGCGCGCCGCACCGATCGATTGCATGCGCTGCGGACCAAACTCGACGAGCAAGGGACATCAGTGGTCGTCCTGGAACTTGACGTGACCGACGAGCAGGCCTGCCGCACCGCCGTACAGTCCACTGTGGACGAACTCGGCGGCTTGGACATCCTAGTGAACAATGCCGGCGTCATGCTGCTCGGTGCGATCGAGGGCGCGGACACCACGGATTGGATCCGCATGGTCGAGACGAACGTGCTGGGGTTGATGTTCATGACTCACGCTGCCTTGCCGCATCTCCTGGAGAGCGGCGGCCAGGTCATCCAGGTCTCCTCGGTCGCCGGCCGGGTCCCCTCCAAAGGTGCCGGGGTCTACAACGCCTCGAAGTTCGCCGTCAACGCGTTCAGCGAGTCGCTGCGGCAGGAGGTCACCGAGCGCGGGGTGCGGGTGGTCCTGATCGAGCCGGGCATGGTCGCGACCGAACTGCGCGACCACATCACCAATGCGAAAGCCAAAGAGTCGGCGAACACGCGAGCCGCCGAGATGCGACAGCTCCAGTCAGGCGACATCGCCGCCGCCATCGTCTACGCGGCCACCCAGCCGGATCACGTTGCGGTGAACGAGATCCTCGTCCGTCCGACCGATCAGGGTTGGTAGCCGGTCAGCCGGCGTCGGCGTAGCAGCCCACCGCCGAGACGTCGAGCGGGAAACGCACCGGCGTGTCGCCGAACAGCAGACGTCCGGCCTCACGGGCGCCGTCGTACAGGATGCTCGTGACGGTCTCGGACACGTCGGCCGGCGCGTGCACAACCAGCTCGTCGTGGACGAAGAAGACGAGCTCAGCACCGTCCACTGTGGACAGTAGTGACCGCACGATCGCCAACCAAGTCAGTGCCCACTCCGCAGCCGTGGCCTGTACGACGAAGTTCCGGGTGAACCGGCCGCGGGCGCGAGCTGCCGGACCGGTGCTGCTCCAGTCGTCCCGTACCGGGGGACACGTCCGACCCAGGTGCGAGCGCACCAGACCGCCGCGTTCTCCGAGGCGCGCAGCCTCCTCCAGCAGGTGCAGCGCCACTGGATACTGCTGCCGCAGCACGCTCAGCGGTGCCGCTGCCTGACCACCGACCTGGCCGTACATGGCACCGAGCAGCCCGACCTTGGCGCGAGCGCGGTCACCGCCAAAGGAGCGGACGGCGATCGCGGCGTACATGTCCTCAGCCTGAGCGGCGGCGGCCATCGCGGAATCCGCTGACAGCGCCGCGAGCAGGCGAGGTTCCAGCTGACCGGCGTCGGCGACGACGAGGACATGACCGGCGTCGGCGCGCACCGCCCCCCGCAACACCTTGGGGATCTGCAGCCCACCGCCACCACGGGTCGCCCACCGCCCCGAGACGACACCGCCAGGAACATAGTCCGGCCGGAACCGGCCGTCGCGAACCCAGCGTTCCTGCCAGGCCCATCCGTTCGCGGCGAGGATCCGGGCCAGTTTCTTGTAGGCCAGCAGCGGCTCGACGGCGGGGTGATCGACAGCGCGCAGCACCCAGCTTCGCGTGGACTCGATCGGCCGGCCAGCTGCGGAGAACGCGGCCATCAGGTCGGCCGGAGAGTCCGGGTTCGTCCGCCGTCCGTCGAAAGCCGCGTCGACCTGGGCGGCAAGCTCCGCCAGTCGGGTGGGCCGGACACCGGCGGGCGTCCGCACCCCGAGCAGCGAACTGAGCGTTTCCCGGTGAACGTCGGCACTCCACGGCAGCCCGGTCGTGGTCATCTCGACTGCCGCCAGCGCACCCGCGGACTCGGCGGCGACCAGCAGCCCGAACCGGACCGGGCAGTCCGTAGCGGCGATCCGCCGGAGCTGGTCGGCGTACACCTCCGCAACGGCTGCCATCGGGTCGACGCCGGCCGGAAGGGCGGACCGAACGGGCTCGAACAGCGTCGGCTCGGCGCTCGATTCACCCTGATCGATGTCGATGGGAACGGGCAGACCGTGCAGGCGCGACCAGGCGGCGGCGACCGACCGCGGTTCGCCCCACCGACCTTCGTGTCCGAGCAGAAGGGCCTCGGTGAGTGCGAGGTCGTGACAGCGCGCGATCCGACCGCCGGCAGCCAGCAGCGGCGGATAGCACTCCGCGGTGGCGGCCCAAACCCACCGGGCATCCGGGGATTCTGCGGTCAGGGCGGCGGCTACCGTCGTGGGTTCTCCGGTCGGGGTGCCGTCGGACCCCAGCCGCTGGACGGGGCCGCCGCCAGCAGGGACGAGGAGCGTCGGCACACCGTGGAGTCTGCCGCTGCGCCGTTGTGTCCGTGCGATCGGCTGGTATGGCGCTCAGCTTTACGGACGCAAGGCACTGACCGGCAGGCCGCGGATCGAGGCGTCCAGGACCTCGACGGTGTGCGCGAGCACGATCGACCCGCCCGCGCGTTCGACCGACGCGGCGACCTGCATCAGGCAGCCGGGGTTGGCAGTGACGAGCAGGTCGGCACCGGTGGCGAGCACATTCGCCGCCTTGCGGTCACCGAGTTCCCGCGCCGGCTCGGGAAACAGCACGTTATAGATACCCGCCGAGCCGCAGCAGATCTCCGGGTCGGCGATCTCCCGGAGTTCCAGCCCCGGAATCCCGCGCAGCAGCTCGCGCGGCTGTGCCCGCACACCCTGCGCGTGGGCGAGGTGGCAGGCGTCGTGGTACGCCGCCGTGACCGGCAGCGGGTGCCGTAGCGCCACCGGCCCGAGTTCCACCAGGATCTCCGAAACATCGCGCACCTTCGCGGCGAACGCCGCTGCCCGATCGGCGTACGCCGGGTCATCGCGTAGCAGTTCGGCGTACTCCTTCATCGACGATCCGCAGCCGGCGGCGTTGACGACGATCCACTCGACACCTGCGTCAGCAAAGGAGTCGATCAGGGCGCGGGCGAACCGCAACGCCTCCGGTTCGCGTCCATTGTGGACACTCAGCGCTCCACAACAGCCTTGCGACGCTGGGAGAACGACGTCGCAGCCCTCCGCCGCGAGGACCCGCGCGGTGGCCGCGTTGACCGCAGGAAAGAACTCCCGCTGCACGCACCCGGTCAGCATTCCGACGACCGCCCGCCGAGCACCGACGGCAGCCAGCCGCTCCGGCAGCCGGTCGGCTTTGTCCAGCCGCGGAGCCAGCCGCTCCATCGCCGCCAATCTGGGCGAGAACCGCTCCAACACACCGGTACGCCGAAGCAGCCGGTCGCCGCCGATCCGCTGCCACACCCGCAATGGGCCGCGCAGTGCCCGCAACCGCTTCGGGTACGGGAACAGCGCAAAGATCGCACCGCGCAGGGCCCGGTCACGGCGGGTCCGCTCGTGCCGTCGCTCGACCTGCGCGCGAGTCGTCTCGATCAGCCGGTCGTACTGGACGCCCGACGGGCACGCGGTCACGCAAGCCATGCAACCCAGGCACGCGTCGAAGTGCCCGACCATGGAGTCGGTGAGCGGCTCGCCCTCCACGCCCTGTTTCATCAGGTGGATCCGCCCGCGAGGGGAGTCCATCTCCTCGCCCCACAGCACGTACGTCGGGCAGGTTGGCAGGCAGAACCCGCAGTGCACGCAGTCACCGATCAGCGCGGCGCTGGGCGGGTGGTGTTCGTCGAACGCGGGGAGGGACAGGTCGGTCATCAGATGCCTCCCACGAAGCGGCCGGGGGCCAACAGGCGATGCGGATCGAACTGCCGTTTGACCGCTCGCATGAGCTCCAGCGCTGACACCGGTCCCCAAACGTCCACTGTGGACTTCACAGCGGCGGGCGCGTCCAGGACGACAAGACTGCCACCGGACGCCGTGCAGGTGGCGCGCAGCGCGGTCACCGCGCCGGTAACGTCCGCGTCGACCGGAATCCCGCCGTACAGGACGCCGACCCCGGCCGACCCGCGCACAGCCACGCCGAGCGCAGCCGCCTCCCGCAGGACGCGTTCCACACCGGACAGGGCGCAGCTGAGCTTCAACAGCACCCCGTCTGGATACCGCCCCCACCACCGCGGCAACTGCTCGAGCACGTCGACGTCGACCTCAGCTGGGCCGGCTCGGGCAAGCAGCTCGCGAGCCGCCGCCGTACGACCCGCCACGCCGGCCTCGGTTCCTTCGAGCAGTACGGCGATCCGGCCGCCGGCAGCCGACCAGTCAACCTCGACGGCCGTCGGAACGACGTCGGAGTGCACGATGGCCCGGACCATCGCCGCGAGGATCCCGCTGTCGCGGATGTCCGCGCTGAGGACGCCGCTCGCGGCCGGCAGGGGATGCAGGCGGAAGACGGCATCGGTGACGACGCCGAGGGTGCCGAACGAGCCCGTCATCAGCTTGCCGAGGTCGTAGCCGGCGACGTTCTTGACGACCCGCCCGCCGGACTTCGCGATCACGCCGTCAGCGCGGACGACCGTCGTACCGATCATCAGGTCGCGAAACGTGCCGTTCAGCATCCGGCGGGGACCGCTGCTGTTCGTCGCGATGCCACCGCCCAGCGTCGACCCCGGCAGCGTCTCGTCGATGGCCAGTCGCTGTCCCGACGCGGCGAGCGTCCGCTGCAGGTGGGCGATCGGGCAGCCGGCCTGCGCGACCGCGACCAGGTCGCCGGCGGCGTGATCCAGCACGGCGGCCATCCGGGTCAGGTCCAGCATCAGGCCCACGCGCTCGGGCGGGGTACCCCAGGTCAGTTTCGTTCCGGCACCGCGAGCCACCACGGCGAGCCCGCGTTCGGCGGCGACCCGCAGCACACCGGTCGTCTCTTCGGTCGATCCCGGCCGAACCACGAAGCCGGGCTGCACGGCGTCGACCGCGTCGGCGTCGGTCGCCTCCCGCACGTCGTCGCACGCCGCCGCCAGCGACGTCACGGCAGTGGTCCCAGCGTCCACGGCCATCAGAAGATCTCCGCGACCCCGGACTTGGCCAGCGGATGCTCGCCCCTGTGCCGGCCCGGGACCTCACCGCACAGCCGCGGGGTCGGGAAGATCTTGCCGGGGTTCGCGATGTTGTCGGGGTCAAAGGCGCAGCGGACCATCTGCATGGTGTCGAGATCGTCGTCGGTGAACATCCGCGGCATGTACGCCGACTTGTCCACGCCGACGCCGTGCTCCCCGGTGATCGACCCGCCGGCCTCGATGCACAGGTCGAGAATCTTGCCGCTGACCTCCTCCGCCGCCTCGCCCTGACCCGCTCGGGAATCGTCGAAGAGCACGAGCGGGTGCAGGTTTCCGTCCCCCGCGTGGAACACGTTGGCGACCCGCACACCCGACGACGAGGACAGCTCGGCGATGGCCCGGAGCACCTTCGGAAGCGCGGTTCGCGGAATGACGCCGTCCTGGACGATGTAGTCGGGGCTGATCCGGCCGACAGCGGCGAACGCGGACTTGCGCCCCCGCCAGATCAGCGCGCGTTCTACGTCGTCCATGGCCACCCGGAACGCGAATGCGCCGTGTTCCCGGCAGTGCCGCTCGACCTCGTCGAACTCCTGTCGGACCTCGTCCGTGGGACCGTCCAGCTCGACGACGAGGACGGCGCCCGCACCGTCGGGATAGCTGCAGTGCACGGCCGCCTCTGCCGCCTCGATCGCGAGCGCGTCCATCATCTCGATCGCTGCCGGTACGACGCCAGCGCCGATGATGGCCGACGTGGCCGCTCCTGCGTCGTCGGTGGACTCGAAGCCGGCCAGCACCGTCACCACGTCCTCGGGCTTGCGGGTCAGCCGGACGGTGACTGCCGTCGCGATGCCCAGCGTGCCCTCGGACCCGATGACGGTCCCGAGCAGGTCGTAGCCGGGGGCGTCCGGTGCCCGGCCGCCGAGCTGGACCACCGATCCGTCCGGCGCGACGAACTCGGCGCCGGTGACGTGGTTGGCGGTGAAGCCGTACTTGAGGCAGTGCGCCCCGCCGGAGTTCTCCGCGAGGTTGCCCCCGATCGAGCAGATCTGCTGGCTGGACGGGTCGGGGGCGTAGTAGTAGCCATGTGGTGCCGCCGCCTTGGTCACGTCGAGGTTGACGACACCCGGCTCGACCACGGCTCGCTGGTCCTCCGGTGCGACCTCCCGGATCGCTCGCATCCGGGACATCACGATCAGTACGCCGTCGGCGCGGGGGAGCGCACCCCCCGACAGGCCGGTGCCGGATCCGCGGGCGACGAAGGGGACCCGCTCCTCCGCGCAGATCCGGATCACGGTGGCGACTTGGTCGACGGAGTCGGCCAACACGACCAGCGCCGGGGTGACCCGGTAGTTCGCGAGCCCGTCGCACTCGTAGGTGCGCAGCCGCGCGTGGTCGGTGACCACCACCTCGGCTGGGAGCAGGTCGCGGACGCGTCGGCGTACCGCCTGGATCTGCGGCCCGTCACCATTCTGGCCGGTGGCCGCGGTCTGCTCCGGCGGCGTGGGACCGACCTCGGGTCCGGCTGTCTTGGTCGTCCCGTGCGTGCTGGTCATCCCGGCCGCCAAGCCTTCCGTGTTGCGTCCGCTACGGACGTAAGGATCATCATCGTTCCCCTGTCACGGCATGCGGGCGTACGCCGGCAGGGTCAGAAAGTCGGCGTACTCCTCGGACAGTGCCATCTCGGCAAATGTCGACCGCGCGTCGTCCCAGCGGCCGCCGACGAAGGCCTGCTCGCCGCGGGTGGACCGGATGGTTGCCATCTCCTCGTCGATGATCTGCTCGACCAGCTCGCGCGTCACCTGTTGTCCATCGGCCAGGACAATCTGGTTGTAGATCCACTGCCAGACCTGGCTGCGGGAGATCTCCGCGGTGGCGGCGTCCTCCATCAGGCTGTTGATGCCCACCGCGCCCGATCCGCGCAGCCACGACTCGAGGTACTGGATGCCGACGCTCACGTTGTTGCGCAGCCCTGTCTCGGTGACCTCGCCTGGCGTCGCGGCGACGTCGAGCAATTGGGTCGCGGTCACCGACACGTCCTCGCGCAACCTGTCCCGCTGGTCAGGGCGGTCGCCGAGCACCTCGTCGAACACCTCCCGGCACACCGGGACGAGGTCGGGGTGGGCGACCCAGGAGCCGTCGAAGCCGTCGCCGGCCTCTCGCGTCTTGTCCTCGCGAACCTTGGCCAGCACGGCGGCGTTCGCCTCGGAGTCCCGCCGGCTCGGGATGAACGCGGCCATCCCGCCGATGGCGTGGGCGCCACGTTTGTGACAGGTGCGGACGAGCAGTTCGGTGTAGGCGCGCATGAACGGCACGGTCATGGTCACCGAATTGCGGTCCGGAAGCAGGAACTCCTTGCCGCGGGTGCGGAAGCACTTGATCACGCTGAACATGTAGTCCCACCGGCCGGCGTTGAGTCCGGCCGAGTGTTCGCGCAGCTCGTAGAGGATCTCCTCCATCTCGAATGCTGCTGGATAGGTCTCGATCAGCACGGTCGCCCTGATCGTCCCTCTCGGAATGCCAACGATCTCTTGCGCGCGGACGAAGACGGCGTTCCAGAGCCTCGCCTCGAGGTGACTTTCCAGCTTGGGCAGGTAGTAGTAGGGACCGGCCCCACGGTCGATCTGCAACCGTCCACAGTGGATGAGGTACAGCCCGAAATCGACCAAGCTCCCGGACATCGGCTCGCCGTCCACCAGGATGTGCTTCTCCGGAAGGTGCCACCCACGCGGTCGTACGACGATGGTCGGCAGCTCCATGTCGTCCTTGAGCGCGTACTGCTTTCCGTCGGCGCTGGTGAAGTCGATCCGGCGGGTGATGGCGTCGCGCAGGTTGAGCGGTCCGCCGACGACGTTCTCCCAGAGCGGGCTGTTCGCGTCCTCTTGGTCGGCGAGCCAGACCTTGGCGCCGGAGTTCAACGCATTGATCGTCATCTTGGCGTCGGTGGGGCCGGTGATCTCGACCCGCCGGTCCATGAGGCCGGGTGCCGGATCGGCCACCTGCCACGAGTCGTCGTCCCGGATGTGCCGGGTGTCCTCGAGGAAGTCCAGTGTGCCGCCGGCGGCCAGCTCGGCATCGCGCTGCGCGCGCCGGGCCAGCAGATCACGCCGCTGCGGGTCGAACTCGCGGTGCAGAGTGCCGAGCAGTTCCATCGCGGGCGCCGTGAGGACGTCGTCGTACCGGTCGTGCATGGGGCCTCTGACCTGGACGCCGCCCATCCGTCCTCCGCAGCCGCTCGGTGATCGGTTTGCCGTTGCCCCGACCGTATCGCCCGCAGGTCCCCGCCGCAGAGACAGCAGGCCGCTGGGCTCAGCCCAGGGCTTCGTGCTGATACTCGTACGCCGTCGCCACCAGCTCACGGAAGCCGACCTCGTCCACCGGCTGATTCGGCACCAGGCTCAGCATCCCGAGGCTGACCACCCGTTCACCGTCCACGACATCGGCGGACAGCATGGTGGTGACGAATTTCTGGCCGTCCGGCGTGACAGCGGTGCTGTCCATCCGGCGGCCCCCACTCAGATCACCCAGGTCGCCGACATCGAGTGCCGAAAATGCGATGCTGACGATCGTCCCGTTGGGCAGCGTGACCGTCCCTGACTGGCACTGTCCGAGGCCGCCAGCGTATGTCCTCGGATCCTGCGGCGTTCCCTCGAACGGGGATTGGACGGTCTGGACGTAGAGGCGGCGCAGGCCCAGCACCACGCTCTGACCGGCGTAGACATCCGGGTCGGGAGGTGCCGGCTCCGACGCTGTCGCGCACGCCGGATCCGAGAAGACGGTGCCCTCGGGCAGCTGCCTGGGGTCGCTGTCGACCTGGTCGGCCGCGCTCAGGGGGTCAGCGACGGCATCAGGGCCGAATTGTCCGGCCGGGAGCAGGCCGGCGGTGAAGTCCGCTGCGGCGTCGCTGTCTGCCCCGCCCTGGCTGTCGCTGCTTCCGGGCATGTTCGCCGTCCGGGCGAGCGTCCCGGCACCGGCGATGTTGCTCCCGCATCCGGTCAGCACCAGCCCCAGCACCAGCCAGAGCAGGCTGACTCGGCGTGCAAGCATGACCGACCCCCGATGGTTTCAGACAACGACGGCCAGCATAGAGGGCAGCAGCACGCGGGGTCAGCACTCGGTCACACTGGGGTGACGACTCACATGGGGCGGTAGCGGGACTGGGCGAAGGCGAACAGCCCGAACGCGACAAAGCCGAGGGCGACCGCGGTGAGCAGGAAACGCCCGAACGGCTGCGCGGCGATCGTCCGCATGGCTCCGTCAAGGCCGCTGGCCTTTTCGGCGTCGAAGGTGACGGCGGCGTAGCCGAGCAGCAAACCGACCACGGCCAGCGCGGCGCCCTTGCCCGCATAACCCGCCTGGCCCAGCCGGGTGATCGTCTTCCGCGCGGCGGGCGTCATGGCGGACGTGTCGATCTCCTTGAGGAACTTCTTGGTGAACGCCTTGCGCACGTGTCCGACACCCACTGCAACCACGATGAGGGCGGCGGCAACGACGAGAGCCCGGCCGAGGGGCAGGCCCAGGACGCCGGACGTGGTGCTTTGTTGTGACTGGGAGCTGGACTGGCCCGAGCCCATCGCGAATCGGGCCGCGCTGATCGCCAGCAGCAGGTAGACAACTGCCTTGGCCCCGGCAGTCACCCGCCGCCGTACCCGCTTCTTCGCGTCCCTGCCCTGGAATCCCCAGGTGGCTTCGCTGGCCTGCCAGATCGTCAGGGCGGCCAGACCGAGGGCGATCAGCCACAGCAGAGCCGGCCCGTACGGCTGTTCGGCCAAGTTTTGCAGTGCGCCGGACTGGTCAGCGCTGTCCCCGCTGCCACCCCATGCGACTTGCAGTGCGATCCACCCGACTAGCAGGTGCACGACGCCATAGGCGACCAGTCCGACCCGGGCGAGTACCTCCAGCCACTTGCTGTCCGCGGCCTTGCGAGCCGTGTCACCAGCGTCCCTCGCGGTGTTCGCCATTGGTACCCTCCGCACGTCCTGGGGAGGGACAGTCTTGCAGGTGCCCGCGGCGCGGAATGTTCGTGGTTCTCCATTCGAGGGCATAGCTCTCGAGCCGCTGCTCTAGCGTGACCACGCCAACCGGCAAGGAGGTGCCTTAATGGACGAGCACGATCAATCCCAGGGCGAGACCTACAATCCCTGGACCATTGTCAACGTGGTGTTTCACCATCTGGCCAGCGAGGGTCTGCATCCGATCCTTGGCAGTGCCGGGGACCCTGGGCCGCCAGCAGTGGCGCTCCTGCTGGCGTTGGGGATCCAGCCGGCCGCGGAAGGGAACCGACAGCATGCCGAGGACATCCGGCAGCACCTGGCAGAGATCCGGGCCGCCGCCTTCGGCGAGAGCTGATCAGCGCGCCGACTGCTTCGGTACGGCGATGCCGTAGTCGCGGACCTTGCGGTAAATCGTGGCCCTGGACATGCCGAGGTGGCGCGCTGCCTTGGCCCGGTCACCATCTGCGCTGATCAGGGCCTCGACGATCGCGTCACACTCAATGGACTCCAGCGGGCTGAGCAGCCTCCGGGTGATCGCGAGGCAGTCTGCGGGAAGGTCGGCCAGTCCGATGACGCCGGTCCGCCGGTGCGTCACGATCTTGCGCAGCGTCCCGAGCAGCTCCTCGACGTTGCCCGGCCATCGATTGCGCATCAGCACCCGCATCGCGTCCGGGGAGCAGACGAGGCTCCCTCGCTTTGTCAGTCGGGCGAGGGAGAGGTCCACGATCTCAGGGACGTCCTCGACATGATGACGCAACGGCGGCACCTCGACCGAGCCGGCGAAGCACCAGATCAACCGCTCGAGTTCGCGGCTGACCACGGCCCCGCTCCAGCGGGTGCAAGCGACCCAGGGGCGGGTGCCGGCGGCGGCCAGCGAAGCCTCGAGCACCGCACTGAGCGACCTCATGACCGTGGCGGGCAAGCGGTCGATGTGGCGCAGGATCAACGTCCCGGTTTCGCCGGCGAGTGCCCGGGCGACCTCATCCAGCCAACCGCTGGCCGCCGCTGGGCAGTCGTCGGCGTCCAGGACACCCAGGTGCGCGGCCGGAGTGTGCGCCAGGTGCATTCCGCGGGCGACCGCCAACTTGCCGACACCGGCCTCACCGACGAGGTCCAGCCACTCGCCGGAGGTGAAATGCGCCTCGACGTCGTTGCAGCACTTCAGCCATCGCGGGCTGATGCCGACGGTGCCGGTCGGTGTGTGCCCGGTCCTGCCAGGCAGGCCTCGTGACGCCGCCGGTTCGGGTGCGAGCAACTGCACCTGAACGACGCCACCGACAAACCCCGGCTCGTTCGGCTGGCAATGCACCTGCGCCGTGGCACCGCTGGGAAGAATGGTCGAGAAGACCCGGGCCTTGCCGGCAGCCAAAGCCTCGGTGGCCTGGCCGAGCAGTGCTTCTTGGTCCCGCGAGTCGATCAGGTCACGTGCGCTGTCGTTCATCATCACCAGGTCGTCGCTGATCGCCAGCGCCGGGTTGAGGCTACGCCGGGTTGCGGCCAGATACTGGCGCAGCAGGGCGAACTCGCGACGCCCGACGTCTTCAAGGATCGCCTCCTCGATCCGGTTCGCGAGGTTGGTCGCCGTGACGAGTAGCTTCGGGTCGGCGTCGCGTCGCCAGCAGGTCAGGTCGACGACACCGAGCAACTTGCCGGTGACCGGGTGTCGGATCGGCGCCCCGGCGCAGGCCAGCTCCTCCAGGTGCTCTACGTAGTGCTCGTGCCCGAACACCTCCGCCGGACCCCGACTTTCCAGGGCGGTGCCGATGCCGTTCGTCCCGGCGAACTGCTCGGCATAACTGAAGCCGGGAGCCAGGCTGACCTGATCGAGCTTGTGCTGCAGCGCAGCGTCGCCCGTACGGCGATCGAGGACGATCCCCGCGGCGTCGGTGAGGATGATGGACACCGGCTCGTTGGCCAACCCGGCGTGCGCCTCGGACAGGACCGCCGCGGCGCTGTGCGCGAGCTGGGATTCCCTGTCCAGGTTGGGCTCGTACGGCAACTCGAACGGATCGACCGAGACCTGCCACTCCTTGCACCGGACCCAGGATGCCGAGATGCTCTTCCGGACCGTGTTGGGGTCGACCGCGTGCTCCGACATGAGGTCGACCACGTGCTCCGACATGAACAACTCACGGGCGCGAGCGGGCGTGATTCGAGGGCGCCGCCGACTTTTGGCGGTGCTATTGGCCTCGTTCATGGGCTCTCGCCCGCCGTCCACGCGGCTGCCTCCTCGGGACCCCCGGTGGTCCGTGTAGACCCCCAAACTCGCTGGGGGACACCCCCCACGTCGCTGTGGTACCGGGACCGTAAGCCTAGCGCCGAGGGGCGGTGTCTCATGTTGAGACCGCCGTGTCGGCCGCCAAGGGGTGTGCTTCAAGGAGGACAAGGCTGTGGGCAGGGTGTCTCAGCCGACCCGAACGAAGGGTGAGGAGTGCTTATGAGTCGCCAGAGTGTGGCCAAGGCCCATCAGAAGATCCAGGAGTTGTCCTGGGAACCGCTCTACCACGAGCCCGTGGCTCAGTATGGAACTGATTACACGTTCCAGAAGGCGCAGAAGAAGGACCCGCTCAAGCAGGTTCTGCGGTCCTACTTCCCCATGCAGGAGGAAAAGGACCACCGCGTCTACGGAGCGTCCGACGGGGCCATCCGCGGCAACATGTTCCGTCAGGTGCAGGAGCGCTGGCTGGAGTGGCAGAAGCTCTTCCTGAGCATCATTCCGCTGCCGGAAATCTCCGCCGCCAGGGCGATGCCTTTGTTGTTCCGTAACGTGCCGAACCCTGAGCTGCACAACGGCCAGGCGATCCAGATGATCGACGAGGTCCGGCACTCGACGATCCAGCAGAACCTCAAGCGCCTGTACATGAACAACTACATCGACCCGGCCGGCTTCATCAACAGCCTGCGCAACTTCCAGAACGACTACTGCGGCACCATCGGCCGTCAGTTCGCCGAGGGCTTCATCACCGGTGACGCCATCACCGCGGCGAGCATCTACCTGACGATCGTTGCCGAGACGGCGTTCACCAACACGCTGTTCGTCGCGATGCCCGCCGAGGCGGCCGCCAACGGTGACTACCTGTTGCCGACGGTGTTCCACTCGGTGCAGTCCGACGAGTCGCGGCACATCAGCAACGGTTACGCCACGCTGCTGATGGCTCTGTCCGACGAGAGCAACCATCAGCTGCTCGAGCGCGACCTGCGTTACGCGTGGTGGAACAACCACCGCGTGGTCGACGCCGCGATCGGAACCTTCATCGAGTACGGCACGAAGGACCGTCGCAAGGAGCGCGAGAGCTACGCCGAGATGTGGCGGCGGTGGATCTACGACGACTACTACCGCAGCTACCTGGTACCGCTCGAGAAGTACGGCCTGGTGATCCCGCACGACCTCATCGAAGAAGCCTGGAACCAGATCTGGAACAAGGGCTACGTCCACGAGGTCGCGCAGTTCTTCGCCACGGGCTGGCTCGCCAACTACTGGCGGATCGACTCGATGACCGACGAGGACTTCGAGTGGTTCGAGTTCAAGTACCCGGGCTGGTACGACCGGTACGGCAAGTGGTGGGAGAACTACAACCGCCTGTCCACGCCGAACGGACACCACCCGATCGTGGCCGAGGCCGTCGACTACGTGTACCCGCACCGTTGCTGGGTCTGCATGGTCCCGTGCCTGGTCCGCGAGGACATGGTGATGGACAAGGTCGACGGGCAGTGGCGGACGTACTGCCACGAGATGTGTGCGTGGACCGACACGACCGCGTTCCGGCCGACCTACGAGGGCCGGGAGACCCCGAACATGGGCCGGCTGACCGGTAAGCGCGAGTGGGAGACGCTCTACCACGGCTGGAACTGGGCGGATGTCGTCGAGGACATGGGCTATGTCCGCGACGACGGCAAGACCATGACCGCTCAGCCGTCGCTGAACCTGGATCCCAAGAAGATGTGGACCACGGATCACCTGCGTCGGATGGGCCCGCTGTTGAGCCCGAACGTGATCCTCAACGAGATGTCGGACGACGAGCGCAAGGCGTTCCACGCCGACTACATCAAGCAGGGTCCGGCCGGACGGCCGGCACCAGCCGACAAGTAAGTCAGACACCGCGAAAGGGGGCCCGAGGTAGGTCCTCGGGCCCCCGTTCGCTGTGCAAACCGGCGAGGGAGACATGGCCGATAAGCACGTCGTCCGGTTCGAACCGGTGGGCATCGAGATCGAGGTCGATGAGGACCAGACGATCTTGCGCGCCGCGTTCGAGCAGGGCGTCATGCTCATGCACGGATGCAAGGAGGGCCAGTGCGCCTCCTGCAAGTCGTTCGTGCTGGACGGCGAGGATCCCGAGCTCGACAAGTACTCGACGTTCGCGTTGCCCGACTACGAGAGGGAGGAAGGCTTCACCCTGTTGTGCAGGGCGCACGCGTACGAGGACACGACGATCGAGCTGCTGCACTACGACGAGGACCTGATCCGGTCGGGGCTGCCGATCGAGGAAGCAGTCGCCGAGGTCGTGTCCAACGAGCCGGTGACCCACGACATGCGCCACCTGGTGCTCCGCCTCGTCGAGCCGAAGGAGATCAAGTTCTTTCCCGGGCAGTACCTGGACTTCAAGATTCCGGACACTGAGGAGACCCGTTCGTTCTCGATGGCGAACACGTCCAGCCGGGAGGACGGCACGCTCGAGTTCGTGATCAAGATCTATCCGGACGGGCTGTTCTCGCACTTCCTCGACACCAAGGTCAAGGAGGGCGACCGGCTGGACGTGACCGGCCCGTATGGCGTGTTCACACTCCGCGAGAGCCACGAGACGGACCTGATGTTCGTCGGCGGCGGCGCCGGGATGGCACCGATCCTGTGCCTGCTCCGGTCGATGTCCGAGCGGGGGATCGAGCGCAAGGCCACCTTGTACTACGGGGCGCGCCAGCGGCGCGACCTGTGCTTCGAGAAGGAGCTACGAGAGCTGGAGAACACGTTGCCGGGGTTCCGCTACATCCCGGCGCTGTCCGAGCCGGGCGATGACGACGACTGGGACGGCGAGGTCGGGCTGATCACCGACGTCATGGAGCAGCACGAGTCCGACCTCAAGCGCTCCCACGGCTACGTGTGCGGGCCGCCTCCGATGGTCGACGCGGCGATCGCCGCGCTGACCCGTTTAGGGGTGGACGAGGCGCGCATCTACTACGACAAGTTCACCACGACCGGTGAGTCCGGCGACTAAAGGAGGAACGGCTCCAGACATCAGCGCGGCTGACTTCATCGCCCCGAGTCCGATGGTGCACATCGGCCGAAACCAAGGTGAGGGCAAGACATGACATCTGCGAAGGAACGCAGCGTACCGAGAGTCAATTTCACCGACGCCGAGGCCGGTGCCAAGGAGTTCCCGGACTCGACCGCGCGCCGGTACAACTACTACACACCGCAGAAGCGCAAGCAGACCCACTACGAGGACGTCACCGTCGAGGTCCAGCCGGATCCGCGGCACTACCTCAGCCAGGGTTGGATCTACGGCTTCGCCAACGGTGAGGTGGGCTACCCCCTGACCTGGACGAAGCTCAAAGCATGGGGCCAGGACAAGCCCGAGCCCGAGCGCGGCCCCGGCACCGGCGGCGGCGGCAAGGGGCTCGACTGGCCGGCGCACGGCTGGCACGAGTTCCGCGATCCCAACGAGGAATGGGAGATGACGCTCTACCGGTACGGCGCCAACGTCGTCCGGCAGCTCAACGCGAATATCGACTTCGCCCGCGAGGCGAAGGCGTTCGACCAGTGGAACCCGAACTGGGTGCACTTCGTGGAGCATCACGTCGGCGCCTGGATGCACATCGAGCACATCCTCGGGCTCTACGTGTTCAGCCACGCCAACCGGTCCGGCCCGACCAACATGCACAACACGGCCATCGTCGCGAACGGCATGCACAAGATCCGCTTCGCGCAGGACCTCGCGCTGTACAACCTCACGCTCAGCGAGGAGATCGAGGACTTCGACGGCGCCGCGCACATCGAGACCTGGAACTCCGACAATGCCTGGCAGCCCGTCCGCAAGCTCGTGGAGGCACTGCCCGCCATCGAGAACGACTGGGGCGAGTCGATCTTCGCAACGAACGTCGTGTTCGAGCCGCTGGTCGGTGAGCTGTTCCGCAGCAACCTGGTTCAGCAGGCCGCAGCCGGCAACGGCGACTTCGTGACACCGACGGTCGTCGGCGCCGGCGAGCACGACTACTCGCAGCGCGACCTTCGCATGACGATCGCGATGTTCGAGCCGCGGGCGAGCGACAAGGAGTTCGCCGAGCACAACAAGGAGATCATGCAGGGCTGGCTCTCCAAGTGGGTGCCGCAGGCCCTCGAGGCCGCACGGGCGCTGCAGCCGCTGTGGTCGCAGCCTGACTTCAAGCCGCCACGGTTCGAGGACGGTCTCGACCGAGCGAAGGCTCGCTTCAGCGGAATCGTGTCCGATCTTGGTCTGCAGGTACCGAAGGAGCTGAACCAATGACCTCGTTCAAGACGAGCGAGAGCCCGTACAAGTCCAACAACACGTCCTCGAACAAGTGCGGCTTCACGCTGATGAACAACCAGGTCGGCGCCCTGATCGCGCAGGTGCTGGGGAAGCTGGACAACGTCACGGTGACGCCGCTGCCCTCGATGATCAGGATCGACGCGAAGAACCGGATGGACCTGGTCTACGCCGACATGGACGACGCGGCCGGCGAGGAAGAGGGCTGGTTCGACGCTGCCGAGTTCGAGGAGAACATGTCGACGCACTACGGACGCATGATCCACGAGGATGACCGGACGATCATGTTCGCGAATCCCGAGGACGCGGCGGAATACATCGACTTCGACCTGAAGGCGACGTCGAAATAGCAGCCGCGCAGGACGCGACCCGGTCCATCGACCATCGGGGCTGCCAGCCCGTACTACCTGGGCTGGCAGTCC
Organism: Geodermatophilaceae bacterium; assembly: GCA_013812145.1. Taxonomy (GTDB): domain Bacteria; phylum Actinomycetota; class Actinomycetes; order Mycobacteriales; family Geodermatophilaceae; genus JACCTY01. The sequence continues at coordinate 7,923 of JACCTY010000030.1, read as the reverse complement.
CGAATCCGCGGTCTTACAGGGAAAGGACCCACCACGATGTATGAGAAGGATGGCGAGAAGTACTTCGTCGTCGACACCCACCTGCACTTCTGGGACGCCAGCAAAGAGAACTGGGTGCCTGGCGCGGAGAACTACGCAAAGGGCTGGATCGACTGCTTCTACGGCTACCACCAGCTGGCGCCGCCGGAGACGCACTGGGACTGGGAGCACTACCTCAAGGTCTCCGAAGAGGACTTCGTCAAGGACGTCTTCACCGACGGCTACGTCGACGTCGCGATCTTCCAGTCCACGTACCTCACCGAGTGGTACAAGACCGGTTTCAACACGGCCGCGCAGAACGACGTGCTCACCAAAAAGTACCCCGACAGGCTGATCACCAACGGCCGCTTCGACCCGCGCGACGGCGATGCGGGGCTCAAGCAGCTCGAGGCGGACGCCGCGGAGTTCAACTTGAAGGGCGTGAAGCTCTACACAGCGGAGTGGAACAAGGGCTCACGTGGTTGGAAGCTGACCGACCCGGAGGCCTACCGGTTCCTCGAGCGCTGCCAGGAGCTGGGCATCAAGAACATCCACGTCCACAAGGGCCCGACGATCTGGCCGCTGGACAAGGACGCGTTCGACGCCAGCGACGTCGACGCGGCTGCGACGGACCACCCGGACCTCAACTTCATCATCGAGCACGCGGGCATCCCGCGGATCGACGACTTCTGTTACATGGCGGTACAGGAGCCGAACGTCTACGCCGGCTGCTCGGTGGTCATCGGCGCCCTGATGCACGCCCGGCCGAAGTTCTTCAACCGGGTGATGGGTGAGCTGCTGTTCTGGGTCGGCGAGGACCGGATGACCTTCGGCTCCGACTACAACATCTGGACCCCGAAGTGGCAGGTCGAGGGCATTGTCGACTGGGAGATGCCGGACGACGACGCGTTCAGCGACTACCCGCGTCCGACGGTGGCGACCAAGAAGAAGATCCTTGGTCTGAACGCCGCCAAGCTGTACGACATCCCCGTCCCGGCAGAATGCCAGCTGCCGACCGACGCGGGCGAGGACAAGCAGCCGGCCGAGCAGCTGGTCGACGACACCGCGGGGGCGCAGGCGTGAGCTTGCAGTCCCGCGCGCTTGCCGCGCTGGAGACGGTGCGCGACCCCGAGCTGGACACCTCGATCGTCGAGCTCCAGTTCGTGGCGTCGTGCACCGTCTCCGCGGACGGGGTGGCGCAGGTGCATCTGCGCCTGCCCACCTTCTTCTGCGCCCCGAACTTCGCCTTCCTGATGGTCGCCGACGCCTACGACGCGGTGTCTGCGGTCGAGGGTGTGAGCAAGGCGGAGATCATCCTGGAGGACCACTTCGCCTCCCCGACGATCAACGACGGGGTGGCCGCCCGTGCCGGATTCGTCGCCGCGTTCGAAGGCGAGGCGCAGGGTGAGCTGGACGAGCTGCGCCTGACCTTCATCCGCAAGGCCATGCTGGCCGGCCAGGACCGGGTGGCTCGGCCGCTGCTGGCCGCGGGCAGGGAACCATCGGAGCTGGCCGACATGCGCCTCGGCGACGTTCCGCCGTCGGCCGATCTTGACCGCCTGCGTGAGCGCAGGGCCGAGCTCGGCATCGCCGCCGACGACGACGCGGTGCTGCTCGTGGACGACAAGGGCGCGGCCATCGGGCTGGATGCGTTGCCTCTACACCTGCGGCGAGTACGCAGTACGCGCGTGAACATCGAAGCCAACGCCGGCCACTGCCTCAGTCTGCTTGCGACCAGGTACGGCGTCGGCTCAGCCGTCGAGAACTGACCACTCTGAGGAGAAGGCCATGAGAGCAGTCCGGCTGCACGACTACCACAAGCCTCCGGTCGTGGAAGACGTCCCGGAGCCGACGCTCTCCGGACCCCTGGACGTGATCGTAAAGATCGGCGGGGCTGGAGTCTGCCGCACCGACCTGCACATCATCGAGGGCCAGTGGGCCGAGGCAATGGGCCCGGAGCTGCCGTACACGATCGGCCACGAGAACGCCGGCTGGGTCGAGGAGGTCGGCGCGGGCGTCACCAACGTCGCGCCGGGCGACACGGTGATCCTGCACCCGCAGCCCAGCTGCGGGCTGTGCCGCGCCTGCCGGGCCGGCAAGGACATGCAGTGCTCCAACGCCTTCTTCCCCGGCCTTTCCAACAACGACGGTGGCATGGCCGAGTACCTCCGCACCTCGGCGCGGGCCTGCGTCAAGCTCAACCCGGAGACCAAGCCATCCGACGTGGCCGCGCTCGCCGATGCTGGCATCACCGCCTACCACGCGGTGCGCAAGGCGGTCCCGCTGCTCTACCCGGGCACCACGGCCGTGGTGCAGGGTGCGGGCGGGCTGGGCCACATCGGCATCCAGTGCCTCGCCGCGCTGACCGCGACCCGCATCGTGGTGGTGGACCGCAACCCCGACGCGCTCGCACTGGCCAAGCAGATCGGCGCCGACGAGACCGTCCAGGCCGACGGCAACCAGGTCGAGGCGGTCAAGGAGCTGACCGGGGGCGAGGGCGCCAACGTCGTCTTCGACTTCGTCGCCGAGGGCGGCGCGGAGAACGACGCCTGGCAGATGACCGGGCCCGACGGATCGCAGTTCATGATCGGCTACGGCGGCGAGGTGAAGATCCCCACGCTGGACTTCATCGCCGCTGAGAAGAACATCATCGGCAACATCGTCGGCACCTACAACGACCTCGCCGAGCTGATGGTCCTCGCCCAGGCCGGCAAGGTCACGCTGCACACCAAGACCTACCCGCTCGACTCGGCGGTCGAGGCGCTCGACGACCTCGACAACGGCCGGGTGCGCGGTCGAGCGATTCTCGTGCCGTAGTTCCGCGCGACCGACCAACGACTCAACGGGGAGAACTGATGGCCAAGGAACTACGTTTCGGCGAGGAAGCCCGCAACCTCCTGCTGGCGGGCGTCGACCAGCTGGCGGAGGCGGTCAAGTCGACGCTCGGCCCCAAGGGCCGCAACGTCATCCTGGAGAAGATCACCGGGTCGCCGGTCGTCACCAACGACGGCGTGACGATCGCCAGGGAGATCCACCTCAAGGACCAGTTCGAGAACATGGGCGCCCAGCTGGTCAAGGAAGCGGCGATCAAGACCAACGACATCGTCGGTGACGGGACGACCACCGCGACCGTGATCGCCCAGGCCGTCATCCGCGAGGGCATGAAGGCGATCAGCGCCGGCGGCAACCCGGTGCTGGTCAAGCGGGGGATCGACATGGCCGTGGGGCGGCTGGTCGAGCACTTGCAGAGTGCCGCGCACCCGGTGGCCACCGAGCATGACTACGCCAGGGTGGCGGCGATCTCGGCGAACGACGACGACATGGTCGGCGCGGTCATCGCCAAGGCCGTGCATACGGTTGGCGACGGCGGCACCGTCACGGTGACGGAGTCCCCGATCCACGGTATGACCGTCGACTTCGTCGAGGGCTTCGAGTGGGACAACGGGTACGTCTCGCCGTACATGGTGACCAACCCGGCAAGCCTCGAAGCGATCATCGACGACCCGTACATCCTGCTGTGCAGCGAGAAGATCACGCAGGTCCAGCAGCTCATGCCCATTCTTGACCAGGTCATGCGGGACCCGAAGCCGCTGGTCATCGTCGCAGAGAACGTCGAGGGCACCGCGCTGAGCATGCTGGTGCACAACCACGTCAACGGCATCTTCCAATGCGTCGCGGTCCGGGCGCCCGGTTTCGGCGACCGCAGGCTGCGCAAGCTGGATGACATCGCCACGGTGACCGGAGGTGAGGTGTACAGCAAGCACTCCGGCTTCACCCTGGAGACCATGAAGGCCAGCCAGTTCGGCCGGGCGTCGCAGGTGCGGGTGACCGCGGACCGCACCGCGATCATCGACGGCGCCGGCTCGTCGGACAAGATCGAGTTCAGGCTTGGCCAGATGCGGGCCGAGCGCGAGCGGGCGACCTACGGCGTCGACGAGGATGTCCTGAACGAGCGGATCGGGGCACTGTCCGGGAAGGTGGCCGTGATCAGTGTCGGCGCACCGACCAACGCGGAGCTCGCAGAGCTGCAGCACCGGGTGGAGGACGCGCTGTCCGCGACCCGGGCCGCCATGGCTGAGGGCATCGTCGCTGGTGGCGGCGCCGCACTGGTGCACGCCGAGAGTGCGCTGGACGACCTCGACGTGAAGGACGACTACGCCGTGGGCGTCGACATCGTCCGTCGCTCGCTGACCGAGCCGGCGTATCTGATCGCCGCCAACGCCGGCTACTCGGGCCAGGAGGTGGTCGCGAGGATCTCCGAGCTCGGGGTCGACGACGGTTTCGACGCCCTCGAGGGCCGTTTCGGCAACATGATCGAGATGGGCATCATCGACCCGCTGCGGGTGGCACGGGCGGCGCTGCAGAACGGCGCGTCGGTGGCCGGGCTGCTGCTCACCACCAACTCGCTGGTCGCCGAGGAGCAGACTCCGTGGGGTGGCAGTGCTGCGCTCATGACCGAGTTCGGGTCGCTGGACGAGGGGCTGCGCCAGCCGTCGCCGGACTCGAGCACCCCGCAGTCGCTCGGACTGGGCCCATCCGTCGGCTGACGCCCGCGGGCCGGGACTCCATGATCGCGTTCTGGCGGGAAAACGTACGCTGAGCGAACGCTAACCCACCAAGACGGCGATCATGCCGGGGCTGGACGGCTAGACGGCGACGAGCAGGCCGGTGGCGTACATCAGCAGCACGCCCGCGGCCAGCCCGCCGAACGCAGCGGAGTCCACCAGGCCGGTCGCCCGGTCCCGCAGGCTCGGGGCGATCTGCACGATGACCTGCGCGATTGCGCCGATCCCGATCCCGAGCAGCAGCGCCGAGAGCTCGGCGTTGGCGACGGTCGAGCCGAGCAGCGTCCCGGCGACGGCGGGCGCGCCGGCGATCAGGCCCAGCCCGAGCAGGCGCCATAGCGACACCGGACGCGCAGGCACGGGTACCACCACAGCGAGGCCTTCGGTGGTGTTGTGGACGGCGAAGCCGACCACGAGCGAGGCGCCGATCGCCAGGTTGCCGACCGCGTAGGCCGACCCGATGGCGAGCCCCTCGCCGAGGTTGTGCAGCCCGATGCCGATCGCGATCATCAGCGCCAGCCGCAGGCCGCCCGGCGAGCGGGGTGCCGAGCCGGGCTGGCTCTGACGCCCCTGCAGCCACCGGGCCACCGCCGTCAACGCCAGGAAGGCGAGGACCGCACCGAGCACGACGAGCGCGACGCCGCCGAAGGCGGCGCCGGTCTGCCCGGCCAGCTCGACCGCCTCGATCGTCGCGTCCGCCGCCAGGAACGCCAGCAGCCCGACCGTCAGCGCCAGCAGCACGCGTACGGTGCGCCGGCCGGCCCGGCGGATCGCGGGTAGGAACAGCATCCCGAGCAGGACCGGGATGATCCCGACGTAAGCGCCGAGCAGGACCATCTGTCCGACGAACCCGCCGTTGGGCTGGGGTGTCGCAGTCGCTACCGGGATCTGGTGCTCGATCACCGCCCCGGTCGAGGTGAGGATCGAGACCAGGTACGGCTGACCGTCCTGCCACGGCACGGCGAGCCGCAGCGTGCCGGAGCCGAGCCGTCCGATCGGCTCCTCACCCCCGGTGAACTGCACGTACCCGTCGTTCACCGCGACCTGCCCGACCTGCACCGGATCGGGACCGGTGTTGCGCAAGGTCAGCTCGATCGTGCCCGGCGAGAGCACTGTGCGCTCGACGGCGAGTTCCTCGATGGGCGGGCCGGTCCGCTCAGGGAGCGTCTGGCCGCCGAGCACGGCGACCGCGAGCAGGGCGGCTGCCACGGTCAGCAAGCCGACGACCGCCAGCACCCAGCTCGGGGTTCGGCTCACCGCACGGCGCAGCATCATCGGCCCCGTGTCATTCGGTCACCTCGAAGAAGCCCATCCACCCGAGGTCGGCGAACTCGGTCTTGTGGGCGTGGAACATGAACCGTCCGGTGTGCGGGAAGCGCACCTCGCAGATCCCGCGCTGGCCCTGGCCGAGTACGACGGTGTCGGTAAAGTCGGCGGACTGCAGCCGCGTCCCAGTGGGGAAGTACTCGAAGAAGTTGCCGTGCAGGTGGAAGCTGTTGATCGGGTCGTATTCCAGGATGTTGACCAGGTAGATCCGGACGAGCTCGCCGCGCTTCACCCGGACCGGCTCGTGCATGTAGTGGAACGGGATGCCGTTCACTGCGTAGAGCTGGTTGCCCTGGCCGTCGAAGTTCGTGTTGTAGCCGTTCATCACCATGACAAGCTCGTCGGCGGCAGACCGGGGCTGCGGCGGGTCGATGATGAACGTGCCGTACATGCCGCGGGCGATGTGCTCGGCCAGCGGGCCGACGTGACAGTGGTAGAGGTGCAGCCCGAAGGGCTCGGCGTCGAAGGAGTAGGTGACGCTGCCGCCGGGCTCGATGATCCCAGCCCCGATCCCAGGCACGCCGTCCATCTCGGCCGGGTGGATCCCGTGAAAGTGCATCGTGTGCTGGTGGGCCGAGCCGTTGACGAACTTGACCCGCAGCACGTCGCCCGCCGTGCAGCGCAGGGTCGGCCCCGGCACCCGCGCGTTGAACGTCCACGCGGGGAAGCGGACGCCGGGGGCCACCTCGATCTCGTGGTCGGTGGCGAAGATCTCCCACTCGCGCAGGGTGCGCCCGTCGGGCAGCTTCGACGTGGTGCCGTAGTCGAAGTCGCGCAGCAGCTCGGTGGGGTTGAAGTTGTTGGCTTCGTGGTCGACCGCACGGCCGGAGCGGAACGTCGGGCCGGCCGCCCCACCGCCGTGCACGTCGTGAGCGGCGCCGGGTGCGTCGTGGCCTGCGCCGTGTCCGTCGTGCTGCGTCGAGCCGAGGGCGGTCGGTGCGCTCCGGACCAGCGCGCCGGCCCCCAACGCAGCCCCGGTGCCGACCAGCGCGCTCCCGGCGAGGAACCGCCGCCGCGAGGTCCCGGTCCTGGCCGGCTCGGTCACCGCTCCTCCCGGCCATGGACCAGGCAGACCAGCGGGTCACCGAGCGCGCAGCGCTGCCCGTCCAGCCGTATCCACAGCGGCCCGCCGAACGGGCTGTGTTCGAGTACCTCGATGGTCACACCGGGCCGCACGCCGAGGTCGGCGAGGTAGCGCAGCGCGTCGCTGTCGCGGTCGTAGACCCGCTCCACGCGGAACCGGGTACCCGGCGCCATCGAGTCCAGCCGCGCCCCCCAGTCCTCGTCGTGCCCGCCAGCCGGTGGAGGGATCGGATCACCGTGCGGGTCGTGGGTTGGATGCCCGAGCACCTCGTCGATGCGGTCGATCAGCCGGCCGGACACCGCGTGCTCGAGCACGTCCGCCTCGTCGTGTACCTCGTCCCAGGACAGGTCGAGCGCCGTGACCAGGAACGTCTCCAGCAGCCGGTGTCGCCGGACGACCTCCTCCGCGTGCTGGCGGCCGTGCGGCGTGAGCAGCGCGCGGTGGTCGTCGGTGCGCTCCACCAGCCCGTGGTCCGACAGCCGCTTGAGCATGGTCGACACCGTCGGCGCCGTGATGCCCAGATGCGCCGCGAGCGCCGACGTGCTGACCGGCTCACTGCGGCCGGAGCGCACGAAGATCGTCCGCAGGGCGTCCTCGACCGCGTCGGTGTGGGTGAGACCGCAACAGGCCGGCCGATCGGACATTTGACCACTCTAATACTGGGAGCAAGAGGAGGCGAACCACTGTGCGGAGCGTATGGATCCCGACCGCGCGCTACCGTCTCATCTTGAGAGGCGGGGGTCGGGCTTGTTCGGCTCTAGTAAGCCAGGTGGCGTGAACGCACCGATCTCCAGGGTCAGCGGTTGGTCGGAGTACCCGTGCGGTCGTTGAAGTGCGCGAGCGCGTCCATAGCACGTCGAGGTCGACGGGGAATGACACGGTCCCATCGAAGGGTACGAACATCTACGGGCGGGCCGGCGCGGTCGAAGG
>JACCTY010000014.1 GCA_013812145.1 Geodermatophilaceae bacterium | reverse complement strand
CGGCGGCGGCGGCCGGCCTCCCGCTCTCGCCGTACACCCTGACCCGACTGGAGCAGGAGGGGCCTGCGCTACCGGTGCCGTGGCCGGAGCCCATTCGCGACTCGTTCGTCCGGTTGCTCGGTACCGGGCACGCGGCGGTGCCGGTGATCGAGGCGTTGGACCAGCACGGGCTGATGAGTCGGCTGCTGCCCGGCTGGGCGGAGATCCGGTCCTACCCGCAGCGCAACCCGGTCCACCGCTTCAGCGTCGACCGACACCTGGTCGAGTGCGCGGCGGAGGCCTCGGCACTGACCCGGGACGTGTCGCGCCCCGATCTGCTGCTGCTGGCCGCGCTGCTGCACGACATCGGCAAGGGCCAGCCGGGGGACCACAGCATAACCGGGGCCCGGATCGCCGCGGCCACCGCAGCGCGGATGGGTCTGCCGCCGGTGGACGTCGATGTCATCGGCAGGCTCGTCCGCCACCACTTACTGCTTCCGCATGCGGCGACTCGCCGTGATCCAGACGACCCGGCCACGATCGACTCGGTCGTCGCAGCAGTCGGCGGGTCACCGGACGTGCTCGACCTGCTGCACGCGCTGTGCCTGGCCGACGCCCGCGCCACCGGCCCGGCGGCCTGGAGTGACTGGAAGGCCGCGCTCGTCGCCGGGCTGGTCGACCGGGTCCGGGCGTCGCTGCGCGGTGCCGCCCCGCCCACCCCGTCAACGCTGCCCGAGGAGGTCCGGCTGGCCGTCCGACTCGATCGCCCGACCCTGACCCCGCTGCGCTGGCCCGGGGGACCGGCGCGGCGCTGGGATCCCGCCGGCGAGTCGGGCGGCTCGACCGGTTCGGGCGAGCTGCTCGTGGTCGCCCCGGACGAACCGGGCCTGCTCAGCCGGTTGGCGGGTCTGCTCGCCGTACACGGTCTGGAGGTCGTGACAGCGACCGTGACCACCGAAAGCGCCCACGCGATCAACGTCTTCCGGGTCGCCGCCCGGTTCGGGCGGGTGGCCGACCTGGACGTGCTGCGCGCGGACTTCGCCGCCCTGCTGGCCGGCCGCTTCCCGTTGGGTGCTCGACTGGCCGCCGTCGAACGTTCCTATCCGGTGCCCACCGACCCTGCCGCGCGGGTGCTGTGGTTCGACGGCCAGGCCACCGACGCGACCGTGGTCGAGGTGCGGACCGCCGATTCCGTCGGGCTGCTGCACCGGCTCACCGCCGCCTTGGAGCGCTGCCACCTGGATGTGCGCAGCGCTCGGATCAGCAGCCTCGGTGGGTCGGTGGTCGACGCCTTCGCAGTCCGGACCGCTGCCGGTGGCGACGTCTGCGATCCGGTGCAGCGCCGTACCGTGGAGCAGGTGTTGCTCGACGCGGTAGAGGGAGGACGTGCTGATGGCTGACCCGGTGCGGGTGATATCCAGCGGCGAATTGGCAGCAGGCCATGCGACGCCGGGGATGCAGCGGCAGTTGGCGCTGGACACCGGATCGATGTGGTCCGGGCTGGTGCACACCGAGCCAGGAGCAGAGAGCGGCTGGCATCACCACGACGGCTTCGAGACCACCCTGTACGTCGTCTCAGGGGTGATGCGGATGCAGTTCGGGCCCGGCGGCCAGCAGAGTGCGGATGCCGGACCGGGGGACTTCGTCCACGTACCGCCGGGCGTCGTCCATCGAGAGGTGAATCCGACTGCTGACCGCTCGAGCGCCGTCGTCGTGCGCGCCGGCAGCGGCACTCCAGTGGTCAACGTGGATGGGCCGGATCCGGACTGAGCGGCGAATTCGGGCGGCGGGAACGTGGGCCGGCCGTGCGTGGTTAGGCTCTCCAGGTGGTCCGCGACGTCGTTGCCGACCATGCCGACGCATCCGTGATCTGAGGACTGAATCTCGTGTTCGACACCCTGTCCGACCGCCTGGAAAAGGTGTTCACCGGTCTGCGTGGCAAGGGCCGGTTGTCCGAGGCCGACATCGACGCGACCTGCCGGGAGATCAGGATCGCGCTGCTCGAAGCCGACGTCGCGCTCACCGTGGTGCGCGCGTTCATCGCCTCGGTCAAACAGCGGTCACTCGGCGAGGAGGTCTCCAAGGCCCTCAACCCGGCCCAGCAGGTCGTCAAGATCGTCAACGAGGAGCTCGTCGCCATCCTCGGCGGGGAGACCAGGCGGCTGCGCTTCGCCAAGACCGCCCCGACGGTCATCCTGCTCGCCGGCCTGCAGGGCTCCGGCAAGACGACGCTGGCCGGCAAGCTCGCGCAGTGGCTCAAGGCGCAGAACCACACGCCGTTGCTCGTCGCCTGTGACCTGCAGCGGCCGAACGCGGTCACTCAGCTGCAGATCGTCGGCCGGCAGGCCGGTGCCGACGTGTTCGCCCCCGAGCCGGGGAACGGCGTCGGCGATCCGGTCGCCGTTGCGCGGGCCGGCCTGGAGCAGGCGCGGCGTTCCATGCACGACATCGTCATCGTCGACACCGCCGGCCGGCTGGGCATCGACACCGAGATGATGGCGCAGGCCGCGGCGATCCGCGACGCCGTGCAACCGGACGAGATCCTGTTCGTCGTCGACGCGATGATCGGCCAGGACGCGGTCACGACGGCCGAGGCGTTCCGCGACGGCGTCGGCTTCACCGGCGTGGTGCTGTCCAAGTTGGACGGTGACGCGCGCGGCGGCGCGGCGCTGTCCGTGCGGCACGTAACGGGCGAGCCGATCCTGTTCGCCTCCACCGGGGAGAAACTCGGCGATTTCGATGTCTTCCACCCCGAGCGGATGGCCTCGCGCATCCTCGGCATGGGCGACATGCTCACCCTCATCGAGCAAGCCCAGCAGGCTTTCGACGCCGACCAGGCCGAGGAGATGGCCGGCAAGCTGGCCAGCGGCACGAAGTTCACCCTCGAGGACTTCCTCGAACAGATGATGGCGATCAAGAAGATGGGGTCGCTGACCAACCTGCTCGGCATGTTGCCCGGCGGGGCGGCGATGAAGGACCAGCTCTCGCAGGTCAAGGACACCGACCTGGACCGTACGGCGGCCATCATTCGTTCCATGACGCCGGGGGAGCGGCAGGACCCCACGATCATCAAGGGGTCGCGGCGGGCACGGATCGCCAATGGCTCCGGCGTCACCGTCACCGAGGTCAATTCACTCGTCGAGCGCTTCTTCGAGGCACGGAAGATGATGCAGCAGATGGCCGGTGGGTTGGGGCTGCCGGGCATGCCTGGCATGCGCCGATCCTCCTCGCGCAAGTCCGCCGGCAAGAAGGGCAAGGGAAAGAAGGGTAGGCGTGGCGGGGGACCTACCCCGCCACGGCTGCCCGGTGGGATGCCGGCCGGGTTCCCTGGCTTTCCCGGCGGTCCCGGCGGTGGCATGCCGCCCGGCACGCAGCTGCCGGACCTGTCCAAGCTGAAGTTCCCGAAGTCTTGAGCCTGCATTTTCGCGGGGTCCTGTTGCCCATGGGCGAGGACACCGACCTCTGGGTGCGAGACGGCAAGTTCACTTTCGAGCCGGTCCCGGGTGCTGAGACGGTGTCGACTGGCGGGTGGCTCATCCCGGGTTTGGTCGACGCGCATTGCCACATCGGTTTGGATGCCGCCGGCGCCGTGTCCACTGTGGACGGCTGGCGGGGGCAAATGCTCACCGACCGGGACGCGGGGACGCTGCTCATCCGCGACTGCGGATCGCCGGTGGACACCCGCGAGTTGGATTCCCATGAGGATCTCCCTCGACTGATCCGTGCCGGTCGGCACCTTGCCCCACCGAGGCGGTACATCCCGGGCGTCGCGCTGGAACTCGACCCGTCCGAGCTACCGGCAGCTGCGGGGGAGCAGGCCAGGCGCGGCGACGGCTGGATCAAGCTGGTCGGTGACTGGATCGACCGCTCGGTGGGCGAGCTCTCCCCGGCGTGGCCCGCCGAGGCCGTGACGATGGCGATCACCGCGGCGCACGATGCGGGAGCGCGGGTGACGGCACACACGTTCGGCGAGGAGGCGCTGCCGGCTCTCATCAACGCCGGCATCGACTGCATCGAGCACGGAACGGGACTGACCGAGGACCTGGTGGCCGAGATGGCGGTGCGGGGTACGGCGCTGGTCCCGACGCTGATCAACGTCGAGCACTTCCCGGACTTCGCCGCGGCGGCCCAGCGCAGGTTTCCGGGCTACAGCTCGACGATGCTGCGGCTGCACGGCACCGCCCGGGCCAGGGTGCGGGCGGCGTACGAGGCCGGTGTCCCGATCTACGCCGGGACAGACGCCGGAGGCGGCATCACGCACGGCCAGCTCGCGCGTGAGGTCGTCGCGTTGCACGAGGCTGGCCTGCCCGCCGAGGCGGCCTTGGGGGCGGCCTCGTGGCGGGCGCGGGACTGGCTCGGTCATCCCGGTGTCGATGAGGGCGCGGCAGCCGATCTCTGCGTATACGGCGCCGATCCTCGGCTCGATCTGTCCGTGCTGGCCCAGCCGGCGCACATCGTGCTGCGCGGCCGAGTCGTCCGCTGACCCCCACTTTCCGCCGATCTTGGTCAAACACACGTCCCAACCGGCCGTGAGAGGTGGTTTTGACCAAGATCGGCGCGAGAGGCGCGCCGGGTGGTCAGGTGTCGAGCTCGGTGACGAGCAGTTCGTAGCCGTCGTCGCCGACCCAGATCCGCAGGCCCTCGGCATCGTCGGTGATGGCGCCGTCCTCCTCCTCACCCAGTTCCCTGGATGCGCCGAGCGCGAGTGCGCTCAGCGCGATCCGGCCGTCGCCCAGATCGATGGGGCGATACTCCCGGGCCAGCATCGCCGTCCGGCTGTCCACGGCGAGCCGGCGGGCGTTGTCTACGCCGACCTCGGCGACGTATGTCCGGTCCTGGTTGCGCATCCGGCCTCCTCCAGCCGTCCTCAAACCTAGCGGCGGAGGGGAGCTACCGCCCCGTAGCATCGCGGGCATGGCGAAGGCCCCTGTTCTGACGCCGCAGGCGCAGGACTTCCCCCGCTGGTACCAGGACGTCATCAGCAAGGCTGAGCTGGCCGACAACGGCCCGGTGCGCGGAACGATGGTGATCCGGCCGTGGGGGTACGCGCTGTGGGAGCGGATGCAGCGTGAGGTGGACGACCGGATCAAGGCCGCCGGAGCGCAGAACGCCTACTTCCCCCTGTTCATCCCACAGAGCTACCTGCAGCGCGAGGCCGACCACGTCGAGGGTTTCGCCCCCGAACTCGCCGTGGTCACCTACGCCGGCGGCAAGGAACTCGAGGAGCCGATCGTCGTCCGGCCCACGTCAGAGACCATCATCAACAGCTTCTTCAGCAAGTGGGTGCAGTCCTACCGGGATCTGCCGATGCTGCTGAACAACTGGTCCAACGTCGTACGTTGGGAGTTGCGGCCCCGGATCTTCCTTCGTACGACGGAGTTCCTCTGGCAGGAGGGCCACACCTGTCACGCGACCGAAGCCGACGCCCGCGCGTACGCCCGACGGGTTCTCGACGAGGTGTACGCCGAGTTCATGGAGAACGTCCTCGCGGTGCCGGTGGTCAAGGGCCTCAAGACCGCAAAGGAGCGCTTTGCCGGCGCGGTGAACTCGCTGTCCTGCGAGGCAATGATGCGTGACGGCAAGGCGCTGCAGATGGGCACCAGCCACGATCTCGGTCAGAACTTCGCCAAAGCCTTCGACGTGCAGTACCTGTCCTCGTCCGGGCAGCAGGAGTACGCCTGGCAGACGTCGTGGGGCGTGTCCACCCGAATGGTCGGCGGCCTGATCATGTGCCACGGCGACGACGCCGGGCTGCGCGTCCCGCCGGCCCTGTCGTCCATCCAGGTCGTGGTCATGGTGGTCAGGGACAGCGACGGCGTACGGGCGGCCGTGGATCGCCTGGTCGACGAGTTGCACACCTCCGCGATCCGGGTCGAGGTGGACGACCGTGTCGACACCCCGTTCGGGCGGCGCGCGGTCGACTGGGAGCTGAAGGGCGTCCCCCTGCGGGTCGAGGTGGGGCCCCGTGATCTGGCCGAGGGCACAGTCACCGTGGTACGCCGGATCCCTGGTACCAAGACATCGGTCACCCTCGCCGAGGTCGCCCGTGATGTGACCGGAGCGCTGGTCGAGGACCAGCAGGCGTTGTACGACGAGGCGCTGGCCCGTCGGGAGGACGCCACGATAGATGTGTCCACTGTGGACGATGCAGCGCAGGCAGCGGCCACGGGCTGGGCGCGTATCCCGTGGTCGACGCTCGGCGTCGAGGGGGAGACACTGCTCGCCACCCAGGCGATCTCGGTGCGTTGCCTGATCCGCGCGGACGGCGGCGTACCGGAGTCCGCGGACGAGCCGGACCTGATCGCGGTGGTCGGCCGTTCCTACTGAGCGCTGGTCGCGCGGTGACCAGCTGCTGTTTCGCTATTGGCGCGGAAGCGAGATCCGCGAAGTCCGGCCCATGACGGTCGTCGAGGACGGACCCAACTGGCTAGTGCTCTGGCTGGCTCCTGGCACGCCGGTGATCTGGTGCCCGCTCGCTGATGGCCGGGACATCCGCGACGCGCCGGTGGCCGAGCGCTTCACGCTGCCGAGAGTCCCGGTGCGGCGGCCCTGGCGGGGCACCGGCATCCTCAAGGTGGTGCCGCCGTCGGCGCCGTACTCGATCTGGTTGTTCTGGGCCGAGGACGGGACGTTCCTCGGCTGGTACGGGAATCTGGAGGACGTCCACCGCCGCTGCCGGGTCGATGGCCTCAGCGTCATCGACACCGTCGACCACGTGCTCGACATCTGGGCGCCGGCCGACGGACCGCCGCGGTGGAAGGACGAGGACGAGTTCGCGGTGACCACTGGGCTGGCCGGCTTCTGGACCGCCGCAGAGGCGGCGGTGATTCGCGCCGAGGGAGAGCGACTGATGGCGCATGCCGGTGCCGGGCTCTTCCCGTTCGATCACACCTGGACGTCGTTCCGGCCCGACCCGTCCTGGCCGCTACCCAACCTGCCGGACGCGTGGGATCGGCGGTCGGGTCCGTGATCATCACCGTCGAGGCTGCACCGGAGCGGGTCTGGCACAATGGCTGAACGAACCGGCTTCGGGTGGCCTCTCACCACGCGAACCTCCGGTCCAGCCGAGCGTCTGAGTCCGTACCCCCACGCGGAACCACGACCTCAACCCGTGTCCGAGAACTGGGAGTACCCGCACACTGTGGCAACCAAGATCAAGCTCATGCGTCTGGGCAAGATGCGCGCTCCGTATTACCGGATCGTCGTCGCCGATGCCCGTACCAAGCGCGACGGACGGTCGATCGAGACGATCGGCAAGTACCACCCCAAGGAAGACCCGTCCTTCATCGAGGTCGACTCCGAGCGTGCGCAGTACTGGCTCGGCGTCGGCGCGCAGCCGACCGAGGCGGTCGCCGCGATCTTCCGGGTGACCGGCGACTGGCAGAAGTTCAAGGGCGAGGCGGCCCCGCCGCCGATGCTCGTCAAGGCGCCCAAGGCCGACAAGAAGGTGGCGTTCCAGGCCGCCGCTCTGGAGTCGGCCGGCGAGCCGGCCGACGGCGCCACCACGCCGAGGAAGCGCGCCGCGCCGAAAAAGGCGGACAGCGCGCCGGAGGCCGAAGGCTCGACCACCGAAGCCGCGACCACCGAAGCTGCCGCCACCCCTGCCGATGCCCCCGCTGCTGAGGACGCCTAGGTGCTGGAGGCAGCGCTGGAGCACCTCGTCCGGGGCATCGTCGACAACCCAGACGATGTCCAGGTCGACCTCGTCACCGGCCGTCGCGGCCGCACCCTCGAGGTTCGGGTGCATCCGGACGATCTCGGGAAGGTGATCGGCCGCGGCGGCCGCACCGCCAGGGCGCTTCGCCAGGTCATGACCGGTGTCGGCGGTCGCGGTCTGCGAGTCGACGTCGTCGACACGGACGCCTAGGACGTGTCTGGCGCGTGACACTGGGGACGCCCGACGCCGAGCCGCGCCTGCTCGTGGTGGCACGGATCGGACGTCCGCACGGCCTGCACGGCGAGCTGACGGTCGAGGTCCGCACCGACGATCCGGACGAGCGCTTCGCCCCGGGTGCCGTTCTGGGCACCGAACCCGCCGAGCGCGGACCGGTCACGATCATGCGTTCCTTCGTGCATGGCGGCCGTTGGGTGCTCGCTCTGGAAGGCATCGAGAACCGGACGGCTGCTGAGGCGCTCCGGGACACCTTGCTGCTCGTCAGGATCGACGACCTCCCGCCGATCGCGGACCTGGACGAGTTCTACGACCATCAACTGGTCGGGCTGCAGGCCCGGTTGGCCGACGGGACCCCGGTCGGTGTCGTGCGCGACGTCGTACACGGTCCGGCCGGCGACCTGCTGGCCATCGAGCGGGGCGCGGACCGCGAACTGCTCGTCCCGTTCCTCCGCCAGATGGTCCCGACCGTCGACATCGAGGTCGGGTACGTCGAGGTGCGGCCACCGGAGGGACTGCTCGAACTGTGACGCTGCGCCTGGACGTCATCACGATCTTCCCGGAGTATCTGGCGCCGCTGCGGCACTCGTTGCTCGGCCGGGCCGTGGACGCCGGCCTGGTCCACCTCGGCGTACACGACCTGCGGGCCTGGACCACCGACGTCCACCGCAGCGTGGACGCTGCGCCGTACGGCGGGGGACCGGGCATGGTGATGCGCCCCGAGCCATGGCACGCGGCGCTGGGCGACGTCGCCCCCGACGGCGCCACCTTGATTGTCCCGACGCCGTCCGGTGAGCGATTCACCCAGGCGATGGCGGCGGAGTTCGCGGGTCAGCCGCAGCTCGTCTTCGCTTGTGGCCGGTACGAGGGAATCGACCAGCGGGTGGTCGATGAGGCCGCGGAACGGCTGACGGTGCGCGAGGTGTCCCTCGGCGACTACGTCCTGGCCGGTGGCGAGGCGGCGGTCCTGGTGATCGTCGAGGCGGTCACCCGGCTGCTGCCGGGAGTGGTCGGAAACGCGGCGTCCGTGGCCGAGGATTCCTTCGAAGCCGGGCTGCTGGAGGGGCCGGCGTACACCCGCCCTGAACTGTGGCGGGACCGGGCGGTCCCCGCGGTGCTGCTGTCGGGAAATCACGCCGCGATCGCGCGGTGGCGACGGGACCAGGCGCTGCGGCGTACCGCCGGCTGTCGGCCGGACCTCATCGCGGCGCTCGACGCCGGAGAGTTGGACGCGGCCGACCTGGCCGTACTGGCCGAGGCCGGGTTTCCCGCCGTCCCGCCGGATATGGCACAGTAGGCAGGTTGCCAGCGGGTCCCGCCCGTGCGACCTGACACCCCTATCGCCGTGCCGGTGCCTCGTGCGCCCGCACCGGACCGGACCCAAAGAGGAAGCGACGCCGAGATGAACATCCTGGACGCTCTGGACGACGAGTCGCTGCGCGACGACATCCCGAATTTCCGGCCCGGTGACACGCTCAAGGTGCACGTTCGGGTCATCGAGGGCGCCCGGTCCCGGATCCAGGTCTTTCAGGGTGTCGTCATCCGGCGGCAGGGGGCCGGCGTGCGGGAGACGTTCACCGTGCGCAAGGTGAGCTTCGGGGTCGGCGTGGAGCGGACGTTCCCGGTTCACACGCCGGTGGTGGATCGGATCGAGATCGTCACCCGCGGCGACGTGCGCCGGGCGAAGCTGTACTACCTGCGTGATCTGCGCGGCAAGGCCGCCAAGATCAAGGAAAAGCGCGAGAACGTCAATCGCTGAGCGTCTCCGTCAGCGCGGCCACCCGGTTACGCTGGCCTGGATGAGCACTGACCAAGCCTCGGAGCACTCGCCGGAGCACTCCGCCGAGCCGCCCCGCGAGGATCCGTTCCGCGAGGATCCGCCCCGCGAGGATCCGCCCAGGCGCTGGCGGCGTCGGAAGCCGCCCGAGCAGAAGAGCAAGGGTTCGCTGCTCAAGGAGCTGCCGGTCCTGCTCGTGGTCGCCTTTGTGCTCGCCCTGTTGATCAAGGCATTCCTGGTACAGGCCTTCTTCATCCCGTCCGGCTCCATGGAGCCGACCCTGCACGGTTGCCCCGGCTGCCCGGGAGACCGGGTCCTGGTCAACAAGGTCCCGTACTACTTCGGCGATCCGCAGCCGGGTGACGTCGTGGTCTTCCGCGGTCCGGAGTCGTGGGCGCCGGAGTTCCAGGCCACCGAGCCGACCAACATCGTCCAATCCGTCCTGCTCGGGCTCGGCCGGGCCATCGGGACGGCCCCTCCGGACGAGAAGGACTTCGTCAAGCGGGTCGTGGCCACCGGCGGGCAGACGGTCCAATGCTGCGATACCGACGGCCGGGTCACCGTCGACGGCCAACCGCTGGACGAGCCCTACATCGCCTTCGACTCACCGATCGAGACCCGGTCCTTCGGCCCCGTGACAGTGCCTGCTGGCCGGCTGTGGGTCATGGGCGACAACCGTGCCGGCTCGGCCGACTCCCGGTCCCATGTGGACGACGGCGCCATGGGGACGATCCCCGTCGAGAACGTGATCGGCAAGGCGTCGGTGATCGTGTGGCCGATCAGCCGCGTGGACTGGCTCGGTTCCCCTGACATCCAGGGGATGTCCGCGGCGTCGGGACAGCTGGCCGTCGTGGCGCCGTACACCTTGGGCTTGGCCGGCGCGATTCCGCTGGTCTGCTGGCGTCGCCGCCGCCGGTGAGGCCCGTGGGTCTGCCGATTGCCCCGCCGGGCTCAGTCCGCTGCGCTCCTGCTGTGTGCTCGCAGACGGAGTCCGTCTCATGACGGAAGACCCACCTCGGCCGTGGCGGCTGTCCGCCCGGCTGTTGCTTGTCGATCCGCTGGATCGCGTTCTCCTGGTGCCAGTCGCGGATGCGGAGGGGTCCTGGTGGGACCTTCCTGGCGGCGGCGTCGAGCCGGGCGAGAGCACCGTCGCCGCGGCGGTCCGGGAGACGCTGGAGGAGACCGGGTACGCCGTACCGGTGCACCTGGTCGGGCCTCCGTGCTGGAGCGGTGAGGTGGTCTTCCGCTGGCTGGGCGCCTGGCACTGGAGTCGCCAGGTGGTCCACGCCGCCCGAGCGCCGGTGCTGCCCGATCCGGTGCCGGTCGCCTTAACCGAGGAGGAGTCGGGGACGCACGGCGCGGCCCGCTGGTGGTCCGTCGCCCAGGCCGCCGACCAGCGGCTGGACATCCCGCCGTTCGAGCGCCCCGAGGAGCTGGCCGAGCTGGTCGCCGGCGGCTGTGTGCGGGACGCGTTCGTTCGCTGGACGGCGCCGGACTCGTCGTAGGCTGAGCGGGCCATGCCGCCAGATGTCCCTTCCGCACCGCCGGTGCGGCGTTCCGCCCGGGTGCTGCTGATCGACGCGGCTGATCGGGTGCTTCTGTTCCGGGTCATCGCGGACGACCCCCACGCCGGCGGCGTCTGGTTCGCTCCCGGTGGCGGCGTCGAACTCGGCGAGACCGTCCGCACAGCCGCGGCGCGGGAGCTGGCCGAGGAGACCGGCCTGGCCGTCGCCGACGACCAGCTGACCGGCCCGGTCTGGGTTCGCCGGCACGTCGGCGCGAACGTCGACTCACGCGAGACCTACTTCACCCTGCGCGTGGACCGGCACGAGGTCGACACCTCGGGTTTCACCGAACTGGAAGTGCGAGTGCTCGACCGGCATCGGTGGTGGTCGGTGCCCGAACTCGCTGAGGCCACCGATCAGGTCTTCGCACCTCGACGGATCGCGAGCATGTTGCCCACCGTCCTGACCGGCTCCTGGTCCGGTCCGCCGTTGGAGGTGGGCGTGTGATCGCCGCTCGCCGGCGGGCCGTCGTACGACGTGACGCCGGCCTGTGGGCGATGGAGGGAACCCTGCGCCGCCAGGGCTTTCCGGTCGTCGCCGGTGCCGACGAGGCCGGCCGCGGCGCCTGCGCCGGGCCGTTGGTGACCGCGGCGTGCGTACTTCCGGACGGGCCACGGGGGCAGGTGCCCGAGTTGGCCGATTCCAAGCTGCTGACGCCGCTGGCCCGGGAACGGGTGTACGCCGAAGTCGTCCGGCGTGCCGTGGCGTATTCGGTCATCGTCGTACCGGCACAGGACATCGACCGGCGCGGTCTGCACGTCTGCAACGTGCAGGGGCTGCGCCGGGCGCTGGCCACGCTGAGCACTACCCCGGCGTACGCCCTGACCGACGGCTTCCCGGTCGCCGGCCTCGGCGTTCCCGGTCTCGCGGTGTGGAAGGGCGACCGGGTGGCGGCCTGCATCGCGGCCGCGTCTGTGCTGGCCAAGGTGACTCGGGACCGGATCATGACCGGGCTGCACGACACGTACCCGGCCTACGACTTCGCCACCCACAAGGGCTATGTCACCGACGGCCATTCCGCGGCGCTGGACGCCCACGGCCCGTGCGCCGAACATCGGTTCAGCTACATCAACATCGCCCGTCGTGCGCCCGGGACCCGCGGACTGGTCGCGGTGGGGGACAATGCGGGGGTGGAGACGGACTGGGTGAGTTTGTCGGCCGTCCAAGAGGAGGCCGGCCGGTGAGCAGCGAGGATCTCGAGAAGTACGAGACCGAGATGGAGCTGCAGCTCTATCGCGAGTACAAGGACATCGTCCGGCAGTTCTCCTACGTCGTGGAGACCGAACGGCGCTTCTACCTGACCAACTCCGTCGACCTGCAGGTGCGCAATCCCGACGGCGAGGTGTACTTCGAGTTGCGGATGAGCGACGCCTGGGTGTGGGACATGTATCGCCCGGCCCGCTTCGTCAAGAACGTCCGAGTGGTCACGTTCAAGGACGTGAACGTCGAGGAGCTGGACAAACCCGACCTGGAGCTGCCCAACAGCTGAGCTACGGGTGCTGGACCTACCCCGGGAGCCGACGGGGTGCGATCCGCGTCTCCACCGCGGACCCGTCCGGCCCGCCTCGCACGTGGTAGGCCGCAGCGTCGGGCCGGTCGGACACAGCCTCGACGAGTTCGGTCCCGCGGTAGACCAGACCCACCCCGTCGTCGGTCGCGTAGCCGGCCGGCAGCGTCCCGTCGGCGATCAGGCGGTGGTAGAGCGGGCGACGCTGCTGCTCGCTGTCGTAGTGGACGCCGTTGGAGAACGGCAGCAGCGCGAGCCCGTTCGTGACCGGGCGCAGGTCCGGGCCGAAGGAGTCCGTCGTACCGCCGACGTGCCAGCACAGCGAGCCGGCCGAGACGCCGCCGAGGACGACGCCGGCCTCCCAGCACTCGCGCATGATGGCGTCCACGCCGTGGACCCGCCAGACCGCGAGCAGGTTCGCCACACTGCCGCCGCCGACCCAGATCACGTCCTGCTCCAGGAGGTGCCGGCGCGGGTCGTCGACGTTGGGCATCGAGAACAGGCTGAGCTGGCT
Source organism: Geodermatophilaceae bacterium (assembly GCA_013812145.1). GTDB lineage: Bacteria > Actinomycetota > Actinomycetes > Mycobacteriales > Geodermatophilaceae > JACCTY01. Next base: position 7,322 of record JACCTY010000014.1, on the reverse strand, counting down.
GACCCGGACATCTGTTCCTGCAAACGCGCCGTAGATGGCGCTGCTGTAGGTCAGGGCATCACCGGTGGCGGTGCCCACGAAGCACATCCGGGGCCGCGCGGGACGGCCGGCGAGATCGACCGTCAGATCGAAGATCGGTCCAGGGCTCCAGTCGAACATGTTCCGACCGCGGGACCGAAAACCGATGCTGGTTGCGATGATCGTCGGCGCGTCGGCCACCATGCGAGCGCCCTTCTCTCATAGGGGTACGACGGTCCGCCTACCGTAGGGCGTTGCTGTCCACAGCAATCCGGCGGCGTCCACAGGCCGGGTTTGCGGCTTTGAGTCGCCCGGGAGCCACCGGCAGTCTCGGCGTCATGCGAGCGAAGGACGCGATCGGGCAGTACGGCGAGCGGGTGGCGGTGCGTCATCTGCTACAGGCCGGCTGGACCGTGCTCGACCGCAACTGGCGGTGTCCCGAGGGCGAGCTGGACATCGTTGCCACCGACGGGGCGGTGCTGGTGATCTGCGAGGTCAAGACCCGCTCGACCGACGTGTTCGGTGACCCGTGCGAGGCGGTCAACTGGCGCAAGGCGCGGCGGATCCGGCAGTTGGCGGCCAGCTGGCTCGCTACCAACGAGGACTGCTGGGCAGAGGTCCGGTTCGACGTCATCAGCGTTCTGCGTCAGCCTTCCGGAGCGGCGCTGGTGCGCCACCTCGAGGGCGCGTTCTGATGCCCTTGGCGCGCACGTCGTCGGTGGGCCTCGTCGGCCTGCAGGGACACCTCGTCGAGATCGAGGCGGACCTGTCCAAGGGCATCCCGAACTTCACGATGATCGGCCTTCCGGACACCTCTGTCCGTGAGGCCCGCGACCGGATCAGAGCGGCCCTGGTCAACAGCGAGCAGAGCTGGCCGAGGCGACGGATCACCATCAACCTCTCACCGGCCACGCTGCCGAAACGGGGCAGCGGATTCGACCTCGCACTGGCAGTCGCCCTGCTCGCCGCGGCCGGCGTCGTCCCCGCCTCGGCGTTGGGCGACACCGCGCTATTGGGCGAGTTGGGTCTCGACGGTAGCGTGCGGCCGCTGCGCGGAGTCCTTCCGTCCGTGCTCGCGGCGCAGCGGGCCGGACTTCACCGGGTGATCGTCCCGGCCGACAACCTGGCCGAGGCCTGCCTGGTGCCGAAGGTGGACGTGGTGGGCGTCGCCTCACTGGCTGATCTGGTCGGATACCTTCGCGGCGAACAGTGCCGCGTCTTCATCGGCGCCGTGGCGGAGGAGCGGCCTCCGCTCCCGGGTCCCGACCTGCGCGACATCGTCGGTCAGGCGCAGGGACGGCGAGCGCTGGAAGTGGCCGCGGCCGGTGGTCACCATTTGTACCTGCAGGGCCCGCCCGGTGCCGGCAAGACGATGCTGGCCGAGCGGCTGAGCGGAATCCTGCCCCGGCTGGACGACGACGAGGCGCTTGAGGTAACCGCCATCCACTCGGTGGCCGGAGTGCTGCCTCCGGACTCGCCCTTCGTGCGCAGGCCGCCGTACGAAAGCCCGCATCACACCTCGTCGACCGCATCGATCGTGGGCGGCGGCAGTGGCATAGCCCGACCGGGCGCCATCTCCCGGGCGCATCGGGGGGTGCTGTTCCTGGACGAGGCGCCAGAGTTCGCGAGCGGGGTACTCGACGCTCTGCGTCAGCCGCTGGAGAGCGGTCAGGTGACGCTTCATCGCTCCGGCGGGCAAGCCCGGTATCCGGCCGCCTTTCAGCTGGTGCTTGCCGCCAACCCCTGCCCGTGCGCGTCGCCGGGCGGTGACCAGTCCTGCGTCTGCACGTCCTTGACCCGCCGCCGCTACTTGGGCCGGCTGTCGGGTCCACTGCTGGATCGCGTGGACCTGCACGTCACCCTCCTGCCGGTGACCCGGCAGGCGCTGCTCGGTGATGGCGTGGCCGAGGCCAGCGTTGACGTGGCGCAGCGCGTGCTCGCTGCCCGCGCGGCGGCCGCAGAGCGACTGGCGGTCGATGGCCTGCGCCGTAACGCCGACATCCCCGGCCCCGCACTGCGCCGGCGCTGGCGGCTGGCCCGCTCCACCATGACCGGAGTAGAGGCCGCCCTCGACCGTGGTCTGCTCAGTGCCCGCGGTGTCGATCGGGTGCTGCGAGTCGCCTGGACGCTGGCCGACCTGACCGGTGCCGCCAGTCCCGGGCGGTCGGAACTGGACGAGGCCATGGGGATGCGGTTGCGCGGGTACGCAGCATGAGCGTTGTCGAAACGTCCGCCGTGCAGAACCGGCGGGCGCGGGCGTGGCTGACACGGGCTGTCGAGCCTGGGCAGGCGGCGACCTATGCGCTCGTGCAGCAGCTCGGGCCGGTCGAGGCGGTGCAGCTGATCCGCAGCCGGCAGGCCCCGCCGATCGTGCTGTCCGCCGTCGGCAGCCGTGGTGACGAGGACCGGGTCGACCAGGACCTGGCCATGGCATACCGCTTCGGGATCCGGCTGGTGACCCCGGAGGACGAGGATGAGTGGCCCGCCCAGATGCTGCACCCGATGCTGCTGGCCACCGAGCGCGGCCTACTCGACCTCGCACCTCCGCTGGCGCTCTGGGTGCGTGGGCCGGTGGCCCTGGACGAGGCGGTGCGCCGCTCGGTGGCGGTGATCGGGTCACGGGCGTCGACGGCGTACGGCGAGCACGTTGCCGCCGAGATCGCCTTCGGGCTGGCCGACCGCGGCTGGACCGTGGTCTCCGGCGGTGCGTTGGGCATCGACGGCGCCGCGCACCGGGCCGCGCTCGCCGCCGACGGTGTCACGGTGGCGGTGCTGGCCGGCGGGCTCGACCGTCCCTACCCGGCGGCTCACGGGGCGCTGTTCGAGCGGATCGCCGCCACCGGTCTGTTGGTCAGCGAGTGGCCGCCCGGGTGCGCGCCGTACCGCCGCCGGTTCCTGATCCGCAACCGGCTCATCGCGGCTCTGTCCGAAGGCACCGTCGTGGTCGAGGCGTCGGCGCGCAGTGGAACCGCGTCGACCGCCCGCCGGTGCCGCGAGCTGGGCCGCTCCGTGATGGCTGTGCCGGGTCCGGTGACATCGGCGGTGTCGGTCGGAACCCACCAACTGCTCCGCGGCGGGGACGAGGGTGGCGCCCGGCTGGTCTGCTCGGCCGCACAGGTACTGGAGGAGGTGGGCCGGCTCGGGGCGGACCTGTCCGAGCCGCCGCGCGCGCCGCCCGGCTCGCGTGACGGCCTGGACGACCTCGCCCGCCTCATTCTCGACAGCGTGCCGGTACGCCGCGCCGTCGCGCCGGAGCGCGTCGCGCGGGCGGCCGGAGTGGCGGTGCTCGACGTATTGCGGGTGCTGCCGGCGCTGGAACTGCAGGATCTGGTGGAGCTGACGGCGGAGGGCTGGCGGCTGTCGGCGGCCGAGCGCCGCACGAGTTGCCGCCGGTGACCGGACGCCGAGGCGGGGGCTGGCTCGGATCAGGACACGTCGAGTGCGGTGTCATCGATCACGAAGGAGGTTTCCAGCGAGCTGTCCTCCACGCCGGTGAACCTCAGCGTGACGGTCTGCCCGGCGTAGGACGCCAGACTGAACGACTTCTGCGTGTACGTGGCGTTCTCGTTCAGGTTGGAGTAGGTCGCCAGGGTGGTCGAGCCCACCGTCACGGTCACCTTGTCGTAGGCCACCGAGGTGGTCGTCTCCGAGGAGGTGATTCGCAACCAGAAGGAGAACGTCGCGGTACTGCACCCCGCGGGCACGGCGACCGTCTGCGACAGCGTGTCGGTGTGGGTGGTGCCGTAGCCGTTCAGCCAGGCCTTCCTGACGCCGGTGCGGGCCGGCTGGCCGGTGGAGCTGTCGATCACGCCTGTGGAGGCGGTCCACGGGGCCGCCGTGGAGTTCTCGAAGCCGGGGTTGCCGAGCTTCTGGCCCGGCGACGTGCAGCCGCCGCCGCCTCCGCCGCCCTGGGTCACGAACAGCAGGCGGTTCGGAGAGCCGGTACGGGGGTCGGTCACCTTGTTGAGGGTCGACGTGTTGACCAAGTTGTCTCGCACTTGCTGCGGAGTGGCTGCGGTGTTGGTGGCCAGGTACAGCGCGGCCGCGCCGGCGACGTGCGGGGCGGCCATCGATGTGCCGCTGATGGTGTTCGTGGCGGTGTCGCTGGTCCACCACGAGGACGTGATGTTGACACCGGGGGCGAAGATGTCCAGGCACGACCCGTAGTTAGAGAACGAGGCTCGGCGATCGGTGATGTCCGTGGCGCCGACCGTGATGCCCTCGGCCACCCGCGACGGCGAGGAGTTGCAGGCGTCGGCGTTGCTGTTGCCCGCCGCCAGGCTGTAGGTGATCCCGGAGGCGATGGAGTTGCGGACGGAGGTGTCCAGCGCGCTGCTGACCGTTCCGCCGAGGCTCATATTCGCCACCGCGGGCTTGACGGCGTTTGCCGTCACCCAGTCGACGCCGGCAATGACGCCGGAGTTGCTGCCGGAACCCTGGCAGTCGAGCACCCGGACGCCGACGATCTGTACACCCTTGGCCACGCCGTACTCAGCACCGCCGACGGTGCCTGCGACGTGGGTGCCATGACCATTGCAGTCCGATGCGTCGTTGTCGTTGTTAACGGTGTCGCGACCCGACGTGGCCCGCCCGCCGAACGTCGCGTGCGAGAACCGGACACCGGTGTCGATGATGTAGGCGCGCACGTTCGACGCCGTCGTCGGGTAGGTGTAGGAGTTGTTCAGCGGGAGGTCCCGCTGGTCGATGCGATCCAGGCCCCAGGACGGCGGGTTGGTCTGGGTGGCCGCGAGCTGGACGGTGTGGTCCTGCTCGACAAAGGCGACGGCAGGCTCGGCGGCGAGCCGGCGGGCATTGGCCTCGGTCCTGTGGGTGGCGAAACCGGGCAGTGCGGCCTGGTACAGGCGCTGAAGGGAACCGCGGTGCCGGTCGAGGAGTTGCCGGGCAACGGCCGGGATCCCCAGGGTCCGCACGTCGGCGGTGTCGCGTAGGACGACGATGTAGCTGTCCGCGATGGCGGTGGAACCGCCGGCGCCCTGAATGGTGCCCTCGGGGGCCGCTGCGGCAGGGCCGGCGAAAGCCGTGGCCGCCATCGTGGCGGTCACCGCCAACAGGCCGACCCAGGTGAAGCGTCTTGTCGCGGGATCCTCCGGTCGAAGCGAGACGGGTGACGTGGTTGTCACCGATTGTCAGCGGATGATTGCGCACCGACGCCGGATCCGGCTAGGCCGCGGCGAGATCTTCCGGTTCCGGACAGACCCGACCGCGCGATGATCAGTCGCACCCGACGTACCGAGAGCAGGCTCGGCGCCCTGCCTGGGTTGGTCACTTACTGGAGGCGGCGCAGGCCTCACGTGTGCGTGTCGGGGCTGCGGTGCTTGACCCGCCGACCATTGCGCCGCACGGTCGCCACGTGGCTACGAAAAGTCGACCGGCGCCCTCTCGGCAAGCGTGGCACGCCGACCTGCCCCTTGAACTGGTGGGGCAATTGGCGAGCTTCGAGCGGCACCTGTCCCTGGAGCGCGGCCTGTCGGCGCACACGGTGCGCGCTTACACCGCGGACGTCAGCTCGCTGCTGCACCACCTCTGCGCCCTATCCGGCGCCGGCGTCGAGGACCTGGACATCGCGGTGCTCCGCAGTTGGCTGGCCAAGCTGCGCACGCTGGGCGCCGCACGGAGCAGTCTGGCCCGCCGCGGCGCATCGGCTCGGGTGTTCACTGCCTATGCAACCCGAGTGGGCTGGTGTGACGTCGATCCCGGCTTGCTGTTGGTCAGCCCGACGGCGCAAAGATCCTTGCCGGCTGTCCTCCGGGCGGCGCAGGCCGCCGCCGTGGTCGACGGTGCCGCCGACGACAGCCCGCTCGGGCTGCGAGACCGGGTGATCGCCGAGCTGCTGTACGGCAGCGGAGTCCGCGTCGGCGAGCTGGTCGGCTTGGACCTCGGCGATCTGGACGGGACCCGCCGGCTGCTGCGGGTCCTGGGAAAGGGATCCAAGGAACGCAGCGTTCCGTATGGCGCACCGGCGGACGCGGCGGTGCATGCCTACCTCGAGCGCGGCCGGCCGGACCTGGTCGGTCCCCGTAGCGCGGCAGCGCTTCTGCTCGGCTCCCGAGGTGCCAGAATCGATCCCCGAGAGGTTCGCCGCGTCGTCCACCGACTGGTCGCAGCGGTACCTGGTACGCCGGACATGGGCCCGCACGGCCTACGGCACACGGCCGCCACGCACCTGCTCGAAGGCGGCGCGGATTTGCGGGCGGTCCAGGACCTGCTCGGGCACGAAAGTCTTGCCACGACGCAGCTCTACACGCACGTCTCGGTCGAACGCCTCACCGCCGTCTACCGCCAGGCGCACCCCCGCGCCTGAACAGAGCCGCCGAGCCGCAAGTGCCCGCGCGAGTCACGGCCGGCCGGCTACGGGAGGTCAAGGCGGACGGGGACGTGCCAGCAGAACCGTCGAGCCGACGGCGATTCCAGCGAGCACCGTCACGGCCGCAGGCGGCCGCAGTCCGGCAGGCAAGACAATCGGCTCCGATCCGGCGACTGCCTCCGATCCCGCGACTGCCTCCGCTCCGCCGACCGGGTCCGCCAGGCGGACCGAGATGGGCGCGGTGACCGGACCTGTCCCGAGACGCGGCTCGTCTCCCGGCCCGGCTGCTGTACCAGACGAGGGCAGTAACCGGATCGGGCCGGCGCCCAGCAGCGCCATCGGGTCCAGATACACCTCGCCCTGCCGCAAACCCCAGTGCAGGCACGCTGCGACCGGACATCCCTGATGGCCGGGATCCAACACCCCGATCGGTTCTCCGGCCAGCACCGCCTGCCCCACCTGGACGGTGGCGGACACCGGTTCGTAGGTCGTGCGCAGGCCACCGTTGTGCAGGACGGTCACCACGCCGCGGCCGGCAAGCGGTGCGGCGAAGCCAATCGTGCCGGCACCCGCGGCCAGCACCGGCTGACCGACGGATCCGGCCAGGTCCACACCCCGGTGGCCGGAGCCGTACGGCGTTGCCGGCGGGTCGAACGGCCGGGTGACGACGGGTTCGCCGGCCAACGGCAGCCACCACTCGGCTGCGGCGCCCGCTGCGGTGGGAGTCAGCAGCCACCAGAGGACGACCGCCGTAGCGGCGCCGAGTCGGACGGCGGTGCTCACTGGTGCACCCTTGTCGTGTCGGTGGTTGAAGGACTGCCGATGCACCTGTGGTGCCGCCGGGTCATCGCCCTGCTCGCTTGACGCTTCGATGTCCGGCATGAGTTCTGCGAGACTCGGCGGTCGCCCGGGGCGTGCCGACCGTCGACAGGGCTGAGCGCCGTCGAGCGCCGATCAGTGAGCGAACCGGCAGCCGCGT
>JACCTY010000006.1 GCA_013812145.1 Geodermatophilaceae bacterium | reverse complement strand
CGACGAGCCGGGTGGGGCTGGGGAAATCGATGTTCGCAGCCACGCCGTCCATCGCCTCGGCGCCGAGGACGGTGGACAGGCGCTGCGTGAGCCATCGCTCGATGCCCTTCGCGGGAACGGCGATGACCTCGGCGCTGAAGGGGTCCGGCAGCGGAACCGCGAGAATCCGCGCCAGGGCGTCAGCGAGGTACGTCGAGCTTTCGGCCCGGTGAATCGTCAGCACGTTGCGGGTCCCGCCTCATCACGGTCAATCGGACAGTACCGACACCCTCGCCCAACCGACTCATCAACCGAATCGTCAGCTCCGGGATGAAGCGTTCCCAAGTCTGTGTGCGTTAGCATCACGTGCATGCGCACCACAATCAGCCTGGATGATGATGTGCTCCTCGCTGTGCAGGAGCGGGCACGGCGGGAGAAGCGCACGGCGGGGCAGGTGTTGTCAGACCTTGCCCGTCAGGCCTTGGCAGGCCAGCATCGCCAGCCCGATGACCGCGGGGCGGATCATCACGGGTTCCGGCCCCTGCCGCGCCGAGGCGCCGCCATCTCCAACGCGCTGATCGACCGGCTTCGGGAGGACGAGCCCGAGTGAGGCGGGCGCTGCTCGACGTCAACGTGCTCCTGGCGCTGCTCGACAGCGATCACGTCGATCACGACCGGGCCGTCGGCTGGCTCGACGAGGAGATCGCGGCCGGCTGGGCGTCCTGCGCCATCACCGAAAACGGCTTCGTACGGATCCTGAGCCAGCCCCGCTACCCGAGCCCCGTCTCAGCTGCGGAGGCCATCGAGCTGTTGAGCGAAGCGCGCGACGGCGGGCATCACGCGTTCTGGGCCTGCGAAGTCAGCGTGCTCGATTCGCAGATAGTCGACCGCTCCCGCCTGCTCGGCCCCCGCCAGGTGACCGACGCCTACCTGCTTGCCTTGGCAGCGGCGCACGACGGGCGCTTCGTCACCTTTGACCGCTCGCTATCCGTCGCTGCTGTGCACGGCGCCACCGAGGAGCACCTGACCGTCCTGTAGCCCGGCGCCTACGCCGAATTGGCTCTCGTGCACCGAACCGGCGCTGTCTCGATCGTGGCGAAACGTTCATCGTGACCCGCAACGGGGTGCCGGTGGGCGAACTCCTGCCGTTGCGACGGCATCGCTTCGTGTCCGCCGAGGCCGCTGTTGCCATGTTCCGCCGCGCGCCGCCGGTCGACTACGGCCGGGTCCGCGCTGATGTCGATCGGCTGGTTGACCAGGACACCACGCCTCATCGCTGAAGCCACCCGCCCACCACGTGGCGTCATAGACACATCAGTCGTGATCGACCTTGACCGCCTCGATCCGTCGCGGCTGCCAGTGGAGCTGGCCGTCACGGCCGACGAAAGAGCAGTTCGCCGGGATCGGCTGCAGCGTACAGAGGCGGCCTTCGACGCCGTCCCTTTCGACGGCGAGGCAGCCCGCGCCTACGGCCGGGTGTACGCCGCCGTCAGCAACGCTGGCCGAAAGGCTCGCGGTACGCGCGCGGTCGACTTGCTGATCGCCGCTACCGCGTGTGCCGCCGGCCTCCCGTTGATCACAAGGAATCCGACGACTTCGTCGGGCTCGACGGCATCGTGGACGTCATCGCGGTCTGACCGGCTGCGAAGCCGGCCACCGAGCGGCCGGTCGGGAATGGGCTGGGCTCCAAGGGCGTGCCAGCGGCTGCTGAACCTTCGATGACGCCGACGGTCTATTGCTCGGCGTGGACCGCCGCAACAAGATCGGTGTGTACGAAGTCGTCGCCCTTGAACAGGATCGGCTCGCGCGTTTCGGTGGACAGGGCGTACGCGAAGCAGTCGCCGAAGTTCAGCTGAGCCGCACTCCGGCTGCCCTTGCCGAAGTCACGGTAGGCCTGACGAGCGACTTCAGCTTGAACCGATGTGACGGCGACGATCTCGATACCCGCAGTCTCGATCAACTCGTCGAATCGTCGGGACGCCACTGGTTCGCGAGCTGAATCCACCACGACGGCCGCCTCCAGCCAGTTGGCCGCGGACATTCGTGAACGGTCCACATCGGCCAGCGCGGCGGCGTACCGGCCGGCGTCCGGCTCGTTGCGGATGATCGCCAAGACCGCCGACGAGTCAACGATCACGCGGGCAACCCCTCGTCGTCGTACAGATCGTCAATCGTCAGTGTCGCCATCGGCATGGCCGTCGAGATCAGTCGGCCCAGCTCCAAGATCCGCGCGGCGCGTCGTTCTGGGGTATCCCTGCGGGCTTGGACCCGCTCGAGGCGTTCGCGTACCGCGACGGTCACGGCTGTCGTGACGGTTTCACCGGTCAGGTTCGCCAGCTCACGGCTCAGCCGCTGGGTGTCTTCGTTCTTGATGTTGAGAGCCACTCCACCATGGTAGACGACTAAGGATGCCTTACACCAAGGAGGCGGACCGATCGGGTTTGAGGCCGTACGTTGACGAGGTCAGTCCCCTGTGTAGATCCGGGCCAGGTCGACCAGGATGACCTCGCCGTTCTGCGCCGCAGTGTGCAGATCATCAGAGAAGCCGCCCGCACTGAAGCAGGCCAGCCGCGCGTCGGCGGCCTGTAGGCGATCCCGCCCGCTCAGGAGGTCACGGATGCGCCGTAGCCGGTTCAGCTCCGAGAGGGTCATGACCTCGCCGTACTTCGCCTCGCCGAGAAGGAGCAAGCGGCCGTTCGCGTCGATCCCCACCACGTCAACCTCGTGCTTGACCCGGTTCTGAGCGTCGTTGACGACACCCGACGACACCCGAGCGGCCTGCCTACCGAGGGTGGCCGCAGCGGCGTATTCACCCGTCCACCAGCGACAGACCGCCTCGAAGTGTGGGCCGAGCACCTGGCTGCGGAATCTGTCTTGCGAGCCACGCCACACTTCCGCCGTCCGGCCCGGCCTTTCCAGCCTGGACCATTCCTGACGCATCACCGCGTGATAGAAGGTGAGCAGCGGCTCGGCGATCCGGTATGACGACCTCGCCGGATGGAACGGATCCACGGACCGCAAGAGAAATCCGGCGTCCTCAAGAACGGTCAATGGGTGGCGCAGGGTGTCGTCCCTGCGGCCGATGAAGGTCCCGATCGCGCCCCGGGTTGTGCGACCGTTGGCAACCGCCGCCAGCACCGAGTGATACAGCGCCGGATCGCGCAGATCGGCCTCCTCGGCAAGCAGGTAACGCGCTTCCTTGAACAGCGGCGACGCCGGGTTCAGCACTGTCCGGCAGACCCAGGAGTCGAAGTCGTCGGCATTCTCCGGACTGTCGTTGCGCACGTACTCGCGCCGGTACGCCGGTGTGCCGCCCACGATCGAATTGACCCGCAATGCCAGATCCCAATCGGTGATGCTCCAGAAGGCTGCGGCCACCCGGGGATCGAACGTCGACACGGTGAGGTCCAGACCGGCCCGCCCGCGCAGAGGCGCCGAGCCCGATAGCAACTGGCCCATGAACGACAGTGCGGAGCCGCACAAGACAAGTCGTACCCGCGAGTTCAGCCGTGCACCTCGCCTCGGCCCGAAGGCCCGCTGCACCATCGACGGCAGTGACGGCGAGGCCTTGCATAGGTACGGAAACTCATCAAGCACTACCACGATCGGCTCAATCGTCCCAAGATCGAGCAACGTGTCCAGCGCCTGCTCCCACGAACTCAGCGCCAGCGGGACGGTCAGCCGCAGGTGTTGCCCCAGGTCGTTGCCGAGCGCTCGCAGCGACTCTGCCTCGGTTGCTTCGGTCGCGGCAAAGTAGAACCCGCCGCTTGCCACAGACAACTCCTGCAGCAGGAAGGACTTGCCCTGCCTGCGTCGCCCGGAGACGATGCCAAGGGTCGCTCCCGGCGAAGAATCGGCAGCGAAGGCTGTCAGTGCCGCCCACTCCCACGCGCGATCGAAGAGGTCCGCCGGCCGCTCCACCTGAGCCTCCCGAGTGGTACTGCAGTACCTGGAAGTACACTACCACCTGGATAGCTGCGGTTCCTCTTGCCGCTAGAGAGGGGAGCGCGACGTGCAAGGCCGCGAGACAGCGCTGGCGGCTGCGCAGGACGACACCGAGGCGGCGACCAAGTCCGCGGCCGCGCTTACGCGGGAGCTCAAGAAAGCGCGGGCGAGCGCGGTGACCGGCCAGCTCCGCGACCTGGCGAAGGCGCTGGCTCAGGCCGAGCAACTCGCCGCCGAACTCGCCGAGCAGATCACCGGGCACGGGCGGCGTACGACGTCGATGAAAGCGATTTACTCGCTTCCGGCGCGTACACGAAGGAACTGCTCGCCGCGGCCGCCGAGGCCGGCCTCAGCATGTTCGAGGAAGACGGCCGGCTGCTCTGCTACCCGTCCCTGATCCGAATCCTCCCCGGCGACGCCAGCATCGAGATCGACCGGCGGAAGGAGCGCAGGATCAGGCCCTCGGTGGTCGTCGAGCGGCTCGCTTCGGCCCAGCAGGCCGGCCCACGGTTCAAGGCCGAGCCGTTCCTTGCCAGCCTCGTCGCGGCATACGACCTGGTCGTGGCCAAGCAGGGCAAGGACGGCGGTGCGATCGTCAAGCTCGAAGACGTCTACAGGGTCCTCACCTTGTTACCTGGGCAGGTCCGCGACTACAGCAAACAGGAGTTCGCCCGCGATCTGTACCTTCTCGACCTCAGCGGGTTCACCGACCACATCGGCCGAACGATGCGCTGGGCGGCCAGCACCGGCACCAGGCAGGCCGGCGTGCTCACCACGGTCGCTCGATCGGGACAGCAGCAACGGTACTGGGGAATCGCGTTCCAGTGACCCAGACCCGAGGCAGCGGACTCCCGCTCGGCGGGACCGGGCTGACCTGCCAGGACTACCTCGACTTCGTCACGGCGGAGTACCTCGCCACCTACATCCGCGCCGGCGGCGCCGCGGTCCGCTTCATCGTCGGCGGCAACGACGATGTCACCCGCCGCTGGCACGCCGGCCTGGCCGACGCCGCCGGCAGCCAGGAGTGCCTCTACGTCGCCCTTGACGCGGCGGAGACCAAGATGGCCATGATCGACCAGATCTACGCCACCGTCGCCCGCCATGTCGACTGGGACGACCTCGTACGCCGGACGCTCCGCACTGCCTGGTCCGACGTCGGCCTGCCGGCCGACGAGAGGCTGACAGTCAGCGCCGTCGCCGCGCGACACGATGTCGACGCGCGGGAAGCC
>JACCTY010000184.1 GCA_013812145.1 Geodermatophilaceae bacterium | reverse complement strand
GTCCAGATCGTCATGATCGCCGGGGAAGGGGGGTGATCCGGAGCTGATCACGATGCTCGCCCGGCCGCCGTCCTCGGACTTCAGCCAGCGGATCGCCTCGGCCGCATCAGCAGGGCTACCGACTGCGACCGCGTCGGCCATGCCGCCGAGGGCAGCTACCAGCGCCGCCTCCCGACCGGGCGCCACCTGAAGCAGGGCAGCAATCGAACCGAGCAGACCGGGAACCCGGTCGGCGGCGGCAAGCAGGGCGCCGGCGCCGTCTCTACGGCGCAGCCCCATCGCCAGCGCCTCGCGCCGCGCCAGCCAGGATGCCCGGTCACGCTCGGCGCCGTGCTCGAGGTCGGCGAGTTCCCCCACCCGCCGGGCCGCCGCCTCGTACGACGCCACCGCCGCTTCGTGACGTTCGTCCAGCCCGAGCTCGGAACTGTCGAGCACACCGACCTCGGCCTGCAGGACGTCGAATCGGGCGCCGGCAGCATTGGCGCGCGCACGTGCCTCGGACAGGGCGCCGGTGAGGCGCGCGATCTCGTCCACCGCGGCTGCCGAGCGGGTGCGGAGTGCATTGACCTGCCCGGTCAGCCTCGCCAGCCCCTCGCGGCGATCGGCCACCACCCGCACCGCCGCAACGAGCGCATCCTCCGCCGCCGCCAGTCGGGTCTCCAGCCCACCACGCCGTTCGACGGCTGCGGCCAGGCGGAGCTGGTCCCGCTCCAAGCCGTGCTCCAGCTCGCCCTCCGCCACCTCGATCTGTTTGGCTTCGGCGTCCAGTTCCTCGGGATCACGGCCGGATCGCGGGCCGGCGACGTCGGCGGACAGGTGCCGGGCGCGCTGCGCGGCAAGTTGGGCGGTGCCGCGGTAGCGCTCCTGCAACGCCGACAACCGATACCAGGTCTCCTGCGCGGCGTTCAACGCCGGTGCGTCGGCGGCGAGCGCGCGTTCCAGCGCTGCCTCGCGGGCGAGGCCCGCCGCGAGGTCCGCCTCGACCCCGGCCCGCCGCTCACGGACGACGGACTCGTCGGCGATCTCGCGCCGCCGCTCCGCGTGCAGGATGACCATGTCTTCGGCGAGCAGCCGCAGTCGGGCGTCTCGCAGGTCCGCCTGCACGGTCGCCGCTCGGCGAGCGACCTCGGCCTGCTTGCCCAGCGGCTTGAGCTGCCGCCGCAGTTCGGCGATGAGGTCGGTGAGCCGGGTCAGGTTGGCCTGCATCGCCTCCAGCTTGCGCAGCGCCTTTTCCTTGCGCTTGCGGTGCTTGAGGACACCTGCCGCCTCTTCGATGAATCCGCGCCGATCCTCCGGCCGTGCGGACAGTACGGCGTCGAGCTGGCCCTGCCCGACGATGACGTGCATCTCCCGGCCGATCCCGGAGTCGCTGAGCAGCTCCTGGATGTCGAGCAGCCGGCAACCGGCACCGTTGATCTCGTAGTCGCTGTCCCCTGACCGGTACATGCGCCGGGTTATGGACACCTCGGTGTAGTCGATCGGCAGCGCGTCGTCGGTGTTGTCGATGGTGAGCGTGACCTCGGCCCGCCCCAGCGGCGGGCGGCCCGCCGTCCCGGCGAAGATGACGTCTTCCATCTTGCCGCCGCGCAGCGTTTTTGCTCCCTGCTCACCGAGCACCCAGGCGATGGCGTCGACGACGTTGGACTTGCCGGAGCCGTTGGCACCGACGACGCAGGTGATACCCGGCTCGAAGCGCAGTGTCGTCGAGGACGCAAAGGACTTGAAGCCCTTCATCGTCAGACTCTTCAGGTGCATCGCGCGGACGGTACCGCCTTGTCAGGACGGCACTATGCAGGCGCGCTGGACGCCCCAGGAACGCTGCGGCCGGTCAGACCGGGACGGCCTCGGCGTACCGCATCGGCGGCGAGTCGGGAACCCGTAGGTCCAACTCTCGAGCGGCCTGCTCGGCGCGGATGTGGTCCAGTTCGGACTGCAGGACCCGTACCCGCGAACGGAGAAATGCGAGTTCCTCGAGCAACCGACGATCGGGAGCGGTCCCGATGTGCCCGAGCAGTGCCTTGGCCATTGTGATAGCTCCACTGCTGTGTCCATTGCGCTCGCGGCCTGGGTGTAGGCGGCGGCACTCACCTGTTGTGTGACCAGCGTCCCACCGGTACGGCGTACCGGTCAAACCCCTGTGACCTAGCGCTCGACGAAGCTGTCGCTGTCGGCCCGCGGCTCGGCCCACCGCTCCACGACCTTCGTCACCCGCCCCGGCGTGTCATGCCCACGCAGCGCCGCGAGGAGGCGCTCGCAGCCGGCCCGCGAACCCTCGGCGATTACCTCGACCCGGCCGTCAGGGAGATTGCCGGCCGACCCGGTCAGCCCGAACTCCAGCGCACGGGCCCGCGTCCACCAGCGAAACCCGACGCCCTGGACCCGTCCGTGCACCCACGCCGTCAACCGGACCGACTCGTCGCTGACCACTACCCGGTACGGCGTCGCTCGTAGAACCGGAGCCGGTTCGACGACGGGTCGATGAGCTGCATCTCGCGCCCGTCAGCCGGCCCCTCCTCGATGCCGGGGTTGAGAAACGGGTACTGCTTGGCGGCCAACTCGGCGTGCAGGGCATCGATCCCGGCGATTTCGATGAGGACCGCACTCCCGGGCGTGCCGTCGTCGTGGTTGGAGGACAGGTGCAGCACGAGCGGGCCGCGGGAAACCTGCAGATATATCGGCCTGTCCCCGGTGCCGTCCTCCCAGTCGACCGCGCAGCCGAGGTAGTCGACGTAGAAGCGCCTAGCCGTGTCCACGTCGAACATCCGGAGGATCGGTACGACGGGCCCGAGCGAGATGTCCATCGGCCCATCCGAACCAGGGGCGAGCGAGGTTGTCAAGGCCGTCACCGCTGAGTCAGCTGCGGAGCTCGTCGTAGGCGCGCATGGCGGTGTTCTTCTGCGTCTGGCCCTGCGCCACCGCCCATTGCCGGGTCTCGCGGTCGACCGCCAGCACCGTCCAGCCGCGGCCGTCCTCGTCGCTGAGGTGGACCAGCAGGGTGCGGCGGTCGTGCTCGACCCGGAGCCGATGCGCAGGGTTGCCGTCCTCGTGCAGGTTTCGCGACCGTGGCTCGTCGGCGATGAACGACGTCCAGGGTTGGCCTCGGGACTGTCCGGCCATGGGGACCTCCTCGCTGTGCTCTCAGGGTTCTGCGAGCATGCCTACCGTGCTCACCATTGGATTGCTCGGCGGGATGAGCTGGGAGAGCAGCGCCCTGTACTACCGCCTTGCCAACGAGCTGGTGCGGGAGCGGCTGGGCGGCCTGCACTCGGCCCGGTGCCTCCTGTTCTCGGTGGACTTCGCCGACGTCGAGGAGCTGCAGGTGAGCGGCCGGTGGGACGACGCGGCGCGGTTGCTCGCGGGTGCGTCCCGCCAGCTCGAGGCCGCTGGCGCGGACCTGCTCGTGCTCTGCACGAACACGATGCACAAGGTCGCGGATGAAATAGCGGGCGCCGTGGGCATCCCGTTCGTGCACATCGGGGACGTGACGGCCGCGGCGGTGCTGGCGGCCGGCCCGCGGACGGTCGGCCTGCTGGGCACCGGCTTCACGATGGAGCAGGACTTCTACCGCGACCGGCTGACCGCGCACGGTCTCACGGTCCTGGTGCCCGACGCCTCCGATCAAGCGCTCGTGCACCGGGTCATCTACGCGGAGCTGTGCCTCGGGATCATCAGCGCTGAATCGCGGGCGGCGTACGTCGAGGTCATCGACCGGCTGGTGGCCGCTGGCGCCGAGGCCGTCGTGCTGGCGTGCACCGAGATCGAACTGCTGATCGCCCCCGACGACGTCGCGGTTCCGCTGTTTCCGACAACCCGCCTGCACGTCGAGGCAGCGGTCGACGCGGCCCTGCAGTCGTCGTAGGAGCGAACGTCCCATGGAGGTCGATGAGTCGCTGCATCGGATCACCGCCTGGTGCAACAGGCACGCACCGGCCACCGCCGCCGCGATCCGCCCGCCGGCCAGTGCCGACGTTCTCAGCACGGTCCAAGCCACTACCGGCCGCCGCTGGCCAGACGACCTCGTCGCGTTTTACGGTAGCTGCGATGGCACCGAACGGACACCGGCCGGATACCTGTTTCCCGGATACTGCCCCGACCCGCTGTCGGATGTGGGCCGCCATTGGACGCGCTGGCAGACCTCTTGGGCGGGCGTCGTCATTGCGCTCGAGGACGATGAAACCGACCAAGAAGAACGGCGCGTCCGGCGGGCTCTCGGCGCAGGACCCGTGACGGAGATCTACGATCTCGACCGGTTGATGGCCGAGCCCGCCGGCGCGACAGCCTCCAGATTCCTACCCGCCTTTGTCCCCTTCGCCGAGGACCAGTCCGGCGACGACCTGTTCGTCGACACCCGATCAGGTCCGCAGCACGGCTGCGTGACGGAGTACCTCAAGGGCGACGCCGACAGCCACGGCCCGCTCTGGCCGTCCGTGACGGCGATGCTGGCCGCGGTGGCGCACGCGCTCGACACCGACGGACGCGTCGGCTACTGGCGGCCGATCGTCGAGAGCGGCCAGCTGCACTGGGACGTCCCGTAGGCTGCTCGCAGTTGCCGGCTTGGCCGTCACGATGCTGGCCGGCTGCGGCAGTGACACCGCCGAGCCTGGGGCAGCGGAACCGGACGGTTCCTCAACGACCGCGGACAGCTCCAGCAGCTCGTCGAGCGCGCTATCCAGCGCTGAAACCGAGCCCGCAGCCGAGGCAAGCACCCTTCCGGTGCCCCCCGACGGGCCGACGACGGTCACCGAGTTCCCGGTCCAGCCGGTGCCGAGATCGTGGACCTCGGTCCGCCGATCAGCGGCAACTGGCAGTTCGGAATCCGACCCTCCGCCGGCGTCCGAGGAAGAGTGAGCTATTACCTCACGTTCGCTCGGACGTCCCGTCGCAGCCGGCCGTTCAGAGACGAGCCCGGCGCGGCCGCGGCTGGCAGCGGGGGCAGAAGAAGCTGGACCTGTTCATGAACACGTCGCGGCGGATCGGCGTACCGCATCGTGAGCACGGATGGTCGCGCCGCCCATAGACCTCCAGCGAGCGGTCGAAGTAGCCGCTCTCGCCGTTGACGTTGACGTACAGCGAGTCGAACGATGTCCCGCCCTGCTCCAGCGCCGACGTCATGACGGCCCGGACGGCGGACAGCAGCCGGGCAGTCTCGGTACGGTTCAGGGTCTCGGTGGGTCGCGCGTAGTGCAACCGCGCCCGCCACAACGCCTCGTCGGCGTAGATGTTGCCGATCCCGCTGACCAGCGTCTGGTCCAGCACGGCGCGTTTGATCCCGGTCCTCCGGTGCCGGATGGACACCGCGAACGCCGCGTCGTCGAACCGCGGGTCCAGTGGGTCCCGGGCGATGTGCCGGACGGAGACCGGGACCAGCTCGACCGGGAGCAGCGGCTCGACGTCGAGGCCGCCGAACGTCCGCTGGTCGACGAAGCGCAGCTCCGGTCCCCCGTCGCTGAATCGGAACCGAGCGCGTAGATGCGCCCCGTCCGGCGCGGCGGCGGCAAGCACCAGGAGCTGACCGCTCATCCCGAGGTGCGCCAGGAGCGCGTCACCTGAGTCGAGCGGCAGCCACAGGTACTTACCCCGCCGGCACGCGGTCAGCAGCGTCCGGCCGGCCAACTCGGCCGCGAAGTGTGCGGCGCCGGCGAGGTGCCGGCGGATCGCCCGTGGATGGAAGACCTCTACCGACTCGACAGTTCGGCCGACCGCCCAGCGCTGCAGCCCTCGGCGTACCACTTCGACTTCGGGAAGCTCGGGCACCCGCGGTCAAACGCCGGGTTGGCCAGCGGACAGCGCGGTCCACGCCGCCGCGGCAGCGCGCTGCTCGGCCTGCTTCTTCGTGCTGCCGTTGCCCTCGCCGTACGCGGCATCGTCGATCAGCGCGGTCGCGGTGAAGGACTTGGCATGGTCGGGCCCAGTCTGGGTGACCTCGTACACCGGTACGCCCAGCGCTCGCTCTGCGGCGAGTTCCTGCAGGCTCGTCTTCCAGTCCAGCCCGGCGCCGAGAGCGGCGGCACTGACCAGCAGCGGATCGAAAAGGCGGTGCACGACGTCCGCGGCGGCCAGTGGCCCCACCCCGACGTACACCGCTCCGAGCACGGCCTCCAGCGCGTCGGCCAGGATCGAGTCCTTGTCCCGACCGCCGGTGACCTCCTCCCCGCGTCCGAGCAGCAGGTGCGGCCCGAGCCCGCCGGGTCCCAGACCGCGGGCCACGGCTGCCAGCGCACGCATGTTCACGACCGACGCACGCAGCTTGGCCAGCTGCCCCTCGGGCAGATCGGGATGGGTGTTGTAGAGGGTGTCGGTGACGACCATGCCGAGCACGGAGTCGCCCAGGAACTCCAGCCGCTCGTTGGTGGGCAGCCCGCCGTTCTCGTAGGCGAACGAGCGGTGCGTCAGCGCCAGCCGCAGCAGCTGGCAGTCCAGGGGGACGCCGAGGGCAGCCAGCAGGGCGGCGGGAGGGGGGTGCGGTGTCGCCAACGGCTCTGGTCAGTCATCCGGTCCTCAGACCGCGATGACCTGCCTTCCGTCGTACTGCCCACAGTTGTGGCAGGCGATGTGCGGCGGCTTGGGCTGACGGCAGGCACGGTTGGGGCACGGCGCCAGCGTGGTGGCCGTCGCCTTCCACTGCGAGCGGCGCGAGTGGGTGTTGCTGCGCGACTTCCGGCGCTTGGGAACAGCCACCTGCGAACACTCCTGACGATCAAACGGGTGGACGGACCGGCCCAGCTTACCGGGTGCGGCGGGACTGCTCCGGACGGTCGCCGTACCTGTCGGCCAACGCGGCCCACCGCGGGTCGAGGACGTCGTGATCGTGGTCCTCGGGAAGCTCGTCCAGGCGTTGCCCGCACCCGGCGCACAGACCCAGACAGTCCGGATCGCAGAGCGGGGTCATCGGCAGGGCGAGGACGACAGCGTCCCGGACCACCGGCTCCAGGTCGAGCAGGTCCTGCGCGAGCCGGCTGACCTCGTCGTCCTCGGTCGTGGCGTCCGTCGTGCTGTCGGGGTA
Source organism: Geodermatophilaceae bacterium (assembly GCA_013812145.1). Lineage (GTDB taxonomy): Bacteria > Actinomycetota > Actinomycetes > Mycobacteriales > Geodermatophilaceae > JACCTY01. The sequence goes on along the minus strand of JACCTY010000184.1, from coordinate 39,801 downwards.
GACGAACAACTCCTGTACGCCGACGCGCACCGTCTCGGTGAACGGGTCCAGACAGCGGCCGCACTCCCCCGTCACGGTGGCCTCGACGGTCCCGGACACCAGCACGCCCTCCATCACGGACTCCAACCGAAGGTCGAGCGTCATGTCGCTGCCGGTCGGGACCGTGATGAGTTCCAGGCCGAGAGCCTCCGGCGCGGGGACGGTACGGCGGACGGCACGCATCGACCCGGCTCGGCGGCCCAGTTCCCGGGTGTCAAGGACCAGAGGCCGGCGCGGGTCGAGGCGTGCTGGAATGGATCGCTTCGTAGTCATGGGAGGACGGCCATCGGGGCCGTGGGCCAGGTTACCCCAGGCCAGTCGCGGCTGTCCCATGGCCTCAGTGCCGAGCCGGCAGGATCGGGTCGTGGCTAGTGTTGCCGAGTGTCGTGGTGGCCGGCGTACGGGTCCTTTCTCATCTTCGCGGTGGTCCTCATCCTGGTCCCGGGGCCCGACTTCGCCGTCGTCACGAAGAATGCGCTGACGTCGGGCCGGCGCAGCGGGGCCTGGGCGAGCGTCGGGGTGGCGACGTCGAACGCCGTGCAAGGAGTCGTCGCCGTCGTCGGGCTCGGCGCTGTGATCGCCGCATCCCAACCTGCCTTTGCGGCTGTCAAGTGGGTGGGGGTGGCCTACCTCGGCTTCCTCGGCCTGCAGGCGCTGCGGTCAGCCTGGCGCGGCCGCTATGCCCCCGCGGAGGACGCCACCGTGGCGAGCCAGCGGCGGGCCGCCCTGCACGGCTGGCGGCAGGGCTTCCTGTCCAACATCTCCAACCCGAAGGTGCTCATCTTCTATCTGGCCGTGCTGCCGCAGTTCCTGCCGACCAGCGCCGCGGCGTGGCAGCTGCTGCTCTTGGCGCTGACGCACGCAGTCTTGGGCTTGGCCTATTTGCTGCTGCTCGTGACCGGTCTGCACCGAGCGCGGCGCCTGCTTGCCCGTCGGCCGGTGCGGCGAGGCCTTGACGCGGGCACCGGAATCGCGCTCCTCGGCTTCAGCGCCCGCCTGGCTCGAGAGCAGGCTTGATCTCGGCAGTTTCAGCGGTTGGCGGCGTCCTGGTCGAACAGCTCGGGGCCCTGCTCCGGCTGCCTGACGCGCAACGTCCCACGACCGGCTTCGACCGACCGCAGCGTCCGGGTCAGGGTCGTCGAGAACTCCGCGAGCTTGGTCTCCACGTATTCGTCAGCCTCCGCGCCGATCCGCTCGGAGCGCGCCGTGGCGTCGGCGACCATCCGCTCGGCGCGGGTGGATGCGTCGGTGAGCAGCTCCTGGGCGCGTGCTCGTGCTGCTTGATGCACGTCCGTCTCCGACACGAGGCGGTCGTGCTCGGCGCGGCCGGCGGTCACCGCCCGTTCGTAGTCCGCGCGGCCGGCCTGCGCGAGTGCCTGCGACTCGGTGCGCGCAGCGGCGAGCATGCTCTCGGACTGCCCGCGAGCCAGCGCCAACCCCTGCTCGGCCTCGTCCTGGGCTTCCGCGCGCAGCCGCGCGGCCTCGGCGCGGGCGTCGGCGATCATTCGCCGCGCCTCGTCCTCGGCCGTCACCAGGATGTCCGTGCGCTGCTCGAGGATCCCGTGCGCCTCCTCCATCTCCGCCGGCATCGCGTCACGCAGGTCGTCGAGCAGGTCGAGGACGTGACCGCGCGGCACGACGCACGAGCCGCTGACGAGGACTCCGCGCGCGGTCTCCACGACCGACACGAGTTCGTCGAGGTTCTCGAACACTCGGTAGAACCGGCCGCCGTCAGTCGCCACGGGTAGCCACCTTCTCGGACAATCGGGCATGGACGTCGGCTGGGACGAACCTGCTGACGTCGCCGCCGAAGCGGGCGACCTCTTTGACCAGGCTCGAGGACAAGTAGGAGTGCTCGGGGTTGGTCGGCAGGAAGACTGTTTCCACGCCGGCCAGTTCCCGATTCATCTGCGCCATCTGTAGTTCGTAGTCGAAGTCACTGGTCGCCCGCAGCCCCTTGAGCACGGTGTCGATCTGGTGCGCGCGGCAATAGTCGACGAGCAGCCCGGCGAAGGAGTCCACGACGACATTGCCACAGTCTGCGGTCGTCATGGTGATGAGCTCGATCCGTTCGGCCACGGTGAACATGCCGTGCTTTTTGTCGTTCACAAGCACCGCGACCACGAGTTCGTCGTACAGGCGGCTGGCCCGCTCGATCACGTCGAGGTGTCCGTTCGTGACCGGGTCGAAGGACCCAGGACACACCGCACGCCTCACGCCGACACCGCGCTTCGCTCGGCGCGGCGTGAGACGACATCGGTTCGCTCGTTGCGCTCGCTCACGGTCGGCGACCGTACCAAAGCGTTCCGCTTCCGTACCGTCTGACTCGCAGAGCCTGCAATGGCGCTGGCCACAGCCACTCCGCCTCACGCGAGGACCGCTCCACCACGACGATCCCAGCTGCCACGACACGCTCCGTCGCAAGCACCGCCAGGATGCCGGCGAGCACGTCCGCCGCCACGTCGTACGGCGGGTCAGCCACCAGCAGGTCGTACGCCGGCGCACCGCCGCGCCGCGCGAACCGCTCCACCGTTTCGCACCTGACATCGACCCCGACCAGGTTCAGCGCGCTGCCGTTGGCGGCAATCACCTTGGCCGCAGCTGGGTCGGACTCCACGAAGGTCGCCGTGGCAGCCCCCCGCGACAGCGCCTCCAGGCCGAGCGCTCCCGACCCGGCGTACAGGTCGAGAACGGCGATTCCGTCGAGGTCCCTGAGCGCGGTCAAGGTGGAGAACATCGCCTCCCGTGCTCGGTCCGAGGTCGGCCGGGTCGAGGTCCCTGCCGGTACGGCGAACCGCCGGCCGCCGGCGGTGCCGGCAACGATCCGCATCAGGCCTTCTCGAGGAAGGCCGCCCGCTCGTCCCACGCGAGCATCGCGACGTCGGCGGCCAGCGCCGGGTGGTCACGCAGGTCCGGATCCGTCTCGACCAGCGCGGTGGCAACCGCCCGTGCCTCGGCTATCAGCGCCTCGTGCTTCAGCAGCGACAGCAGGCGCAGCTGCGATTGCCGTCCGGACTGGGCGGCACCCAGCACGTCGCCCTCGCGGCGGCTCTCCAGATCCAGCCGGGCCACGACGAAGCCGTCCGTCGTGGCGGCGACGGCCTCCAGCCGGTCCCGGCTGGGGCTGCCCGCAGGCGCCTCGGTGACGAACAGGCACAGCCCCGGCGCCTGCCCCCTGCCGATCCGGCCACGCAGCTGGTGCAGCTGGGACAGCCCGAACCGCTCGGCGTCCATCACGACCATGACGGTGGCGTTGGCGACGTCCACACCGACCTCCACCACGGTGGTGGCGACCAGCACATCGGTCTCCCCCGCCGCGAACCGGCGCATCACCGCCTCCTTGTCGTCGGCAGCCAGCCGCCCGTGCAGGATCTCCACGGCAAGCCCGGCCAGGGGGCCGGCCGTCAGCTCGGCCGCGACGTCCACAACGGCCAGCGGCGGGCGGCGAGACGCCTCCGCATCGAGGAGATTCTCGGCATCGTCCGGCGAACTTCCCGCGGGCTCGTCACCGATGCGGGGGCAGACCACGTAGGCCTGCCGGCCGAGCGCAGCCTCCTCCCGGACCCGCGTCCAGGCCCGCTCCAGCCACTGCGGCCGCTCCGCCGCCGGGATGACCGAGGAGGAGATCGGCGAGCGACCCGCGGGCAGCTCGCGCAGGGCGGAGGTCTCCAGGTCGCCGTACACCGTCATCGCTACGGTTCGCGGTATCGGCGTCGCGGTCATCACGAGCACGTGCGGCGGGCGCTGACCCTTGGCGCGCAGGGCGTCGCGCTGCTCGACGCCGAAGCGGTGCTGCTCGTCGACGACGACCAGGCCCAGGTCGGAAAAGGCGACCGCCTCCTGGATGAGGGCGTGGGTTCCGATGACGATGCCCGCCGAGCCGTCGGCCGCGGCGGTGAGCGCCTCGCGGCGTGCGGCCGCGCCCTGAGAGCCGGTGAGCAGCGCGACCCGGGTGGCCGGGTCGGCAGCGCCAAGCTCGCCCGCCAGGGCGAGGGGGCCCAGCAGCTGCCGCAGCGAGCGAGCGTGCTGTGCGGCGAGGACCTCGGTCGGTGCGAGCAGGGCGGCCTGACCACCTGCGTCCACGACCTGCAGCATGGCCCGGAGTGCGACCACGGTCTTGCCGGACCCGACCTCCCCCTGCAGCAGCCGGTACATCGGGTGCGGCCGCGCGAGGTCCTCGGCGATGACCGTGCCTATGTCGCGCTGGCCCCTGGTGAGCGTGAACGGCAGCGCCGCGTCGAAGGCGTCGAGCAGTCCTCCTTCCTGGGCCGGGCGGGGCACACCGGGGGTGTCCCGAGTGGAGGCGCGCCGCTGGGCGAGGGTGACCTGAAGCGTCAGCGCCTCGTCCCAGGTCAGCCGGTTACGGGCAGCGATCAGGTCTTTCCGGCTGTCCGGCCGGTGGATGTTGCGCAGGGCGTCGTACAGGCCCATTAGTCCGTGCTGGGCGCGGATCTCGTCGGGGATCGGGTCGGCCGGTGGGTCGAGTACGTCGAGCACCGCGCGCACGCTCCGCGCGATCGTCCACGTCGTGAGATCCGCGGTGGCCGGGTAGATCGGGATCAGCGCGCCGGCGAACCGCTCGATCTCACCGGTGCCGGCACCGGTGCCGAACAGCTGGTACTGCGGGTTGTTGAGCTGACGTTGGCCGTTGAAATCGGAGACCTTGCCGGCGAACAGTCCGGCGACGCCGACCTTCAGTTCCCGTTGCCGCCATGGCTGGTTGAAGAACACCAGCCGCAGCGATCGCTTGCCGTCGCTCACGGTGACGTCGAGCAGATGCTTCTGCTGGTAGTTGGTGGGGTACCGGCCGCGTGCGTTGAGGGGGCGGCCATGCACCTTGCTGACCTTCGCCATGACCGTGGCGTCCTCGCCGATCTGCAGCTTCGCGAGGTCGGTCAGCTCCCCGAGTTCGTCGTACCGGCGGGGGTAGTGCCGCAGCAGATCCCGCACGGTGAGGAGATCGAGCGCCTTGTCCAGGGCTGCGGCCGTCTTGCCGCCGACGACCGAGCGCAACGGCGTGTCCACTCCGGGCATGGTTATTCGATCCCGAGCAGGAGGGGGTAGTGCGGCTGGCCCCCGTGATAGACGACAACCTCGACGGTGGGATGGATCCGCTTGAGATGCTCCGCCAGCTCCGCGGGGAGGGTGGACGGTGCGCCGGATCCGACGATGACGGTGACCATCTCCCCGCCGGCGAGCAGCAATCGGTCCACGAGGTCGCAGGCCAGCTGCCCGACCGACTCGCCGATGAGGACGACGTCCCCGTCGGCCAGGCCGAGTGCGTCCCCGGCCTGGCAGCGCCCGGCCGAGGTCATCGCGTCGCGGACGGCGACGGTCACCTCCGCCCAGCGAGTGGCCGCGGCCGCTTCGGCCATCGCGATGACGTCGTCGGCGAAGCGGCGGCCGGGGTCGGCGACGGCCACGGCGGCAAGGCCCTGGACCGGCGATCGGGTCGGTACGACGGCCACGTCCTGGCCGCCATCGCGCGCCTGCGCGGCGGCGGTGTCCGCAACACCGGTGACGTTTCCGTGGTTGGGCAGCACGACCACCTCGGCGGCCCCGGTCTGCCGGATGGCCGCCACGACCTCGGCCGTCGACGGGTTGCTGGACGGGCCGCCCTCGACGACATGCACCCGCTCGGCTTCGAACAGCGCTCCGAGGCCCTCGCCAGGCGCTACCGCCACGACCGCGCGGCCGGTCCAGCCCGCCGCGCGCTCGGCCGCGATCTGATCACGGAAACGGGTGACCGTGATGGCCTCCGGCCGCCCGGCGCGGACTCCGGACTCGATGGCGGCACCGACGTCGTTGACGTGGACGTGCACCTTCCACAGGCCGTCGCCGGAGCCGACCACGACGAGGGAGTCGCCCAGCCCGGCCAGCTCGGAGCGCATCGTCTGGACAGCCGCGAACTCCGCTGACAGGAGATACTGAACCTCGTAGCCGAACTCCGATGAGCCGGACTCGCGGGCCCGTTCGAGCGCTCGGGTGTCCCGGGTCGGGCGGGCGGACGGCCGGCGTACGACGGGGTTGTCGGTCACGACCCCGACGAGGGCGTCGAGCATCACCACGAGGCCACGGCCACCGGCGTCGACCACCCCGGCCAGCGCCAGCGCGGGTAACTGGCGGGGTGTCTGCGCCAGCGCCTCGGCCGCCGCGGCCGCGGCAGCGGCGACCACCCGCGGCAACTCGTCGGTGCCGGCTCGCTTGGCAGCCTCGGCGGCTGCTCGAACGACCGTCAGCACGGTTCCCTCGACCGGTTCGGCCACCGCGCCATAGGCGAGCGACACCGCACGGGCCAGCCCCTCAGTGACGGCCTGGCCGTCCGGCGGCGACGCAGCGGTGGCTGCGACAGCTATTGCCTCGGCGAGCCCCCGCAGGATCTGGCTCACGATGACCCCGGAGTTGCCCCTGGCACCGAGCAACGCGCCACGGGCCATTACCGCGGCCGTCTGGGCGACTCCCTCGGGCAACTCACGCCGGAGCAGGTCAGCCGCTCCCTGGAGGGTCAGCAGCAGGTTCGTGCCGGTGTCCCCGTCAGGGATGGGGTACACGTTGAGGTCGTCGATCTCCGCGCAGTGGTAGTCGAGCGCCTCGACGCAGGCCGAACACCAACGCCCGAGCGTGGCGGCATCCAGCGTCCTCACCATGGCTGCCGAGCCTAACGGGCGGCACCGACGCGATTGGGCGTGCGCGCGGGCGCTCGGCTACCCTGGCGAGAGTGCCCGGTGTCCTTGGGCAGCGCTCACCTTCCTCAGGAGTGGTTCGACGTGGCAGCCGTCTGCGATGTGTGTAGTAAGAGCCCGAGCTTCGGCATGTCGGTCTCGCACTCCCACCGCCGGACCAGCCGCCGGTGGAACCCGAACATCCAGACGGTGCGGGCGCTGGTCAAGCCCGGCACCCGTCGCCGGCTGAACGTCTGCACGTCCTGCCTCAAGGCCGGCAAGGTCGTCCGCGGCTGAGCAGCCCTGCTGGTCGCGTTCTGGAGCGCCAGCGCCGCGGCGTAGCTGCTACGACTGCCGAGTCATGATCGTCAGGACAAAGCGGCTCTCTGGCAGCCAGATCTGCCTGACGATCATGGACGGCAGCGGCGACCTCGCAGCGCGCCGCCAGCTGACGAACGCTGTATGGTGCTCGTCCGTCCGTGCCGCTAGACGCCCGTTCCCCGTTGCGGCGCGCCCTGTCCGGGAATCGCCGCACGGTCCAGGCCCAGGATCAGTGCGAGTGCCGTCTCTATCTGGTCCATGGCTGTGGGGTCGACGCTTCCGATCCGGCGCACGAACCGCGACGAGACGACGGCTCTGACGGCCCTGCACACAGCGCGGCTCGGACGGTCTATACCCGCGATCGGCGCCATTTCGACACGGAGCCCCGAGGGGGCCAAAGAGCTTGAGAGCGGGACGAGGACGATCAGCTCCCCCGGCGCGCCGGTGCTCAGTTCGTCTGCGGAGACGACGACAGCAGGACGGGTCTTGCCCGGCTCGCCGTGGCGTCCTGCGCCCAGCGCGACGAGCCAGACCTCTCGGCGACGCGGCGCGTCAGTCGAGGCCATCTTCGACGGTGACGTCCCACTCCCGCATCTCGTCCCGAGCGTCGGGATTCTGCGCGTCGATGCGGCTGGCCTCGCGCTCCGAACGCCAGAGAGCTTCGCGTCGCCGCTCGTCGGCGATCTCGCCAAGAAGTGCTGCCAGCGATACTCCGCGTTCACGGGCCTGCTGGGCAAGCAGGTCCCGTGTGGCACGGGTCACTCGGATGGTGCTGGTCTGGGTAACCATATCGCTGGATCATAGCGCCTAAGTTCGGCGTCGGGTGGCGTCGCCATGCCGATTCGAGACCGAGCCCTCAAGTGCCCGCTGTTCGGCGGTGTTGTCGACGTCGTTGGGGTCCCCACTGCTGCCAATGCCAGCTGACTCCCCCCGCGACCTGTCCGTTGTCGGCCAGGACGGTCAGCCCACCCGCGCGTCAAACTGCGCCGCAGCCGGTGACGCTCGAGGGGCTCGCGGACCAAACTGGTCGAACGGGCTCTCGCCACCCGTCAGAAGGCAAAGATCGTCGAGCGTCTGAGCGCGCAGGTTGGCCATCGCCCCAGTGTGCCGGGCCGCCAGCGCCGGAGGGTCTGCCGTCGTCCTGGCGATGAGCAGGCCTCGTTGACCGACTACCGTGGCCGACCGCCAACGAGACGATGGTGCGCCTTTGGCGCCTGCGCGGCCACCTCACTGGCCAACGCCGCGTGAGCGGGCGGCGGTGACAATCAGGTCGACGACGGTGTTCCGCGGCAGTGCTGTCGAGTCGACCACCAGGTGGTACTGCCGGCAGTCATGGGCGTCGCGGCGGTAGAAGTGCCGCCAGTAGGCGATCCGGGCGGCGTCGTTCTCCCGCAGGATGCTCATGTCGATCCGCTCGTCCGGCTCGGCGTACTCCTGCGCGCGGGCCAGCCGGGCATCGGCCGGTCCGTCGAGGCGCACGTGCAGGGCGTCCGGTATGTCGGCCAGCACGACGGCACCGGCTCGGCCCAGGATCACACCGCCGGTGCTGGCCGCCACCTCGTGCAACACCTGCTCGGTCTTCTCCCGGAACGCCCGCTCGTCCGGAGCCGGCGTCGCCGCCAGCGGCCCGGCGCCGGACAGGTCGGGCAGCAGCGCCATCGAGGAGATCACCCGCCACAGGCCGCTGGCCACCGTCTCGTCCTTGGCCTCGGCGTCGTCGAGGGACACCCCGAGCTTGTGCGCGACCGAGGCCGGGATGGCCCGGTCGACGAAGGGCAGCCCCAGTATCTCGGCGACCTCGGGTCCGATCTGGCTGCCCAAGGCGCCGTACGACGCCGAGATCGTGACGATTCCCATCGCATCCGCCTAGCGCTGTCCAGCGTGAGCCGGATCATGCCAGCTTCACCTGCTTTCCGAAGTACCGTGCGTCGGGCTCCTCTCGGTAGGGGCCGTACCCGGGCACCGGCCGGTAGCCGGAGGTGACGTACAGGCTGATCGCCTCTGGTTGGGCCAGCCCGGTGAACAGCTCGATCCGCGGCCGGCGGGGTGAACTCGGCCGGGTCGACCGGCGTCGCGTCCGGTCCGCCGTACCGGAGGACGTACTCCTGCTGCACCCGCTCGATGAGGTCCGTCACAACCGGGTCGTCGAAGGGCAGGGCTCGGAACCGCATCAGCCGCGGGCGCCGCCGCTGAAGGAGTCCCAGCCCGGCAGTGGGTACGCCGCCCCGTCGACCAGCACGCCCTCGCCCTCGCGGACCCGGCCGATCACCGTCCAGCCGCGTGGCACCGACTTCGCCGACGGGAACGTCGCCACCAGCGGGTGGTCCTCGCCTCCGGTGAGCAGGAACCGCATCGGGTCGACGTTCAGCGCGCGGCCGACGTCCTGAAGCCGGGGGGCGACCTCCAGCCGCGGGGTGTCGATGCAGATCTGTACGGCGCTGGCCCTGGCGACATGCCCGAGGTCCTGGACCAACCCGTCGCTGACGTCGCACATCGATGTCGCGCCACAGGTCGCGGCGATCGGGCCCTCGGCGTACGGGGGGGCCGGGCGACGGTAGGCGGCGACGACCTGCGCCGGGGAGCGGAACCCGCGGCTGAGGACGGCGAGACCGGCCGCTGACCAGCCCAGGCGGCCGGTCAGGGCGACGACGTCCCCGGGCTCGGCCCCCGCTCGGGTCACCGGCGACCGCCCCTCCAGATCGCCGAGCGCGGTCACCGCAATCGTCAGCGTCGGGCTGCGGCTCACGTCCCCGCCGACCAGGACCGCGCCAACCAGCGCGCACTCGGTGTCGAAGGCGGCCGTGAACTCCCGCGCCCACGCCGCGGGCAGGTCCGCCGGGCAGGCCAGCCCGACCAGCAGGGCTGTCGGCACGGCTCCCATGGCGGCGATGTCGACCAGATTCTGGGCGGCGGCCTTGACGCCGACATCCGCTGCGGAGGACCAGTCGCGGCGGAAGTGACTGCCCTCGACGAGCAGGTCGGTGGAGGCGACGACGCGCCCGTCCGGCGTCCGGACCACCGCGGCATCGTCGCCCGGACCGAGCAGGCACGACGGTCCGCCGCGCAGCCGCTCCGTCACCTGCTCGATGAGTGCGAACTCCCCGATGTCGCCGACTGTGATGACCGACCTCCTGAACTGTCCGGTAGGTTAGCTTTCTCTTCCCGCCCGCGATGAAAGGGATGGCTGTGGTCCAGGCTTACATCCTCATCCAGACCGAAGTCGGCAAGGCCGCGTCGGTGGCAACATCGGTCGCCGAGATCAAGGGCGTCACGGCCGCCGAGGACGTCACCGGCCCGTACGACGTGATCGTCCGCGCCGAGGCGCGCAACGTGGACGAGCTGGGCAAGCTGGTCGTGGCCAAGGTGCAGGGCGTGGACGGCATCACCCGGACCCTGACCTGTCCGGTCGTCCACCTCTGATCCGCCCGGCCCTGCTCGCGACGGCGGTCGCACTCCCCCTGTTCGTCGTTCTCGTCCTGCTGTTCAACCGCGGCCGCGAATCGGAGCCTGATCCCGTGTCGCCGCGCGCCGAGCTTCCCATCCTGGAGGTGGAGACGCCGGAGGTCACCCCCGACGCCGACCGGCTGTGTCCCACCCTGATGGGCGGGCTGCCTCTCACCCTGGCCGACTCCCAGGCGAGGCCGGTCCGCTCCGCCTCGCCGTACGCCGCCGCGTGGGGAGACCCGCCTATCGTGCTGCGCTGCGGCGTACCTCGCCCGCCCGGTCTGGCCGCAGATTCCTCGGTGTTCGAGATCAACGGCGTCGCCTGGTTCACCGAGCCCGGCGAGGACGACACGGTGTGGACGGCGGTGGACCGCGAGGTGTACGTCGACGTACGGGTACCGAGCGGGCAGGCCAGCGGACCGGTGGCGCTGCTGAGCGTCGTCATCACCGACCGGCTGCCGATGATCAGCCAGCCGAGTGCCTCGCCAACGCCGACGCGATGAGCCGGTCCATCAGCGCGGGGTAGGACAGGCCGCTGGCCTCCCACATCCGCGGGAACATCGAGATCTCGGTGAATCCGGGCATCGTGTTGATCTCATTGACGACGGGGCCCACGTCGGTGAGGAAGAAGTCCACGCGCGCGAGCCCTTCGCACGACAGCGCGGTGAACGCCTGACAGGCCATCCCCCGCAGCTGCTCGGTCACCTCGCCGGGCAAGACTGCTGGGACGTCGAACTCGCAGGCGTCATCAAGATACTTGGCCTCGAAGTCGTACCACTCGTGATCGCCGACGATCCGGATCTCGCCCGGGACGCTGGCCTCGGGCGGCCCACCGCCGACGCCCTCGAGTACGCCGCACTCGATCTCGCGGCCGGACACCGCCGCCTCCACGATGACCTTGGTGTCCACCGCACGGGCCGTCGTCACGGCCGCGTCGAGGCCTGACCAGTCGGTGACCTTGGTGATGCCGATGCTGGAGCCGGCCCGGGCCGGTTTGACAAAGACGGGGAGCCCGAGCCGGTCCCGGTCGACCTCGCTCAGGATTGCGTGGGGCCGCAGTACGGCGTACTGCCCGACCGGCAAGCCGGCGGCGGCGAGCAGTTTCTTGGTGAACTCCTTGTCCATCCCGGCGGCGCTGGCGAACACCCCCGCCCCGACGTAGGGCAGTCCGGTCATCTCCAGCAGTCCCTGGATGGTCCCGTCCTCCCCGTAGCTGCCGTGCAGCACCGGGAAGACCACGTCCACCGAGTCCAACGCAGCCGGCCCGGCGACGGCGTCGAGCAGGATCAGCCCGCGTGCGGCCGGGTCACCGGACAACACGACCGCGGCGCCCTTGCTGACCTCCGGCAGCTCGCCGTCGTGGATCTGCAGGGCGGCGGGGTCGTCGGCGGCGAGCACCCATGACCCCTCCGCGGTGATGCCGACGGGTACGACGTCGTACCGGTCCCTATCCAGGGCCCGCATCACGTTGCCGGCCGAGACGCAGCTGATCGCGTGCTCGGCGCTGCGCCCACCGAACACCACCGCGACGCGTATCCTCGTCACTGCAGCGATCCTAGCGAGTCGGCGGCCGCGACAAAGTCGGCGACGAGGTCGGCGGTGTCCTCGCATCCACAGGAGATCCGGACGAACCCCTCCGGAACCCGATCACCGCCCCACTGCGCGCGCCGGTCGACGGTGGTGTGCAGGCCGCCGAAACTGGTCGCAGCCACGGCAAGCCTGCTGGCGGACAGGAAGCTCTGCACCGTCGCCGCGTCGGCAAGCTCGAAGGACAGCAGGCCGACAGGCCGACGCATCTCCCTGGTGAACTGGTCGTGCGAGGGGTCGCTGGGCAGCCCCGGATACCGCAGCCCCGTCACGGCGGGGTGACTCACCAGCGCGTTGGCGAGCGCGCGAGCGTTGGCGGACTGCCGGTCCAGCCGTAGCTCAAGCGTGCCCAGGGAGCGATGCGCCAGCCACACCTCGAACGGTCCGGGCACGGTGCCGGACCGGGTTCGCCAGTCCCGCAGCCGAGTCGCGCGGTCCGGGCCGCGGCTCGCGACGTGGCCGAGCAGCAGATCGCTGTGCCCCGACAGCGCCTTTGTGTCCGCGGCCAGGCTGAAGTCCGCACCGAGGTCCAGAGGTCGCAGACCCAACGGTGTCGCGGTCGTGTTGTCGACAGCGACCAGACACCCGCTGTCGTGGGCGGCTTCCGTCACCGCCTCGATGTTGCACACGTCGAGGCGGGGATTGCTGGGCGACTCGATCAGCAGCAGCGCCACTCCCTCCAGGCCGCCGACGCCAGCGACCTCGTCGAGGTCCACTGTGGACACTTCCTCGACCCTGATGTCGAACCTGGCCAGCTCCTCGTGGGCGAACACCCTTGTCCCGAAGTAGCCGTCGGACGGTACGACCACCCGGTCACCGGGGCGAAGCGTCGTCAGCAGTACGGCCGAGATCGCCGCCATCCCCGACGGGAACACGACCGACGGCCCACCCTCCAATGTGGACAGTGCTTCCTCGAAAGCGACGAGGGTCGGGTTCTCGTAGCGGGCGTAGTACCGCTCACCCGGGCCGAGGTGAAAAGGGGCGGCGAACACCGGCCCCGGCAGGAACGGCTGGCCGGCGACGGGCTCGGGCTGGCCCGCGCGCACGACCCGCGTCCCGTCGCCATCGGAGGCGTGCGTCATTCCGGCTTCGGCTCCCGTCGCATGACTCTCCGCAGCACGTCCGGAGCACGTTCGCCGTTGTGGCAGATCGCGACAACGGCCTCGGTGATGGGCATGTCCACGCCATGGGCGTGCGCCAGATCGAGCACCGAACGGCAGGACGCCACCCCCTCGGCGATCTGCGTGGCCGCTTGCAGCACCTGCTCCAGCGTTTCCCCGCGCCCCAGCCGCTCGCCGAACGTCCGGTTCCGCGACAGCGGCGAGGAGCAGGTGGCGACGAGATCGCCGAGGCCGGCCAGCCCGGCGAAGGTCGACTCCTCGGCGCCGAGCGCCAGGCCCAGTCGCGCGGTCTCGGCGAGCCCGCGGGTCATGATCGAGGCGCGGGTGTTGTCGCCGAACCCCATCCCCTCGGCCATGCCACACGCCAGCGCGATGATGTTCTTCACCGTGCCGCCGAGCTCGCAACCGACGACGTCGGTGTTCGTGTAAGGCCGCAGGTAGGCGGTCTGGCAGGACTCCTGCAGGTCCACCGCACGGTCGTGGTCAGAACATGCGACGACGGTTGCGGCCGGCTGTTCCTCGGCGATCTCACGCGCCAGGTTCGGCCCGGTGATGACGGCGACGTTCGACAGGGGCACGCCGGCAACCTCGCTGATCACTTCACTCATCCGCTTGGCGGTCCCGAGCTCGATGCCCTTCATGAGACTGACCAGCGTGGCATGCTCCTGCAGCAGCGGCACCCAGCGGGTCAGGTTCTGCCGCGCCGTCTGCGACGGCACAGCGAGGACGACGACATCGGCATCGTGTAAGGCCCGGTCCGGGTCGGAGGTGGCCGTCAGCGCCGGCGGCAGCGCGATCCCCGGCAGGTAGTCGGGATTCTCATGGGTCTCGTTGATGAGGTCGGCAAGTTCGGGACGGCGCGCCCACAGGGTGACCGAACAGCCGGCGTGCATCATCACACGGGCGAACGCCGTACCCCACGAGCCACTTCCGAGAACCGCGGCCGTCCTCATGGGTGGGTCCGCTCACCGACGAGCCAGAAGCCGTCCGGCGCGGGCTCGTCGCGCTCGACGGCGAGCAGGTCGCGTACCGCCGAGAAGGCGGTGTCCGTGATCTCCCGCAGCGCCTCCGGTGTCACCGGTCGGCCGCGAAAATACGACAGGTCGACCGGCGGCCCGGCCACAACCACCACCCTCTTCCGCGGAAAGAGCCGGAACTTGCCCGTGTGGTAGTCCCAGGACCGCTGCTGGCCCCACTGCGCTACGGGGATGACCGGTACGTCGGTGGCCAGCCACAGCCGGGCGAGCCCGGTCTTGCCCTGCATCGGCCACCAGTCGGGGTCGCGGGTCACCGTCCCTTCCGGATACACCACCACGGCTTCACCGTCCCGCAGCGCCTGCTCGGCAGCGCGCAGTGCGGTGGTGGCCTCGTTCGTTCCCCGCCGTACCGGGATCTGCCGGGCACCACGCAGCACCGCGCCGACGAAGAAGACGCCGAACAGGCCCTCCTTGACCAGGAAACGGGGAATCCGCCCGGCATCCCAGGTGAATCGGGCTATCGAGAACGGGTCCAGCTTGGACACGTGGTTGGCCATCAAGATCACGCCGCCGGTGCGGGGGACGTGCTGCTGACCGGCCCATCGGAACCGGAACATCAGGCGTACGACGGGCCGGACGACGATGGCGCTCAACCGCAGCCACCAGCCGAGCGGGCCGCGGCCACCGTGCCCGGTCTGCCGCCCCACCGCCCTCGTCACCCGGCGAGTCTGGCCCGCCGCTCGGCCCGTGTCGAGAACCTGTAACACGCGTCGACCAGGCCGCGACGTGACGCGACGCCACTGCCAGGTCAATGCGGTGAAATCTGGACATAGAGCGGCCATTCATTGACGGTCATCCTGGTACATGCAGCTCCCATGCTTCTCCCCTCGGCTGACCTAACCGGTAGCAACGGCGCATGCCGCTATGGCGAGATCTGAGGCAGGTGACACCCGAGCCGTTGTGACTACCGAGGATGCGCGCCCTACCCCCGAGAGGGTCGTCTCCAACTCAAGGACGACAGCATCGTCAACCGATGATTGTGTCCAGTAAAGAATCTGGGAGCCGTTTGCTGATGAATAGACAGGGCTGATGACGCCCTCAGCCAGCGTCGATGTCTCACCACTCCCGAGATCCAGGGAGACGGCTACAACGACGGAGTCATCAATCGTGTTGAGCACCTGCGTGAACAACAGCGCATCACCCGCTGGAGACCAGGAGAGGGCGCCAATGTTCTTGTCCCCTTCAGAGACCAGCCGCTCTTCGCCGGTTCTTGCGTCAGCGACCCAGATCTGGGAAATGTACTTCTCCTGCGTTCCGGTAAGCCGCATGAATGCGAGGTTCTCGCCGTCCGGGCTCCAAGCGACTGCGAAGTCTGACTCGGGCTGAGACGTTCCGCTATCGCCGGAGAGTTGACGAATCGACGTACCGTCTGCATTCATCGTGAAGACTCGATGTTCGCTTTGTGGCGGATCAATGATTCCAACAAGGGCTATAGTCTTGCCGTCCGGCGAGTATCTTGCCATCTCCAGTTCATCGTAGCAATCCGCGATGAGTGGGCGCTCGTTGTAGCCATCGGAATCCATGAGCCATAGGGAGCGGTGCGGGTCCTCTCCGGCGACTCGCTTCTCCGATTCGCGGGTAAAGAGGATTTCCGTGCCGCCTGGGCTGAACGTCGGATTGTCGGACAACCCGCCCTCGGTGAGCTGAACTGCCCGCCCGGCCGCGTCGAGGCCGAAGATGTCAGTCCGGTCCTCCCCTTGAAGGGCGGCGAAGGCCAAGGCGACACCCGGCTTGCCCGGACAAGTCGGTGGCAGCAGGGCTGAGTTGGGAGCCTCCGGTGGCCGTGCACAGGCGCTGAGCAGTAGCAGAACGGCCGTGCTCGAAATCGCCCACTGTGTCTTGCCCACGGCAACCGCATCTCTGTCCCGATCGACCATACAGAGGCGTCGCCCTGCCCGCTTCGTCTCTGTTCCCGGGCCGCCGTCGGCCGACCGGCACCGCCTGAGGACAATCATCCCGTGGCTTGGTCCCTGATTGTTCCGGTCAAGCGGCTGGCGCTGGCCAAGTCGCGGCTGATCGGTCCGCGGGACGGCATCCACAGTCCTGCTCTCGCGTTGGCCCTTGTCCGGGACACGATTGCCGCCGCCGTCTCCACCGCAGGAGTGACCCGAGTCGTCGTCGTGACCGAGGACGAGGAGGTACGTGCCGCCGTCACCGGATTGGGCGCGGTGGTGCGTTCCGACGTACCACAGGGTGGGCTGAACGCGGCGATTAGCGCGGGGGCGTCGTACGCCGTCGGCATCGCCGGTCGGCATCCGGTCGCGGCGCTGCCGAGCGACCTTCCGGCGCTGACTCCCGACGTGCTGGCGGAGGCTCTGGCGGCGGCCGCCGGGCACCCCTCGGCGTTCGTCCCCGACACCGACGGGACCGGTACGACGTTGCTGACCGCGACCTCGGGTGACCTGCACCCTCGTTACGGACCGGACTCAGCCAGCGAGCACGCACTCGACGGGGCGATCCGCCTCGTCGGGAACTGGCCAGGGCTTCGACGCGACGTGGACACGATCGACGACCTGTTGACCGCCTCGTCGCTGGGGGTGGGCCGTGCCACCGAGGCAGTGCTGGCCATAGGCCCCAACCTCAGGCACAGGGCGGCGCACACAACGCCCTGTGCCTGACGCTAACCCGTCGGCCTCGACGCGCTGGCTTCTGCTTCTGCGTACGCAAGGCACCGGCCGTCGTCGTCCTGATATCTCGGGCCGCGGTCCGTTTCGTCCGGAACTTTTAACTCAACGACGGGCTCGCCCTGCTCGTCAACAAACTCGCCAGGGAAGACGATGGAGAGATCGTGTCCGCTGACTTGCATGCATTCCACGTACAACAGGCTCACCGCATTCGAGTACGTGTTGGGGACAGGGCCGTCCGGCTCCAATGCGGGCGCCTGGTTCACCGGCGCGTCTGTCGCGGTTGGCTCGCCCGCAGGCCCCGCCGGGCCAACGCCGGGCGGCAACCCGAGTTGAGCTGCCAGCGCGACGCCCGCCGCCGTCAGCGAACTCGCAGCAGCCACGCCGAGGCGGCGCAACCTCCGGCGTCGCCGCCCAAGCCTCAAGAGAGCAACGGGATCCACGCGGTCGGCGGGCAACGGCTCGCCCCGCATTGCCTTCCGCAGATCTTCGGTGGTGTTCATGGCGAACCTTCCGCTTGTCCAGCCGCTGCTAACGGGGTAGGTCGTGGCACCGTGCGCTCGTCGGCGTCGTCGGTCAACTCATCTGAGACGCGCAGCTTCTTCAATGCGCGATGGTGCAGGCTCTTGACGGTGCCGACCTTCAGATCCAAGACCCGCGCGGTCTCGACCTCGGTCAGGTCCTCGAAGTACCGCAGGACGACAACCGCACGCTCGCGAGCCGTCAACTGATGCATGGCTGCCATCAGGGAAATCCGAGCACCCACGTCCGGTGCCGCATCGGAACTGGGACCTTCCGGCACGCGGTCGGTTGTGACTTCGGTGCGCGGTCTTCGCCGCCACCGGTCGGTCGCACCGTTGACGAGCGCTTGACGCACATAGCCGAACGGATCGTCCTGCTCGATCCGACGCCATCTGGGGTAGCACCGGACCAGAACGCCCTGCAGCAGGTCCTCCGCATCTGCGCCGACGAGCAGCCGTGCTACGTGAAGCAGCTGGCGCGAATGGGTTTCGATGAAGCGTGCGAACGCTGCGTCGGTCCCTCCGAGCTGACGCTTCGGCATGCACTCACAGACGTGGAGCTGAGGAGAAAGGTTGCAACCGGAGCCCATGTCTCCGTCGCCATCGCAGACACCGACGCCGGCACGCGGCTGGCCCGTCCTGAAGGTGGTCGTGCATCGGCCTAGTCTCTGGCCCGTGTCGCCAAACGAACTGCAGGGGACGGTGAGTTCCTTCGACGCTGCGACGCGGTGCGGATCCGTCCTGCTCGACGACGGCAGCGCCGTACGTTTCGACGGGGCGGCGTTCGCCGCAGGCGGTCTGCGGCTGCTCCGCCCGGGACAGCGGGTACGGATGGAGATCCTGGACGGCCAGGTCGTGCTGATCACCATTCTGACGCTTCGTTCACCCGGCTAGGGCATCATCTCGTCATGGTCAGCACTGCCACCCCGGCGCCCGACGAGCACGTTCTCGGCGCCGACCGGTTCCTCAACCGTGAGTTGTCCTGGCTGGACTACAGCGCGAGGGTGCTCGGCCTAGCCGAGAACCCGCACACGCCGCTGCTCGAACGAGCCAAGATCCTCGCGATCTTCGCGGGCAATCTGGACGAGTTCTACATGGTGCGCGTCGCCGGCCTCAAGCGGCGGCAGAGCACCGGCATTTCTGTCCGCTCTGCGGACGGTCTGTCCCCGCGCGTGCAGCTGGAACTGATCGCCGAGCGGACCCGGGACCTCGTCGATCAGCATGCGCGGCTCTTCGCAGACGTCGTCCAGCCCGAGCTCGACAAGCAAGGCATCCGCATCCTGCGCTGGGAGGATTTGCCGGAGGACGACACGGTGCGGCTGCGGGAGTACTTCCGGGACCGGATCTTCCCGGTCCTGACGCCGCTTGCGGTCGACCCGGCTCACCCGTTCCCCTACATCAGCGGGCTGTCTTTGAACATCGCCGTCGTCGTCCGCGACCCGGCGCTCGGGGCAGAGCGTTTCGCGCGGGTCAAGGTGCCGAACAACGTCCCCCGGTTCGTCCCGGTCGCCGAAGGCCAGTCGGTGCTGCCGCTGGAGGAACTCATCGCCGCGCACCTGCCGCAGCTGTTCCCGGGCATGGACGTCGGCGAGCACCACCTGTTCCGGGTCACCCGCAACGCCGACGTCGAGGTCGAGGAGGACCGCGACGAGGACCTGCTGCAGGCCCTCGAACGCGAGCTCGCGCGGCGCCGTTTCGGCCCGGCCGTCCGGCTCGAAATCGGCGAGACGATGGATCAGCACATGCTCGACCTGCTGATCCGCGAGATGGACATGAGCTACGCCGACGTCCTTCGCGTTCCCGGTCTGCTGGACCTCTCGGCGCTGTGGTCGCTGTACGACTTCGACGCGCCCACCCTCAAGGACGCGCCGTTCGTCCCTGCCACGCATCCGCGGCTGAGCGAGGGCGAGACTGCCAAGAGCGTCTTCGCGACGTTGCGCGAGGGCGACGTGATGGTGCACCACCCCTACGACTCGTTCGCGACGAGCGTGCAGCGTTTCATCGAGCAGGCCGCCGCCGACCCAAACGTGCTGGCGATCAAGCAGACGCTCTACCGCACGTCCGGCGATTCCCCCATCGTCGAGGCCCTCGCCGAGGCCGCCACCGCAGGAAAGCAGGTAGTCGTCCTCGTCGAGGTCAAGGCGCGCTTCGACGAGGAGGCCAACATCAGTTGGGCCAAGATGCTGGAACGGGCCGGCTGCCACGTCGTCTACGGCTTGGTCGGTCTCAAGACACACTGCAAGGCGGCCCTCGTCGTACGCCGGGAAGGCGGCGGACTGCGCCGCTACTGCCACATCGGCACGGGCAACTACAACCCGAAGACGGCCCGGCTCTACGAGGATCTCGGCGTGCTCACCGCCGATCCTCGGGTGGGTGCCGACCTCACCGACCTGTTCAACGCACTGACCGGCTACTCGCGGCAGACCTCCTACCGCACCCTGCTGGTGGCGCCGTACGGCATCAGGACCGGCCTGCTCGAGCGGATCGAGCGCGAGATCGACCATGCGGTGGCCGGCCGGGAGTCCGGCATCGACGTCAAAATCAACTCGCTCGTGGACGAGCAGATCGTGGATGCGATGTACCGGGCGTCCAACGCCGGTGTGCCGATCCGGCTGCTGATCCGCGGGATCTGCACCCTGCGGCCGGAAGTGCCCGGCCTGTCGGAGAACATCCGGGTCCGCTCGATCGTCGGCCGATTCTTGGAGCACTCGCGCGTCATCTACTTCCGCAACGACGGCGACCCCGAATGGTGGCTGGGCAGCGCGGACCTCATGCACCGCAACCTCGACCGCCGAGTGGAGGTGCTCCTGCGGGTCAACGATCCGACCGCCGCCGAGCACCTGCGCTTCATAATGGAAACGGCCATGCGCGAGGACATCACCGGCTGGGACCTGCGCCAAGACGGCAGCTGGGAGCACACGAAGGGCAGCAGCGACTTCCAGCTCGAGCTGATGGTGGCGCACAAGAACCGGACCGACTGACCCGTGCCGGCCGACCCGATCGCCGCGGCCGGCGGCGTGCCCTGGCGACGGGATGACGGCGTCGTCCGACTCGCCGTGGTCCACCGACCGCGCTACGACGACTGGTCCTTCCCGAAGGGAAAACTCCGGCCCGGTGAGCTGCCGCTGCTCGCCGCGGTTCGCGAGGTGACCGAAGAGACCGGGCTGGAACTGGTGATCGGCCGCCGGCTACCCCGGACGAGCTACCAGTCGGACGGGGGGCAGAAGACCGTGGACTACTGGAGCATGCGGGCAACCGGGGAGTTCGTCGCCAACGATGAGACCGACGGCATGGAGTGGCTCACGCCGGAGGAGGCCGTGAAAACCCTGTCCTACGCCGACGATCAGGCGTTGGTGGCCGACCTGCTGGCAGTGGCGGTGGCGCCGGTGCGGGTACTGCTCGTCCGGCACGGGCGGGCCGGAGACAGCGAATCGTGGTCGGGCCCGGACGTCGATCGCCCGCTGGACGAGCGCGGGGTGGCCGAGGCGGCGACGCTGGCCGACGTGCTGCCGGCATTCGGGCCGGACCGGGTGGTCAGCGCCGACCCGCTGCGCTGCCGGCAGACCCTGCAACCTCTCGCCGAGCGCCTCGGACTGCTGGTCGGTCCGGCGTCGGAATTCGGTGAGGACGACTACCTCGACGATCCAGCCGCCGCTCGCAACGCCCTGGCCAAACTGTTGGGCGCCGACTCGGTGGCCGCTGTGGGCAGCCAGGGCGGGGTGATCCCGGACCTGTTGGAATGGCTGCTCACCTCCGGGCAGCCGGTCACCGGTGTGTCACCGCAGCGGCGTGCCGACGGGCCGCCGGCCCGGAAGGGAAGCGTGTGGGCGCTCACCGCCCACGACGGCAAGGTGGTCAGCGCCGACTACTACGGCTCGTTGCTGCCCTAGAACGCCGACGCTGACGACAGCACAACGTCCGTTGGGGGGCGCGGTATGGCGCTCACCCCAACGGACGTAGGCGAAGCAGGGGTTTAGCTGCTCTTCTTGGCCGGGGTCTTCTTGGCCGTCGACTTGCCGGCGGTGGACTTGGTGGCGGACTTCTTCGCCGGGGTCTTGGTCGCCGTGGTCTTCTTCGCCGCGGTGGACTTCGGGGTGCTCTTCGCGGCCGCCGTCTTGGTGGCCGTCTTCTTCGCGGGCGCCGTCTTCGCCGAGGCCTTGGTGGTGGACTTGGCAGTGGCCTTGCCCGGCGCAGTGTTGTCGGGCGAGGCCTTTGCGGTCCGAGCCGTCGCCGTGGTCCCCGCCCGAGCCGCCGACGTCGCCTTTGCGACGGGAGCAGTCGCCACCTTGCCCAGTTTCTTGGTGCCGCTCACCACGTCCTTGAACTGCTGGCCCGGGCGGAACGCCGGAACGCTGGTCTTCTTCACCTTGATGGTCGCGCCGGTCCTCGGGTTGCGAGCGGTGCGAGCGCTGCGGTTGCGCTTCTCGAACACCCCGAAGCCGGTGATCGCGACCTTCTCGCCCTTGGACACCGCACGTGACACGACGTCGATCAGTCCGTCGACGGCTGCGGCTGCGGTCTTCTTGTCCCCGGCCAGCCGTGTGGCGAGGGTGTCGATCAACTCGGACTTGTTCACTGTGTCCCTCCCAGGACATCTCACGGCCGTGCGGCCGACTCCGGCGAACGGTAGAGGGCACACGGCTGCGAGGCAACGACCTAGCGCCGTTTCGCCTGGTTTTGCAAGCATTCTTTTCCGCCGAAGCGGACTCGGCTGCGCCAAGCTGTTGCGGCGCAAGGGTTCTGGGGTCAGCCGGTAACCGGTAACCAGTGCATGCGGGCCGCCTCGAAGGTGACGATGTCGGCCTCGTGCTGGCACGTCACACTGATGTCGTCCAGCCCCTCCAGGAGCCGCCAGCGGGAGTAGTCGTCAAGGGCAAAGGCCGTGACGAAGTCGCCGGCCGTGATCACCCGAGCCTCGAGGTCGACAGTGACCTCGGCAGCGGGATCACTTTCGGCGTCCTCCCACAGCTTTTCGACCGTGGCCTGATCGACGAGAACCGTCAGCAGTCCCGACTTGAGCGAGTTGCCGCGGAAGATGTCGCCGTAGCGCGAGCTGACGACGACCCGGAACCCGTAGTCCAACAGGGCCCAGACGGCATGCTCACGCGACGATCCGGTGCCGAAATCGGAACCCGCAACGAGGATGCTCGCGCCGGCGTACTCCGGGCGGTTCAGCACGAAGTCCGGCTCCTTGGCCCGCCAGGCGGCGAACAGGCCGTCCTCGAAGCCGGTGCGCGCGACCCGCTTGAGGTAGACCGCCGGGATGATCTGGTCGGTGTCGACGTTGCTACGACGCAGCGGCAAGACCCGGCCGGTGTGGCGGCGGAACTTCTCCACGTCAATCCCCCAGGTCCGCGGGCGCGCTGAGCGTTCCGCGTACGGCGGTCGCGGCGGCCACGAGCGGTGACACGAGGTGCGTGCGCCCGCCCTTCCCCTGGCGGCCCTCGAAGTTGCGGTTGGACGTCGACGCCGAACGCTCCCCGGGAGCGAGTTGATCGGGGTTCATCCCCAGGCACATCGAGCATCCGGCGCTGCGCCACTCCGCGCCCGCGTCGGCGAACACCTGGTCCAGGCCCTCCGTTTCGGCCTGCTCCTTGACCTTCATCGAGCCCGGTACGACGAGCATCCGCACCCCCGCGGCGACGTGGCGTCCTTTCAACACCGCGGCGGCAGCGCGCAGGTCCTCGATCCGGCCGTTCGTGCAGGAACCGAGGAAGACGGTGTCGACGGCGATCTCGCGCAACGGCGTACCGGGTCGCAGATCCATGTAGGCCAGCGCCCGCTCGGCAGATGCCCGGTCGTCGGTGTCGTCGAACGAGGCCGGGTCAGGGACCGTCGCGTCCAACGTGGACCCCTGACCGGGGTTCGTTCCCCACGTGACGAACGGAGTCAGCTCGTCGGCGTCGAGGACCACCTCGGCGTCGAAGGCTGCGCCGTCGTCGGTGCGCAGCGTTCGCCAGTAGTCGACAGCGGTGTCCCAGTCCGCCGGCGCGTGCTGCCGCCCCGCGAGGAAGTCGAACGTCGTGTCGTCGGGTGCGATCATGCCGGCTCGCGCGCCGGCCTCGATCGACATGTTGCACACAGTCATCCGGGCCTCCATCGACAGCGCCTCGATTGCCGGCCCGCGGTACTCGATCAGGTAACCCTGCCCCCCGCCGGTCCCGATCTTGGCGATGACGGCCAGGATGATGTCCTTCGCCGTCACGCCCGGCCGCAGCTGTCCGGTCACCGTGACGGCCATCGTCTTGAACGGTCGTAGGGACAGCGTCTGCGTGGCGAGGACATGCTCGACCTCACTCGTCCCGATCCCGAACGCCAGCGCACCGAACGCCCCGTGCGTCGACGTGTGGCTGTCGCCGCAGACGACCGTCATCCCGGGCTGCGTCAGCCCGAGCTGCGGGCCGATCACGTGCACGATGCCCTGGTCCCGGTCGCCCATCGGATACAGCCGGATACCGAAGTCGGCACAGTTCTGCCGCAGTGTCTCCACTTGGAGGCGGGAGACCTCGTCGGCGATCGGCAGCTGGATGTCCTCGGTCGGGACGTTGTGGTCTTCGGTGGCGATGGTGAGCTCCGGGCGGCGAACCTGCCGGCCGGCCAGCCGCAGCCCGTCAAAGGCCTGCGGGCTGGTCACCTCGTGCACCAGGTGCAGGTCGACGTAGATGAGGTCGGGCTCCCCCTCGTGCCGGCGCACCAGGTGGGCGTCCCAGACCTTCTCCGCCAATGTCTTGACCATCCGCGCTATCCCATCATGTGAGACGCTAGTATCGGTTCGTGGGACAGTCTAGCGGGATCGGCGTGCTCGACAAGGCGGTGGCAGTCCTTACCGCCGCCGCCGCGCGACCGGTCTCGCTGGCCGACCTCAGCGCCGGTACGGCGCTGCCGCGGGCCACGGCCCATCGCATCGCGGTCGCCTTGGAGGTCCATGGGCTGCTCGCTCGTGACGCCGAGGGACGCTGGCTGCCCGGGCCGGCGCTGAGCGCCCTGGCCGAGTCCGATCCGTTGCTTGCCGCGGCGCCGGCGGTTCTTCGGCGACTCAGCGAGCAGAGTGGGGAAAGTGCTCAGCTGTACCGCCGGGAGGGTTCTTGGCGGGTGTGTGTCGCGGCCGTCGACCGGGCGAGCGGCCTGCGCGACACAGTTCCGGTGGGAGCCCGGTTGCCGATGACCGCCGGTTCGGCGGCGCAGGTGCTCGCCGCCTGGCCCGAGGATGCCGGCGTACCTGCCGGTGCGGTGTTCAGCGCGCGCACCCTGTCCCTCGTCCGCCGTCGCGGCTGGGCGGCCAGCATGGGACAGCGCGAGCCCGGAGTGTCGTCGGTGTCGGCACCGGTGTTCGCCGGGGACGCGGTCGTTGCGGCGGTTTCGGTGTCCGGGCCGTCGGATCGGCTGGGGCGTCGGCTCGGCGAGCGGCTGTCCCCCGCCGTCCTCCGGGCGGCTCGCGAGCTGACCACCGCGTTCGGCTAGCTCAGAAAACGGTCCAGAGTGGCCCGGACAGCGGCCGGGTCGTCGACCCACGGGTAGTGCCCGACACCGTCCAGGATCACGACATCGGCATGGGGTAGGAACGCAGCCCATTGCCGGCAAACCGATGTGCCGAGCGGATCTCGCGACCCGCCGACGACCAGCGCCGGTACGTCGACGTGGGACAGCCCGGCCGTCACGTCGGCTGCGGTCAGGCTGCCCAGCCCGAACCCGTGAGTCGCAGCCATGGAGCGTTGGTCGGCTTCCCCGGCGGCGTGCGCCCTGGCGCCTTCGTCCCAGCGACCGTAGAAGAACGGCGTCCAGTCATCGGTGCGGATCGCCTCGTCGTACCACGGCTCGGCCCGCCTGGACATCCGCACCGCCTCCGCATCGTCGTAGGTCAAGCCCAGCTGGTTGCGGCCGCCCGGCGTCAACAGGACGAGGTGGGACAACCGGTCAGGGTTGCCGGCAGCCCACAACGCCGCCGTCAGTGCCCCGGCGGAATGGCCGAGCAGGTCGACCGTCACCATCCCGAGGTGGGCAACGATGGCCTGGACCGATTCGGCAAGTGCCGGCAGTTCGTAGCCGTCGACCTCCTCGGGCGGCGGCGCAGAGCCGGTTCCCGGCAGGTCGACGAGGATCAAGGTTCGGGTGGCTGCGAGACCACCCAGGTCGTCCAGGTACGCCGACGCGCGACCTGGCCCGCCTGGTACGCAGAGCAGCGGCGGGCCGGCGCCCCGGAGGCGGTACCCGGCGAAGAGGCCCGGCCGGACCTCGAGGATGCTCACCCAGTGAGGGTAGGACGCGGTGCTTGACGGCAGAATCGAATAACCGGCGCACGTACGGGCTGGGCGCAGTGGCGAGGGAGTCATGGTGGGTCCAGAGCACGTGCCGCGCGCGACAGACCTCGTGCCTTTTCGCGAGGCGGTGCGGGCCTGGTTCCTGATCTCGCTGCAGACCTTCGGTGGCCCGGCGGGGCAGATCGCGGTGATGCAGCGGTTGCTCGTCGACGAGAAGCGGTGGATCGGCCAGCGCCGGTTCCTGCATGCGCTGAACTACTGCATGCTGTTGCCCGGCCCCGAGGCGCAGCAGCTGGCCGTCTACAGCGGCTGGTTGCTCAACGGCTCTCGTGGCGGCCTCGTCGCGGGCGTCCTGTTCGTGCTGCCCGGCGCGGTGGCACTGCTCGCGCTGTCGGCTGTCTACGTCGCGTTCGGCACGACGGCCGTGGTGGCAGCGCTGTTCGCCGGGCTGGCGCCCGCGGTGCTGGCGATCGTGGCCCAGGCAGTCGTCCGGATCGGGCGGCGCGCGTTGGGGAACCCCGCCCTGGTGGCGATCGCGGTGGCGTCGTTCCTCGCCATCTATGCGCTGCAGGTGCCGTTCCCGATCGTGATCCTGGCGGCGGCCCTGCTCGGCTGGCTGCTCGGCCGATTCGCGGCACACACGATCCACGCCGCGGATGCGCACGCGGCTCGCGACGCCGGCCCAGCGCCGGTGATCCCCGACGACGCGCTGCACCGCGAGCGGCCCTCTGGCGTACGGGCGCTCCGCCTCTTGGTGATCGGCCTGGTGTGCTGGCTGTCACCAGTCGCGCTGTTCGCCGCGTTCACCGGACGCGGCAGCGTATTCACCGAACAGGGCCTGTTCTTCTCCGGCACGGCGCTGGTTACTTTCGGCGGGGCGTACGCCGTCCTCGCGTACGTCGCCCAGCGTGCCGTGGAGGACTTCGGCTGGCTCGCCCCCGGTGAGATGGTCCGCGGCCTGGCGCTGGCCGAGACGACGCCGGGACCGTTGATCATGGTCGTCCAGTTCGTCGCGTTCATCGGCGCCTACCGGGATCCGGGGGCCTTCAACCCGTGGGTTGCCGCCGTGCTGGCGGCGCTGCTGACGACGTGGGTGACGTTCGTGCCGAGCTTCCTGTTCATCTTCTTGGGCGCGCCGTACGTCGAACGGCTGCGCGGAAACCGGTCGCTGTCGGCGGCGTTGACCGGCATCACCGCTGCGGTCGTCGGCGTCATCGCCAACCTGACGCTGTACTTCGCCGTCAACACGCTGTTCCGCAACCGTTCGGAGCTGGCGTGGGGGCCGGTCCACCTGCTGCTTCCTGAGCTCGCGACGTTCCAGCCGGTGCAGGTGGCGATTGCCGCCATCGCGGCCGTGTTGATCTTCCGGCTGGGCTGGTCGGTGCTGCGAACGCTCGGCGTCTGCGCCCTGCTCGGCCTCGCCTCGCTGCCACTGATCTGAGCCGTTCAAGATGTAACGCCAGGGCCGCGGCCCTTTCCCGCCGCCGCAAAGATGTGGGAACGCATCTTGGAGAGGGGCCGATGGACGCAAGACCACGCACGGCGTGACCGTCAGCCGTGCCGATGGGTACTAGGTCGCCCAGCTCTGAAATTTTCGGTCCTACAATGGGGGTCTAGTGAACGTCCGCTGGACCCGATCGAGCCGAAGGCACCGGATCGGTCGCGCACATGCCTTGTACGTCATGGCCTCGACCGTTGGGCAGACGGTCAGGACTGGTCGAGGGGATCGAGCAGTGCTCTGTGTTGGCAAGGATGACAGAGGCCTGCAACTAGAGATCCTCGCCGTGCTGTTGCCGGACCACCTGCTCGTGGTCCACGTCATGCCGGCGGAACTGAGGAGGCACACATGAGCAGAAGAGTCGAGATAGACGGCGTCTCCTACGTGGATGGTGGTCCCATCGACCTCGATGAGGAACCAGTCTACCTGGCGGACGGAACCCGTCTGACCGAGCAGGTCGCGGCAGAGATCACCGAGGAGGTTCTGCGGAAGGCCGGCCGCCCGTCGATGAGCAACACAAACAAGCGGTCACCGCAGTTGCGATTGAGCTTGCCAGCCGAACTCGACAGTCAATTGCGATCACGAGCGGCGACGGAGAAGCGCACGGTATCGGAGGTGACGCGCGAAGCGCTGCAACGCTACCTGGCTGGATGACTGATCGAACGCTGTAGCCCCGAGGGGATTCGAACCCCCGCCACCGCCTTGAGAGGGCGGCGTCCTGGGCCGCTAGACGACGGGGCCAGGGGATGGTGCACATCGCTGGGGTACCAGGACTCGAACCTAGACTAGCTGAACCAGAATCAGCTGGGCTGCCAATTACCCCATACCCCACTGGCGCTTGCGCACCGACGGCCAACACTACCGGAGCGGCATCGGCGCGCCCAACTCACTGCGCGTGGGCCAGCGGTGCGGGCGCCGGGACACTGGTCGCCTGTTGCGCCGCCCGCCGCCGTGACCACCACCAGACGAACGCCACGAAGGCGGCCATCACGAGCAGATCGACGATCAGCACCAGCGCACTGCTGATCTCCACCTCGAGGCTCGGCCCGACCACCAGCGCGAGCAGGAACAGCAGCACGTTGTTCATCGCGTGGTAGGCGATCGCCGCCTCCAACCCGCCGGTCAGCCAGACCAGGAGCGACGCTGACAGCCC
Source organism: Geodermatophilaceae bacterium (assembly GCA_013812145.1). Taxonomy (GTDB): domain Bacteria; phylum Actinomycetota; class Actinomycetes; order Mycobacteriales; family Geodermatophilaceae; genus JACCTY01. Next base: position 11,536 of record JACCTY010000184.1, on the reverse strand, counting down.
GAACGCCAACCGGCTCAGGAACGTCGGCACATCCTGCGAGCCGTGCGCCAGCGCGAACAGGAAGCCGGTGAGCAGCCCCGCGACGATCGCACCCGCCGCCCGCGGCGGGATCCAGCCGGCAATCACCTGGCTGAGATACCCGCGGAAGAGGTACTCCTCGCCGGCCGCTTGCAGCGGCGTCGTCAGCAGAACGACCGCCAGCATCGCCACAATGAACCCGGTGTCATAGGACTCCTCGCCGCTGCCGGCAACCGGATCGACGAGCAGAAATCCCAACAGCAGACCGATCGCCAACAGCCCTGTTGCGACCAAGCCGAACGTCAGCAGCAGCCGCCACCGCAGTTGGCGTACGACGGAGGACACCCAGCCGAGCCGTTCCTGGTGTACGGCGATCAGCGCCACCCAGACCGACGGGATCAGCAGCGCCAGGTTGAGGTTGACGATGAGCAGCGTCGTGGGTGACCCCAACGGATCGAACGCCAGGTCGTTGAGGAACTGCTCCGACCCGCCATCGCCCACGAGGAGCGCAACCACGACCAGCACTGTCGACCCGACAAGCCACGCCGTACCGGCAAGGAGCAGGCCGAGCAGCGACTTCCACCAACCGTACGTCGGAGTCCGCAACAGCTGCAGGTACGTCGTCGGCTCGGGGTGCGGCGCCTTGCCGTACCGCTGCGGAGCCGGGGCGAGGGTCGGCTGACCCCAACCAGGCGGGAGTGGTGCCCAGATGAAGCCGTGCACCCACCCGTCCTGGGCATGCCAGACGTAGTGCGGCACCCAGCCCCACTGTGGATCCCAGTAGTACTGCGGCACCCAGCCGTAGACCGGGGGCGGCGGTGCGGTGAACGACGGTGTGGGTGTGTACGCCGCGAGGCCGGTCATCCGGCGCTCGTCAACGGCGCCGCGCATGAACCCACCCGATCACCCTAACCAGCGCACTCTGCGCGACGCCGCCGCCGGACTGCCTGTCCGCGGCCGTCTTGCGGCTTACGGGGCGCGGGATCGGTATCGGTGGTTGCGCCGGGGGGTCGCGGTGGGGTCGATCCAGGCCGGCGGAGTGAATTCGGGGATGCCGTCGTCGGCGAGGCGGATGGTCCAGTTGTCGCGGTGGACGACGGCGTGGTGGTGTCCGCAGAGCAGGACGGCGTTGGCGAGGCTGGTGTTGCCGCCGTCGGCCCAGGCGATGATGTGGTGGCCGTCGCACCAGGCCGCGGGCCGGTCGCAGCCCGGGAACGCGCAGCCGCCGTCGCGCAGCGCCAACGCCCGGCGCAGCGACCCGATGAACAGCCGCTGGGACCGGCCGAGGTCGAGGACCTGTCCGGTCGAGCCGAGGACGGCCGGGATGAGCTGGCAGTCGCAGGCCAGGATGCGGGCGGCGGTCGGAGACAGGATGCCTCCGTCGTCGACAGTGGCGTGCCCCAGCTGGTCGGTCAGGGTGCGAAGCGGCACCGTGACCACAACCTGCGGCCGTTGTCCGCCGTTGTCGGGGAGCTGGTCACCGATCAGGGCGCGGCGGGCCAGCTCGACCAGGGCGTCCGCACGACGCTGTGGGCCGGTGCGCAGGTCCGGGCCGTGCTCGCCAGCAGGGGCGGGCGCGGACAGCGGGTCCAGGGCGGCTCGCAGCACCGCGGCGGCCTCGGTGTCCAGCCGTCCGCGCAGCCAGTGCAGACCGTGTCCGTCGTCGATCATCGTGAACTCGCGGCGGCGGGCGGCCCGCTCCTCGTCTCGGGCCAGCCGCTCGGCCTCGATCCGTTCCCAGGCGTCCGGGGCGACAACCTCCAGGATGTGCCGGCCGAGCCGGGCCAGCTCGGCCGGGTCGAACCGGGCCGCCTCACCGATCAGGTGCGCCTCGGCGCGCCGGCGTACTTCTGGACCGACTTCGTCCGGGAGATTGCCAACCGCGCGGACGATCGCGGCGGCCTGCCGGTAGCTGACCTGCCCGGCCGCCAGCGCCTGTCCCGCCGCCGACAGCTCCCGGCGGGTCGCGCGGGCCACCGCGGTCAGCTCGGCGGCGTCTGCCGGGGTCAGCGCGAGTCGCTGTCGGGCCAGCGCCGCCGTCCCCGACGCGCCCACCTTGGCGGCCAGCTCCCGGGCGTCCACCTCACCGACCAAGCTGACCAGCAGGCCCTGCAACTGAGCCAGCGCCGTACCGGCCGCCTCGAGCACATCCGGGAGCTCCCGGTCCGACAGCGACCACAGGCAGGCCTCGGCAGCCTCGGCCAGGCAGCCGCCGATCCGCGCGACCGCTCCGGCGATCGGGTGCCCGGACCAAGCAGGCGACGGATCGTCCAGCAATGCGCTCACACCCACACGCTAACCCGGACCACCGACAATTCCTGACCGCTGAAACCGTTGCGGCACAATGGATCCCGCAACCGGCCGAAGGACTCAGCCGACTCCGAGCAGGGCCGGCAGCTCGGCGAGGGACCTGATCCGCTCGACGTCCGGGGGCGTTGGAGCGCTTCCGGTCCGATCCAGCCAGATGCCGCACAGCCCCGCCGCAGCCGCCCCACGTGCGTCGGTGTCGAGCAGGTCACCGATGTACGCGGCTTCGGTGACCTGGACGCCCAACGCGGCGCAACCGGCGAGAAAGCCCTCGGGCGACGGCTTTCGCACACCGAACGAGTCGACTCCGAGCACCACCTCGAAGACGCCGTCCAATCCCGCGGTGCGCAACTTCGCCAACTGGGGGGCGGCCGCAATGTTCGTCACTATGCCGAGCGGCTGCGCCTCGAGCGCCCGCAGACAGGTCGGGACGTCGTCGAACGCACGGCTGGCGGCGACCAGCGCCCGCTCGTAGTGGTCCAGCCACCGACGTCGTCCGGCCTCGTCCAGATCGGGCAGGCCGTGCTCGGAGCAGAGCCGTACGAGCCGCGCCTCACGCTGCTCGGCGAAGCTCAGCTCGCCCCGGTCGTACGCCGCGAAGTAGCCACCCGGGTCGACCCACCAGGTGGCACACGCCTCATCGTCCAGCGACGGCGCCATCTCAGCAGTCGCCGAGCGCGCCGCTGTGCGGATTGCGCTGGTGGTGTCGATCAGCGTGTCGTCGAGGTCGAACAGGACGGCGCGGATCATCCCAGTGCGGCGCACAGCCGGTCGATGGAACGCTCGCGTCCGAGCAAGTCCATCGACTCGTACAACGGCGGGGAAACCGTCCGACCGCTGACCGCCACCCGGATCGGAGCGAACGCCTGGCGCGGCTTCAGACCGAGCCCGTCAACCAGTGCCGCCTTCAACGCCGCCTCGATCGAAGCACTGTCCCATGTGGACAGACGCTCGAGCGCGTCCACCGCCGCCCGGAGTACCGGCCCAGCCTCGGTGCCCAGAAACTTCGCTGCCGCGTCAGAGTCGACGACGAGATCGGTGGTGAACAGAAATCGCATCATGTCCACTGCCTCGGACAGCACGGTGACCCGCTCGGCGACGAGCGGCGCGGCGCCGTCGATCAGGGCCGCCTCCGTATCCGACGGCGGCGTCGCGACCAGACCCGCGGACTGCAGGTACGGCGTCACTCGGGCCGCGAACTCCTCGACCGACAGCAGCCGAATGTGGCTGCCGTTGATCGCCTCGGCCTTTTGCAGATCGAAGCGGGCCGGGTTGGAACTGACCCGATCGATGTCGAACGCCGCGGCCATCTCCGACATCGAGAACACGTCCCGGTCATCGGCGATCGCCCAGCCGAGCAGCGCCAGGTAGTTGAGCAAACCCTCCGGCAGGAAGCCGCGCTCCCGGTACAGCTGCAGCGAGGCCTCCGGCGCGCGCTTCGACAACTTCCGGTTGCCCTCACCGCGCACCAATGGCAGGTGCCCGAACAACGGCGTCGACGCATCGAAGCCGATCCGGCGCAGGGCGGCGTACAGGGCGATCTGCCGTGGCGTCGAGGGCAGCAGGTCCTCGCCGCGCAACACGTGCGTGATCCCCATCAGCGCGTCGTCAAGGGGGTTCACCAGCGGATACAGCGGATCGCCGTTGGCACGCGCCAGGACGAAATCGGGCACCGACCCGGCGGCGAAGCTCACCGGTCCCCGCACGAGGTCAGTCCAGGACACCTCCTCGGCGGGCATCCGCAGCCGCACCACCGCCCCACGGCCCCGGGCGCGGAACGCCTCGGCCTGGGCGGCGGTCAGCTCGCGGTCAGCGTTGTCGTAGCCCAGCTTCGGGTCATGGCCGGCGGCCCGGTGCCGGGCCTCGATCTCCTCGGCGGAGGAAAACGACTCGTATGCCTCACCGGCCTCGAGCAACCGGCGTACGACATCGTCGTAGATGTCCCGGCGCTGGGACTGGCGGTACGGCCCCACTGGCCCCCCGATGTCAGGGCCCTCGTCCCAGTCCAGACCGAGCCACCGCAACGAGTCCAGCAGCTGCTCGTAGGACTCCTCGGTATCCCGTGCGGCGTCGGTGTCCTCGATCCGGAACACGAACGCACCGCCGTGGTGCCGGGCGAAAGCCCAGTTGAACAGCGCCGCCCGAACCAGCCCGACGTGCGGATTGCCGGTCGGTGAGGGGCAGAACCTGACGCGTACGGCCGGTCTCACGCGGCGACGACCGGGTTGGCCAGCGTCCCCAGTCCGTCGATGGAGACCGACACGGTCTGGCCGGCGGTGATCGGCCCGACACCCGCCGGCGTACCGGTGAGCAGGAGGTCGCCCGGCAGCAGCGTCATGACATGCGAGGCGTAGGAGATCAGCGTGGCGACACTGTGGACGAGCTGGCTGGTGCGGCCGTTCTGCCGCAGCTGGCCGTCGACCTCGCAGCGCACCCCGAGGTCGGCGATGTCGAGGTCGGTCTCGATCCACGGGCCGATCGGGCAGAACGAGTCGAAGCCCTTCGCCCGGGTCCACTGCCCGTCCGCCTTTTGCAGGTCGCGGGCGGTGACGTCGTTCGCGCAGGTGTAGCCGAAGACCGATGCCATCGCCTGCTCGGCGGGAACCTCTCGGGCGCCGCGGATGCCGATCACCACCGCAAGTTCGGCCTCGTGGTCGATCTGCCGGCTGACCGCCGGCAGCCGGATCGGATCACCCGGGCCGATCACCGCCGTCGACGGCTTCAGGAACAGCAGCGGCTGCTCGGGCGGGGCGCCGCCGCCCATCTCCGCGACGTGCTCGGCGTAGTTCTTCCCGACACAGACCACCTTGCTCGGCAGGATCGGGGACAGCAGGCGTACGTCGGCCAGCGCCCACCGCTGCCCGGTATAGGCGAGTTCCCCGAACGGGTGCCCGTCGATCTGGGCGACCGTCGCCGCCGCGTCGGTCCCCTCCGCGACACCAAAGGACATGCCCTGCGGATGGGCGAACCGCACTATGCGCACGAGACTCCTTGGGGTAGCTGGCCTGTCGACGGTACGGCAGCACCGCACCTCAGAGTTGAGAGTGCCGACGAAGGCCGTAGCTGAGCGCGTCGACGAGCGCATGCCACGAGGCCTCGATGACGTTCTCGTGCACGCCGACGGTGGTCCACGCCGAGGCGCCGTCCGTCGTCTCGATCAGTACCCGCGTCACCGCGCCGGTACCGGCACGGCCCGCCAGGATCCGCACCTTGTAATCGGCCAGCTCCATGGCCGCCAACGCCGGGTACCTGCGCGTCAGCGCCGTCCGCAGGGCCTGGTCCAGCGCGTTGACCGGACCGTTGCCCTCCCCCGTCGCGATGATCCGCTCACCATCGACGTACAGCTTGACCGTCGCCTCGCTGAGCACCGAACCGTTCCCCCAGTGCTCGACCAGCACCCGATAGGACTCCAGCGTGAACGCCGCCGTGCGAGCCCCGTCCAGCTCGGCCCGCAGCAGCAGCTCGAACGACGCGTCCGCGGCCTCGAAGGACCACCCGTCGGCCTCCAGCTCCTTGACCCGCGAGACCACCCGGCCGACCGCATCGGGTTGCGCGGACAGGTCGATCCCCAGCTCGCGGCCCTTGAGTTCGACGCTGGCCCGACCGGCCATCTCGGTGACCAGGATCCGCATGTCGTTGCCCACGACCGCCGGGTCGAGATGGTTGTAGAGCTCCGCGGAGACCTTGATCGCGCTCGCGTGCAGGCCGGCCTTGTGCGCGAACGCCGACGACCCGACGTACGGCTGGTGGGTGTCCGGTGCGATGTTGGCCAGTTCCGCGATCGCGTGCGAGACCCGCACCAGCTCAGGCAGACACCGATCCGGTACGACGGAGCGCCCCATCTTGGTCACCAGTCCGGCGATCACCGAGAACGTGTCGGCATTGCCCGCCCGTTCGCCGTACCCGTTGGCGGTTCCCTGCACGTGGGTCACGCCCGCCTCGACGGCGGCGAGGGTGTTCGCGACCGCGCAGCCGGTGTCGTCCTGGCAGTGGATGCCCAGCCGGAAACCGGTCCGGGAAGCCACCTCGGCGACCACCCGGCCGAGTCCCATCGGCAGCATGCCGCCGTTCGTGTCGCACAGCACGCCGACGTCCGCGCCGGCTTCGAACGCCGCCGACAGCACCCGCAGGCCGTAGTCGCGATCGGCGGCGTACCCGTCGAAGAAGTGCTCGCAGTCCAGAAAGACCCGCCGTCCCTCGGCGACGAGGAACGCAACGGTGTCCGACACCATCGCGAGGTTCTCCTCGAGCGTCGTCCGCAGCGCACGTTCGACGTGGCGTATGTCGGACTTGGCGACGAGGCAGACGACAGGGGTTTCCGCGTCGCGCAGGGCCAGCACCTGCCGATCCTCAGCCGCTCGTACGCCGGCCCGCCGGGTGGAGCCGAAGGCAACCAGCTCGGCATTCCGCAGCGTCAGCTCGGAGCGGGCACGGGCGAAGAACTCGGTGTCCTTGGGCATGGCACCGGGCCAGCCGCCCTCGATGAAACCCACCCCGATCTCGTCGAGCAGCCGGGCGACGGCGAGCTTGTCGTTGACCGAGTAGCTGACCCCCTCGCGCTGCGCGCCGTCTCGCAGGGTCGTGTCGAATACGTGGAACGCATCGCCGAGTGACATCGGGTCCCGACCTCAGGCCCGCAGCGGCGAGTGCGTCCGGCCGTCGGTAGGCGGAACCACCCGCTGGCTGGCAAGCGCCGCCAGCCGGTCGCCGACTTCGGTGGTCTGACTGGGCCGGGCCGGGTTGCGGGTGGCCAGGTCGAAAGCCACTGCCGCCTCGACCCGCCTCGCCTGGTCGTCGTGTCCGAGGTAGTTGAGCAGCATGGACACCGACAGCACGGTCGCGGTGGGATCGGCCCGGCGCTGCCCGACCAGATCAGGAGCGCTGCCGTGCACCGGCTCGAACATCGCGGGGTGCGTCCGGCTGACGTCCAGGTTGCCGCTGGCGGCGAGGCCGATGCCGCCGGTGATCGCCGCGCCGAGGTCGGTGAGGATGTCGCCGAACAGGTTGTCGGTGACCACGACGTCGAAACGGCCGGGATCGGTGACGAAGAACATCGCCGCCGCGTCCGCATGCAGGTACCCGACACCGACGTCCGGAAAGTCTCGGCCGATCTCCTCGACCGTCCTCGACCACAGCGATCCGGCGTGGGTCAGGACGTTCGTCTTGTGCACAAGGGTGAGGCGCTGACGTGGCCGCGCAGCGGCTCGCCTGAACGCATCGCGTACCACCCGCGAAATGCCGTGCGCGGTGTTGATGCTGACTTCGGTGGCCACCTCGTGCTCGCTGTCACGTCGCAGCACCCCGCCGTTTCCGGCGTACGGGCCCTCAGTTCCTTCTCGGACGACGACCATGTCGATGTCGTGGCTGCCCGCCAACGCGCTCTGGACGCCGGCGAACAGCCGGATCGGACGCAGGTTGACATGGTGGTCAAGTTCGAACCGCAACCGCAGGAGCAGTCCGCGTTCGAGGATTCCGCTGGGCACGCTGGGATCGCCCACCGCACCCAGCAGGATCGCGTCGTGCTGACGGAGTTCGTCGAGGACCGAGTCCGGGAGCATCTCACCGGTCCGGTGCCAGCGGCTCGCACCGAGGTCGTACATCGTCGTCTGGACGTCCGGAATGACCTCCCGCAGCACCTTCAGTCCCTCGGCGACGACCTCCGGTCCGATGCCGTCACCGGGAATGACGGCGATCTTCATGCGACGTGCGCTTTCTGCATGGTCGGGAGGCTACTCACGCGTTCCCTCAGCGTGGGCTCAAGTCGACGGCGCGAAGCAGCGTCGCCCCGATCGAGTCCGCGATCACGGCCAGCAGCTCGGCCGGTACGGCGGAGTCCACCGCTATCGCCATCAGTGCTTCACCGCCGACCGTGGCCCGGCTGACCTGAGCGCCGGCGATGTTGATGCCGGCCCGCCCGAGTTCGGCGCCGATCGTGCCGACGACGCCCGGGCGGTCGCGGTAACGGATGAAGAGCAGGTGCTCCTCGGGCCGCAGGTCCATGTCGAAGCCGTTGACGTCGGTGAGCTTCGCGATCTGCCGCTGGCTGCTCAGGGTTCCGCTCACCGTGACCTCCGAGCCGTCCCCGAGGGTGCCACGCACGGTTACCAGGGTGCGGTAGTCCGGGCTGTCCCGATCGGTCGCGAGGTCCACCTGCACACCGCGCTCGGCGGCGAGCAGCGGCGCATTCACGAACGTCACCGGCTCCTCGATGATGTCGGCGAACAGACCCTTGAGTACGGCGAGCTGCAGCACGCTGACGTCGTACTCCACGATCTCCCCGCGCACGTGCACCGTGGCGCTCTGCGGCAACCCGGCGGCAAGTGCGGTGAAGACCCGGCCGAGCTTCTCCGCCAGCGGCAGCAGCGGGCGGACGTCCTCAGCGACGATGCCGCCGGCCTGGACGTTGACCGCGTCGGGAACGAAATCCCCCTGCAGAGCGAGCATCACCGAACGCGCGACTGCCAGCCCTGCTTTGTCCTGTGCCTCGACGGTGGACGCACCGAGGTGAGGCGTCACGACGACGCCTGGCAGGCCGAACAGTGGGCTGTCCGTGCACGGCTCACTCTCGAAGACGTCCACCCCGGCGGCGCCGACCTGGCCGGAACGTACGGCGTCGGCCAGCGCGGACTCGTCGACCAGGCCACCGCGGGCCGCGTTGACGACGATCACGCCCCGTTTGGTCGTCTCCAGCTCCTTGGCCCCGATCAGCCCGGCCGTCTCGGGCGTCTTCGGCAGATGGATCGAGATGATGTCGGATTCGCGCAGCAACTGCTCCAGCGGCACCAGGTGCACGCCTACCTGCGCGGCCCGACCCGGCTGCACGTACGGGTCGTAGGCGATCAGGTGGGTGTTGAAGGCGGCCATCCGTTGCGCGAACAGGATGCCGATGCGGCCGAGCCCGACGATGCCGAGGGTCTTGCCGGCGATCTCGGTACCGGTGAACGCCGCGCGGGACCAACGGCCCTGCTGGAGGGTCGCGTGCGCGCTGGGGATGTGCCGTGCGGCGGCCAGCAGCAGCGCGATGGCGTGCTCGGCGGCGCTGACGATGTTGGACTGGGGCGCGTTGAGAACCATGACACCGCGCGCGGTGGCCGCCGCGACGTCGACGTTGTCCAGCCCGACACCGGCACGGGCGACGACCCGCAGCCGCGGCCCGGCACCGAACGCCTCGGCATCCATCCGGGTCGCGCTGCGGATGAGCACGGCGTCGACGTCGGCCAGCGCGGGCAGCAGCTTCCCGCGGTCGGCTCCGTCGACGTAGCGGAGATCGACGTCTCGGGCCAGCAGTTCGAGGGCGGCAGGCGCCAGTTCCTCGGCGACGAGTACGACCGGCCGGGCGCTGACAGTCACGTGTCGGATTCCTTCTCGGGGGCGTCGGCTCCGGGCGCCGCCGTCTCGTTTCGATTGTCGCTGAGTTTACGGTCGCTCATGCCCGGTTCCGCAGAGAGCTTCGACACGCAGCAGCGGCGTGTCGGAAAGGCTCCTTCGACGCGCTGACGGCTCCTACACTGGGCCGTCAACCGGGCCACCCGTTGCCCGCCCTCGAAGTGCGGACAGGAGCAGGTCATGAGTCAGCCACCCGTCGGACCGGACCCCAACCAGCAACCCGGTTATCAACAGCCGGCTTACCAGCAGACGGGGTACGAGCAGCCTGGCTCCCAGCAGCCCTACGGTTCCGCTCCCGCCCCGCAGCCCGGCTACGGCAGTCCCGCGGCGGCCAAGCGTCCCGGTGTGGTCACCGCCGCCGCTGTGCTTGCCTTCATCTCCGGTGGACTCAACCTGCTCGGAGCGCTGGTGCTGCTCGTCGGGAGCACCCTCGCGGACGATCTCGGCATCTCATCCGGCCTCATCGTGGTCTTCGGCCTGATCAGCCTGGTGTTCGGCGCCGCGCTGATCTATGGCGGCCTCCAGGCGATGGGCGGCAAGGACCAGCGGATTCTGGTTGCCACGGCGGCCGCGGCGATCGTCCTCCAGCTGTTGTATTGGATCATCGTCCGATTCGACGGCACATCGGTGCTGAGCCTGGTTCTGCCGGCCGTCATCATCGCGCTGCTGATGCAGCCGCAGTCCAAGCAGTGGTTCCAGTCCAAGGGCGCCCCCACCTTCTAGACCGACTCGTCACCCCGGCGGGGTGAGCACCTCCTCGAGCAGGGCATGTGCAGGGCCGTTGTCTATGAGCCCGGCGACGGCGCCCTCGATCCGGTCACTGCGCGCCGTACCGAGCACTGGACGAGCGAACTGCCGGAACTTCTCGGCCAGCTCCCGGTCGGTCAGCGGGCAGGCAGGGTCACCTCTGCTCCCGGTCACCTCGGCGCTGCGAACGCTCCCGTCGGCCAACCTGATGGTCACCCTGGCGATCCGGACAGCCGGGAAGGCCGCGCTGTAGCCGGGCGACTCACCGACGGTCATCGACTCGGCAAGCCTCAGGACTGCACGGTCGCTGAGGGCATCGCCGGTGATCTCAGCCGCACCCACGCTGCCGCGAACCAGCGCTGCTGCCACCGGGAACGGCAGGCTGTACTGAGCCTGCTCGGTCGTCAGAGGCCGCCGGCAGGTGAGCCGAGCCGCCTCGTGAAACGTCACGACCTCGACCGCTTCGATGTCGAGCGGGCCCTGGCGGCGCATGTCGAGAGCTGCATCGATCGCCGGATGCGCCCAGCGGCAGACGGGGTAGGGCTTGTGATACGTCTCGAGGATCCGCCACCGGCGACCGAGGTCGTCCCAACCGGCAGTGCGCTCGAACGTTACCGCCGGCGCGCCGGTGAAGCCGTCGGCGGCCAGCAGCGTGGCGCTGAGGCCGGCCGCCGCGCCCTGGTCCGAGCCGTCCTTCACCATCGTCGGATGCTCGATGCACCGCATCATCAGCCCGCGCGGGCCGTGGTACTCGGCGATACCCAGGGCGTGTCTCGTCTGCTCGCCGGTCAGCTTCATCAACCGTGACCCGACGGCCGCGGCGCCAAGGGCGTTCCAGGCCCCGGAACAGTGGTATTCCGCGGCTAGGGCATGCAGCGCGATGCCGGCCCTGATCGCCACCTCGTTGCCCACGACGAGGGCGGTCACGAACTCGGCGCCTGAGACGTCGGGTCCGAGTTCGGCGCAGGCCAGCAGTACGGGCAGTACGGCGACGCCTGCGTGGCCTTTGGTCAGTGCGTGCCCATCGTGGCCGTCCAGACTGTCGATCGTGGCTGCGCCGGCGAGGGCAGCTCCGACC
>JACCTY010000180.1 GCA_013812145.1 Geodermatophilaceae bacterium | reverse complement strand
GCCTCCGTCCGGGAGCACACAACCGGAGCGGACTGGACGGAGGCGGGCGGGGTCACCGTCATGAGACCGCCTCCGTCCGGGAGCACACAACCGGAGCGGACTGGACGGAGGCGGGCGGGGTCACGATCATGCGGCACGACGGCTTGCCGGCCGACGGAGATCACGCAGGACGGCTCGCGACAGCGCTGCCACCGGGCCCCTTCCCCGGCCGGCAGGTGCCTCTCCCCGCTGCAACGCCGCCATCAGGCCGGCCTCGGTCCGGAGTACGCCGGCCAGCGGGAGTCCGAGATTGCCCGCGACCGCATCCGGTGCGAGGGCCGCGCCGCGGACGGTCCGCACGACCACGCTGGTCGACTCGGTCGCCAACGAGAGGGCGTCGACGACCCGGCCCGCAGCGGCGCATGCCCTGACCTCGGCCGGTACGACGACGAGCACGAGGTCGGCGGCAGCAGCCAGCGCCGACGAAGCGGTGCCCAGCTGCCGGGGCAGGTCGGCCACCACCACGTGGCCGGCTCGGCGACCGGTTCGGGCCACCGCCAGCATTGCCTCCATCCCCGGATCGCAGTAACGGCCTCGTTGGTGCGACAGGATCGATACGCCGTAGGCCGCCGGCAGCGCCTGGTGCAGTGCAACGGCCGAGAGCCGGCCGGACACCTCGGTCAGCTCGGGCCAGCGCAGGCCGGACTCATTCTCGGCGCCGAAGATGAGGTCGATCCCGCCGCCGAGCGGGTCGGCGTCAAGGGCGAGCGCCGGATGCCCGAGACGGACCGCGGTGACTGCCAGCGCGGCAGCCAGGACGCTCGCACCGGCGCCGCCACGGCCCGCTACCACGCCGATCAGGAGTCCGGGCGCTGCGACGGTCTCTGCCGCGTCGGCCAGAGCCTCGACCACCACGCTCTCGGCCTCCGGCAGCGTCAGGACCTGGGCGACGCCGACGTCCACGGCCAGCGACCAGCCGTCCTGGTGCGGCTGGTGCCGGCACAGGAGCAGCGTTCCGTCACGACGCGGCAACCCAGCCTTGGCCACGGCCGCCAACAGGTCGCCGCCCATGAGCACCAGCGGCGCCATCCGCCAGCGCGCCTGGATCTGTCTCACGTCACGCGCGACATCGGCCTGGCACCCCGCGGCCGCGACCAGCCGCAGGATGTCGTCCAGCAACACCTCGTCGGCGGTGAGTACCAAGACCCGGTCCATGACCAGCGAGCCAACCCGCCGCAGCCCCGACGCACCACCGCCCGGCAACACCTGTGGACGGCCAACCGCGGCTGTGGACACGCCGCGGCATGCACCCGGTGCACGCGCGCTCCGACCTATCCTCGAACAGTGACCCGCGCGGCGGCGTTCTTCGACCTGGACAAGACAGTCATCGCCAAATCCAGCGCACTCGCATTTGGCCGGCCCCTCTTCCAGGGCGGCCTCATCAACCGGCGTGCGGTGCTCCGCGGGACGTACGCCCAGCTCGTCTACATGTTCTCCGGCGCAGACGAGGACCAGGTCGAACGGATGCGCGCGCACATCACAGCGATGTGCACCGGCTGGGACGTGGCGCAGGTCCGCGAGATCGTCGAGGAGGCACTGCACGAGATCGTCGACCCGCTGATCTACGACGAGGCGGCGGAACTGATCGAGGCCCATCGCGCTGAAGGCCGCGATGTCGTGATCGTGTCCACGAGCGGCGAGGAGGTGGTCACACCGATCGGTGCGATGCTCGGAGCCGACCACGTGGTGGCGACCCGGATGGTGGTCGCCGAGGGCCGGTACACCGGCGAGATCGAGTACTACAACTACGGCGAGGCCAAAGCGACGGCTGTTCGCGACCTGGCCGCCCAGCGCGGCTACGACCTCCCCGAGTGCCACGGATACAGCGATTCGAGCACGGACCTGCCGATGCTCGAAGCCGTGGGCCACCCCACGGCAGTCAACCCGGACAAGGTCCTGCGCCGCGTCGCCTTAGAGCGTGGCTGGCCGGTGCTCAGCTTCACCAGCCCGGTTTCCCTGCGCAGCCGGGTCGGCGGATTCCCCCGTCCGCCGCGCCCGCTCTTGGCCGGCGCGGCCGTGGGAGTGGGGGCAGCCATGGCCGGACTGGCGTGGTACTCGCGGCACCGGTCCCAGGCCAGTAGCTGATGGCGCTCCTCGGCTGGGTGTGCGTGCTGGCCGTCACCGTCGCGGCCGTGCTGTTCGGTCAGACTGCCCGGCCCCGACAATCCGCAGGCCCGCTGCCGAGCCGCGTCCGGACCGGGATCGCAGTGTCCATCACCGGCCCGCTGCTCGTGGCGGCAGTCGGTCTCGCGGTGGCCACCGTCAGCGGGGCCTGGCTCACCGCCGCGACCGGCACCGTGGCGGCGGTGTCCCTGACCGTGGTAACCGGCCTGGTGCTCGTCCCCGGAGTGGGTCAGCTTGACAAGACTGACCCACTACCAACGACCACGAGGCGCTGAGCAGGCGGCGAAATCACCGGCGTACCCCTTCCGTCCGGCGGCGATCCGGCGTAGAACATGCCTTACACCTCAGGGTGTGTTACGACCGTCGGTGTACCCACGCGCGACCAGCCGCGGGAGGCACGTCGGGGCGGGCCCTAGTGCCTGCGCCCGTCGAGAAGGTGCACGCTTGGTAGCCCGGCCGGTCGTGACGCGACGGCGTCTCGCCCATCGAGGCGCCGTTCGCGTGTGTCAGCTCCGCAAGATCGCCTCGCACACCGCCAGACCCTCCCGAGCGCCCAGCCCGACCGCGGCGCAGCAGTGCCGCAGCCAGCCGGCGACGTCGCCCGACCGGTAGCCGGCCAGCGCGGCGTCGTATTCCCGGCCGAGTTCGAGATGGCCGACCTCCGGGACGCTGACGGACTTCGGATCCAGGCCACGCGCAACAAGGGTCAGCCGGTACGCCGCCCGCCCCACGACTCCGTCCGCGCTGCCGAACGGCGCCAGCGTCAGCAGCTCACCGTGTACGACCGCAGCCAGCACCACCGCCGGCACATCGGTCGAGCCGGTCAGCAGGCCGGCCAGTGCCGCCAGCCGAGCGCCGACTGCCGGGTCGCCGATCGGCTGACCAAGCCGGTCGGCGGGGGTCTGGCCGGTCGCAGCAAGCACGTGCAGCCGGGCGAGCACCTGCAACGGCGCGCGGCTCCAGGTGCCCACAAGGGAGCCGAGCGCGGCCGACACCCGCAGCGCCCCGATCAGCACCACGTCGTCGATCCCGCCGGCTCGGACCGCTTCCAGCTGGTAGGCCGCCCCCGCGAGGGCAGCCGACGCCCGCGCGCCGCGAAGCGCCGACTCAGCGCTCACCGGCGCGCTCTGCCGCCGCAGCACCCGGTGCGAGAGCAGGCGGTCGATGTCCGCCCGCGCAGCGGCAGCTGCCGCGGAGACGCCGGGCAGCACGAGCAGCGGCTGCAGCGGGTCACGGGCCACCTCAGGGACGCTAGCCGCCGGACACCGGCTGCAGCCCGCACACCCAAGGTCAGCCTTCGCCCTCGTGCGGCCGCCGCTCGTCGCACCACCGTTCCCACTTGACGTGCCTGGCCGAGCAGACGGTGCCCCACTCGGCGCCAGCCAATACGGTGGAACGCAGCAACCGAGACCGGAGGTAGTTCCATGAGTGACGGCCCGGCCCTGTCCAACCTCAGCACGGAGACCCGGCACTTCGACCCACCGGCCGGACTGGCCGAGAACGCCAACGTCACCGCCGCGGCCTACGACGAGGCCGACAACGACCGGTTGGCGTTCTGGGAGACCCAGGCCCGTCGCCTTGACTGGTCGAAGGAGTGGGACGAGCCGCTGCAGTGGGATCCGCCGTTCGCCAAGTGGTTCGTCGGCGGCGAGCTCAACGCGAGCGTCAACTGCGTCGACCGGCACGTCGAGGCCGGCAACGGCGACAAGGTGGCGATCCACTGGGAGGGCGAGCAGGGCGACACCCGCACCGTCACCTATGCCGACCTGCTCAAGGAGGTCTGCAAGGCCGCCAACGCGCTGACCGAACTCGGCGTCGAGGCCGGCGACCGGGTGATGATCTACCTGCCGATGATTCCCGAGGCGGTGGTAGCCATGCTCGCCTGCGCCCGCCTCGGCGCCCCGCACTCGGTGGTCTTCGGCGGCTTCTCCTCCGACGCCCTGCGCAACCGGATCGACGACACCGGCGCGAAGGTCATGATCACCGCCGACGGCGGCTACCGCCGCGGCAAGCCGTCAGCGCTCAAGCCCGCCGTCGACGAGTCGATCAAGGACACCGATGTCGAGAAGGTGCTGGTCGTACGGCGTACCGGCGAGGACGTGCCCTGGACCGAGGGACGCGACATCTGGTGGCACGACCTCGTCGACGGCCAGTCCGAGACGCATGCGGCGCAGGGCTTCGACAGCGAGAACCCGCTCTTCATCCTCTACACCTCCGGTACGACGGCCAAACCCAAGGGCATCCTGCACACCACCGGCGGCTACCTGACCCAGGTCGCCTACACCCACCACGCCGTGTTCGACCTCAAGCCGGACACCGACGTCTTCTGGTGTACGGCGGACATCGGCTGGGTGACCGGGCACAGCTACATCGTCTACGGGCCCTTGGCCAACGGCGCCACACAGGTGATGTACGAGGGGACACCCGATACGCCGCACAAGGGCCGGTTCTGGGAGATCGTGCAGAAGTACGGCGTGACGATCATGTACACCGCGCCGACGACGATCCGGACGTTCATGAAGTGGGGCGACGACATCCCCGACGGCTTCGACCTGTCCTCGCTCAGACTGCTGGGCTCGGTCGGTGAGCCGATCAACCCCGAGGCCTGGATGTGGTACCGCCAGCACATCGGCCACGACAAGGCTCCGATCGTGGACACCTGGTGGCAGACCGAGACCGGCGCGATCATGGTCAGCCCGCTGCCGGGGGTCACGTCCACCAAACCGGGCTCGGCGCAGGTCCCGCTGCCTGGCATCTCCGTCGACGTCGTGGACGACACCGGCAAACCCGTGGGGCCTGGTGGTGGCGGTTATCTCGTGATCAGCGAGCCGTGGCCGGCGATGCTGCGCGGCATCTGGGGCGACGACGAGCGGTACAAGGACACCTACTGGTCCCGGTTCGCCGACATGTACTTCGCCGGCGACGGCGCGAAGAAGGACGACGCCGGCGACCTGTGGCTGCTCGGCCGCGTGGACGACGTCATGAACATCTCCGGGCACCGGATCTCGACCACGGAGGTGGAATCGGCGCTGGTCAGCCACCCGAAGGTCGCCGAGGCAGCGGTAGTGGGCGCCTCCGACCCGACAACCGGGCAGGCGATCGTCGCGTTCGTGATCCTGCGTGGCTCGGCCAGCGAAGCCGCCGAGGACGACGAGGCGGCCGGCGAGGCGCTGATCCAGGAACTGCGTAACCACGTCGGTAAGGAGATCGGCCCGATCGCCAAGCCCCGGCAGGTCATGCTCGTTCAAGAGCTTCCCAAGACCCGCTCGGGCAAGATCATGCGGCGGCTGCTCAAAGACGTTGCCGAGAAGCGCGAACTCGGCGACGTCACCACGCTGAACGACTCGTCGGTCATGGACGTCATCGGGGACAAGGTGTCGGCAGGTTCCTCCCAGGAGGACTGACCCGCCGGGATCCCCACGATCATGCTTGGTCCGATTTGCCCGGACACTCCCCGACTCGACGTGCCCGAAAGTTCATGATCGCCGGGAGCTGCCGGCCTCGCTGGTCCCCGCCGCCGCATGAGAGCCGAAGATGCCATCGAGGGTGTCCGCGATAGTGACGCCGAGGACCGGCGGTCAGTTGCCCACTTCACCGGCGCGGGACGCTCGGAGACCATAATGCCGACCTCCCTTGCTGTGAGCGGTGCGCCGCATCGGGGACAGGCGTGGTCCAGTTGGCGGTAACGGACTGGGTTGGGCGACATTGCATGGGAGCCTCGCACGGCTGCCCGCTAGCGTCGCGGCCTCCCGACCCTGCAGCCGCCGCGGAGCAGACAGTTCCGCAGGCGGATCGTCAACTGCGACGTCCTTCTTCTTGCCGTGGCCACCAGTTGCAAGCATCATGTAAGCATGCCTCACGTCCTAGTCCGTGACGTCCCTGACGACGTCCACGCTGCGCTACAGCGCAAGGCCGAGCACCACCACCAGTCGCTGCAGCAGTACCTGACGGTCGAACTGCGCCATCTCGCTGAGCGACGTTCGATCAGCGAGGTCCTTGACGAGGTCGAAGTCCAGCACGGCGGACAGGTCGGATTCGCTG
>JACCTY010000172.1 GCA_013812145.1 Geodermatophilaceae bacterium | reverse complement strand
ACCCGACGCTGCAGCGCCCGCGGGGTCGGACCTCCGGTCACCGGGCGGCGCCGGGCGCTGGCCAGCGCGCTGGCGACCGGCTGCAGTTCGGCGAGGTCGGCGCGGCAATGCTCGCAGCCGGCCAGGTGGATGCGGAGGGCATCCTCCTCGGCCGGATCGAGATGGCCCAGCACGTAGGCGCCGAGCGACTCGCGCAACTCACGGTGCGAATCCTCGGTCACAACGTCACCTCCATCTCGTCCATCACGACTCGCAGTGCTTTCAGTCCGTAGAACACCCGGCTTCGCAGGGTGCCCACGGGAATCCCCAGTTCGGCCGCCACCTCGGCGTACGGACGATCACGGAGATAGGTCTCGGTCAACGCCTGCCGCTGCTCCTCACCGAGCCGCTCCAATGCCGCCTCGACCACCCATTCGTGCACGAGATGCTCCGAATGGTCGGCAACCGGAGGCCCCGCGTCGTCTGGTTGGTCGGTGAGACCGCGCAGCCACGGCCGCGCACCTATCGCCCGATGGTGGTCGACCACGACGTTGCGGGCGATGGCGAACAGCCATACCCGCAGGCTGGCCAGCTCGGGATCGAACCGGTCAGCCGAGCGCCAGGCCCGCAGGAAGATCTCCTGCACGATGTCCTGTGACGCACCGTCGTCCCCGGTGGCGCGTACCGCGAACCGGTACAGCTCGCCGCCGTGGGCGTCGTACGCCAGCCGCACATCGGCCTCCGTAGCCAGCGAAGGTCGGGCGTCCTTGTGAGTGCCCGACCGCACCAGCCGCAGCCCCATCACCCTCCTCTCCCGGCTCACACGGATGGGTCCGTGCTCTGTGTACGGCCGGATTCAAGAAAACGTTCATCCCGGATGACTGACCCCGCCAGCCTCGCGCCATCCAGTGCAAGCACCCTCTTCGCAGTCAGTCATCCCTGGTCCCGAGATGAACGCCCCGAGGCTTGGACACGTAAACACCCATGCGCCGACCACGAGGTCGGCGACGGATGCGCCAGCTCATCGCAGGCGCGTGACACGACAGGAGCACCCTATGCAACGCAAGACAATTCTGGGCTTCACCGCCGCGCTGGCCTGCGCAACGGCCTCGTTGGGGTGCCGATGGCGTCAGCTGAGAACGGCACCGAGGGTGGCAGCGAATCGTTGGAGGCGATCGGTCTCACCACCAGCCAGCGGCTGGTCCGTTTCGACGTGGACAACCCCGGCCGCACCCTCACCATCGGGGCAGTCAGCGGCCTGGCTGGCGACAACCGGCTGGTCGGCATCGACTACCGGGTGCAGAACAACCGGCTGTACGGCGTCGGCAACGCCGGCGGCGTCTACACGCTGAACGAGTCCGACGCCAGTGCCACCAAGGTGTCCCAGATTACCGTCGCTCTGACCGGAAAGTTCTTCGGCGTCGACTTCAACCCGGCCGCGGACCGGTTGCGGGTCATCAGTGACACCGGCCAGAACCTCCGCCACGATGTGAACCCGGGTGGTTTGACCACCGTCGACCTCGGGCTGACCTACCCGCCCGCGACCACGCCGGCCACCGGGTTGACCGCTGCGGCGTACACCAACAACGACCTCGACCCCAACACCGCAACCACGCTGTACGACATCGACACCAGCCTGAACCAGCTCGCCATTCAGTCACCGGCCAACAACGGCACGCTGGCCCCGACCGGGCTGCTGACCGTGAACCCGGCCCCGCTTGCGGGCTTTGACATCTACAGCGAGGTCGACGACGGCACCACCGTCGACCTGGAGGCCTACGCCACCCTGCGGGTCGGCTTCACCTACCGCGTGTACGAGATCACCCTGTTCTCGGGCAATGCCGAGGACAACGGTGGATTCCCCGCCGGCATGCGGGTCATGGACTTGGCGATGCCGCTCAACCAGCTGTAAACAACCCGGGCGTTGCGGGCGGGGTGCCGGCTCAGTTGGGCCGGTGGCCCCGCCCGTTCGCTCGATAGCTCCGATTACGAGCAGGCGCCGAGTAGCGCAGCCTCGACGCCGCGAAGATGGCGTCCCGCCCGCTGGTCACCGTCGGCCCGCAGTGAGCAGGCGGTTCGGGTCACCTTCGCCAGCCGCTTGTGCGCCCGGTACAGCGCGAGCCGGGCCGGGTCCAGCCCTACGCCGTTGTCCTCGAAGCCGGCCACCGCGGCCGCCTCCAGATCTGTCATCGGCAGCCGACGGTCGGACTCGGTGTCCAACTCGGCAAGGAACGTCGCGAGATCCAACTCGGGCTCGCCAAGCGCGAACCGGTCGAAGTCGATCAGGCCCAGACGACCACCGTCATCGAGCCACTGGCGCATGTGTGGCGCCCCGTGCACGGGCACGAGCGGCTTTCGGATCAGGCGGTCGTGCACGCATTCGAGGTCGGAGAGCACCGTCGCGAGCGGCTCGCGCAGCTCCGGTAC
>JACCTY010000169.1 GCA_013812145.1 Geodermatophilaceae bacterium | reverse complement strand
GGGCTGGCCGGCCGGACGGTCTGTTGCCGACTGGTCATCCCCGCCGGTGCGGCGTCGATCAGGCGCCGGGGTGCCTGAACTGCCCGCGCGGCCGGGCTGGCGCCGCGCACGACCGGTCTCGCCCAGGTCCTCCAACCGCTCGGCGTCAAGGCCCTCCCGGGTGCGCCGGGCCCGCGGCAGCCGGCCGGTGACGCCGGCCGGGATGCCGAGCTCGCTGTACAGGTGCGGTGAGGTCGAGTACGTCTCCTGCGGATCGGCCAGGTCGAGGTCGAGCGCGGTGTTGATCAGGTGCCAGCGTGGGAGGTCGTCCCAGTCGACAAAGGCGACCGCCGTACCGGATGCCCCGGCCCGGCCGGTGCGGCCGATGCGATGCAGGTATGTCTTCTCGTCCTCCGGGCACTGGTAGTTGATGACGTGGGTAACGGCCTCCACGTCGATGCCCCGGGCGGCGACGTCGGTGGCGACCAGGACGTCGACCTTGCCGTTGCGGAACGCTCGCAGCGCCTGCTCTCGCGCCCCTTGTCCCAGATCGCCGTGTACGGCGGCCGCCGCGAAGCCGCGGTCGGCCAACTCGTCGGCCACCTTCTGGGCGGTCCGCTTCGTCCGGCAGAAGACCATCGTCAGCCCCCGGTCCTTGGCCTGCAGGATGCGGGCGAGCATCTCGATCTTGTCCATCGCGTGGGCGCGGTAGACGAACTGGTCGACCTCCGGGACGGTCCGGTTCTCCTCGGGCGATTCGGCCCGGATGTGCGTCGGCTGGCGCATGAAGCGGCGGGCCAGCGAGACGATCGGACCGGGCATCGTGGCACTGAACAACATCGTCTGGCGTTGCTCCGGCACCATCGTGAGGACCCGTTCGATGTCGGGTAGGAAGCCCAGGTCGAGCATCTCGTCGGCCTCGTCGAGGATGAGGATGGAGACCTTCCCGAGGATCAGGTGGCCCTGTTCGGCGAGGTCCAGCAGCCGCCCCGGCGTACCGACGACGATCTCCACGCCGTTGCGCAGGGACTGGATCTGCGGCTCGTACGCCCGCCCGCCGTAGATCGCGAGGGTGCGGACGCTGCGCAGCTCTCCGGCTGCGGCGATGTCCTTGGCGACCTGCACGCACAACTCGCGGGTGGGTACGACGACGAGCGCCTGTGGAACGCCGTCGGCGCCCTCATCCGGTCCGGTGACCTGCTGCAGGATCGGTACGCCGAAGCCGAGCGTCTTGCCGGTGCCGGTGCGGGCCTGTCCGATCAGGTCGTGTCCGGCGAGCGCGAGCGGCAGCGTCAGCTCCTGGATGGCGAACGTCCGGGTGATGCCGTGCCTGGCGAGGGCCTGCACGGTCTCGGGACGTACGCCGAGGTCGGCGAACAGCGGGCTTTCCGGAGAAACCGGGGCCCGGGCGGCAAGCTCCTCGGCCTCGATGTCGGGCGCGCCAGTTTCGGCGTGCTCCAGGGCCACGGCGTCGGTGGTGATGTCGTGCGTGCTCAGGGGACAGCCCTTCGTCGGTGGTGCTAAGCGTCCGCTCGCGCGGACAGCGGGCAAACCCACCGGACGTCCACGCACACAGTGACCGGGCAGCGAATCTGCCGGTCTGTGGACGAGTCTACCCGTACGGGCGTCCGAGTAGGGTCGGCGCGACCCAGTGGCGGGCTTGATCCAAGTGCATTGTGAGGAGTCCCACCCTGACCAGCCAGACCGACCCGGCGGTGATCGACCTGCTCGGCGTACTGGCATACGGCGAGTTGACGGCCTTCGACCGCCTCGCCGAGGACGCTCGGCTGGCGCCGACCCTGTCCGGCCGGGCCGCGCTGGCGCAGATGGCCGCCGCCGAGATCGGGCACTACGGCCTCTTGCACCGGCAGATCGCCGAACGCGGCAGCGATCCCGAGCAGGCGATGGCGCCGTTCGTGACGGCGATCGACGCCTTCCATGACTCAACCCGCCCGAGCACGTGGCTCGAGGGGCTGGTCAAGGCGTACGTCGGCGACGGGTTGGCGGCGGACTTCTACCGCGAAGTGGCGCAATTCCTCGACCCTGACACGAAGAACCTCGTCCTCGAGGTGCTCGCCGACACCGGCCACGCCGACTTCGCTGTCCGCGAGGTCCGGGCCGCCACCGCGACAGACCCGGCGGTGGCCGGGCGGCTGGCCCTGTGGGCGCGCCGGCTGGTGGGGGAGGCGTTGACCCAGTCCCAGCGGGTGATCGCCGAGCGTGACGGGCTTGCGGAGCTGATCGTGGCGGGAACTGGCGATCTGTCCGGAGCCGCTGCCCTGCTGAAGCGGATTACGACGGCTCATTCACTGCGGATGCAGACGTTGGGTCTCAGCACCTAGGGAAGCTGGCCTGGGCTCAGCCGACGACGAAGCCAACCCGGCGTACGTCGGCCTCCGCGATCTCGACATAGGCGATCCTGGCGGCCGGGACGATGACCTTGCGCCCCTTCTCGTCGGTGAGCATCAAGACGCCGGAGTCCGACGCGATCGCGTCGGCCACCGCCTGCTCTACCTCGGCCGGACTTTGGGAGCAGTCGACGGTGAGTTCCCGTGGTGAGTGCTGCACACCGATCTTGACCTCCAACGCTGTCCTCCAGTTCGCTGCGATTCCCGGCGACTTCGAGGCTATCCCAGGCTCGTACGCCGTACCGCCGCCCGGCTACGCCTTCCGCGAACCGTCGGTTCGCTATGTGATGGGCGAACCGCCGGTTCGCTATGTGATGGGCGAACCGCCGGGCTGCAGAGGGAAGCCGGAGATGCCACGCCACGCCAACGCCGACATCAGCTGCACCGCCTCGGCCTTGTCTATGTTGTCGCGGTGCTCGAGCCACCAGCGGGCGCTCATCTCACCGAGCCCGGTGAGGCCTGAGGACAGCAGGTGCGCACGGGCCTGCGTCGCGCCGGTGTCCTCGGCGATGGTCACCGCAGTGGCGCTGACGCATGCCTGCAGAAACGCGCTGACCCAGTCCCGCACGGCGGGGTCGTTGCGCAGGTCGGACTCGAACAGCAAGCGGAATGCCTCGCTCTTGCTGTCGACGAAGTCGAAGTACGCTCCGACGGCGCCCTCGACTCGCAGCCGGTTGTCCGTGGTTGCGGCCGGCGCGGACCGGATGCGCTGGATCAGCGCGTCGATCTGCCCTTCCAGCAGGGCCAGATACAGCTCGAGCTTGCTGGGGAAATGCTGGTACAGCACGGGTTTACTGACCCCGGCGCGGTCGGCGATGTCATCCATGGCCGCGCCGTGGTAACCCTGGGCGACGAAGATCTCCTGCGCCGCACGGAGCAGCTGCTCGCGGCGGACCGATCGCGGCAGCCGGTGCCCGCGGGGCAGCGGCACGGCCCTCGTACTTGTCGTACCGTTCCCCCGCGTCATCGCCGGAGCCTACCGGCCGGTCGGGATCCGGAGCACGATCGCGGCATGAGGTACGACGACGTGGTGACTTACTGCCTGGCCAAGGCAGGTGCCACTCCCGACGAACCCTGGCCGGAGGACCTCGTCGTCAAGGTCGGCGGCAAGATTTTCGCCTTTCTGGGTGGCGACGATGCGATGGGCGTCAAGTGCGGTCCCACTCAGGAGACGGCCGCGGAATGGCGGGAGCGCTACCCGGACGCGGTGTCGGTGATGGCCTACATCGGTCGCTACGGCTGGAACAGCGTCACGCTGGACGGCACGGTGCCCGGTCATGAAGTCCGCGAACTGATCGATGCCTCGTACGCCGACGTCGTGTCGCGCCTGCCCAAGTCCAAGCGCCCCGCCGGGCACGGCCAGGCCGCTGGGTAGATGAGAAAAATCTCATTTTGATCTCATAATCGACTCACACCGGCCCGCGATGCTCGCAGCAATGAGCTTGGGGTCAGGGAGGGAGGGGTGTCGGCGCTTGTGATGCGCAGCGGTAGGACGATCGGCCTCTTCGCCGTCTGCGCCCTGGTGTTCCTGGTCGCGGTGGCGCTTCGGGCGACGGCCGGCAGCGGCCTTCCTTTTGTCCCACCGATCGAGCTGGTGCCCCACACGTCCACCGGAGTCAGCGAAACCCTCACCCCGCGACCCACTGACCCAGCGACCCTGCCGCCGGTGGTCGTCCCGGCGCCGACGGTTGCGGTTCCCCCACCACCGCCGGCACCGCCTCCACCTCCTCCCCCACCCGGCGATGATGACGGCGGCGGGGATGACGACGGCGGCGGCGGGGACGATGACGGCGGCGGGGATGACGGCGGCGGGGATGACGGCGGCGGGGATGACGACGGCGGCGGGGATGACGGCGGCGGGGATGACGGCGGCGGCGGCGGGGATGACGGCGGCGGCGATGACTGACGCGCGGTTGCCTGGACGCTCCCACCCTAGGGCTCCGTCAGGCGTGCGCATCCGCATTCTCGGCTGGTACGTCGTGCTGCTGGCCGGCGCAATCGCCGTGGGGCTGATTCTGCAGCGAGAGGCGCTGCTGCAACGCCTCGAGGGGGAAATCACCGAGTCGCTGGAGCAGGAAGCGCGGGAGCTCAGCTCGCTGGCCCGTGAGGGGGTCGACCCAGCCACCGGGGAGCCGTTCGGCGACGATGTGGAGGCGATCCTGACCACCTTTCTCGGCCGCAACCTCCCGAACGAGGGCGAGGTGTTCATCGCCCTCGTCGACGGGGAGGCGCCGCGCACGACGCCGTCCCCGGAGCCGCTGCTGGAGGACCAGGAACTGGTGGATCGCTGGACCGGGCTGACGACGACCGAGGCGGGTGAGCTGGTCACCCCATCCGGGCCGGTCCCGTACCTCGCCGTACCGCTGACCGCCGACGGTGCCAGGACGGCAACGTTCGTCGTAGCCAACTTCGTCAGAGGGGAGCAACAGGAGATCGAGTCGGCCGTCGGTGTCACCGCGGCCGTTCTCTTCATCATCTTGCTGCTGGCCACCGCGGCCGCCTGGTTGGTGGCCGGGCGCATCCTGCGGCCGGTGCAGGAGGTTACCGACACGGCCCGGTCGATCACCCAGGGGGAGTTCGGCAAACGGATCCCGGTCCGCGGCAACGACGAGATAGCCGAACTCGCCCGCACCTTCAACGCCATGGTCGACCGGCTCGAACTCGCCTTCGACACGCAGCGCACGTTCATCAGTGATGCCGGGCACGAGCTGCGGACGCCGATCACGATCATCGGCGGTCACCTGGAAATGCTTGGCGACGACCCGGACGACCGCGCCGACGCCATGGCCATAGTCAACGACGAGTTGCACCGGATGGCGCGGATGGTCGACGAGCTGCTGTTGTTGGCCCGCACGGAGACTCCGGACTTCCTGCACCGGAAACCGCTGGAACTACGGTCGTTCCTGGGCGACCTGTTCACCAAGGCATCCGCACTCGGCGACCGGGAATGGGTGCTGCACGCCGACGCCTTTGGCACGATCTGCGCGGACGGGCAACGGCTGACCCAGGCGGTGCTGAACCTGGCCCGCAACGCCGCCGGACACACCGAGCCCGGCGGAAAGATCACGCTCGGCTCGGAGCGTGCGGCCGGCACAGTCCGCATCTGGGTGCAGGACACCGGAACCGGGATCAGCCCCGACGACCGGGAGCGGATCTTCGAGCGCTTCGCCCGCGGCCGTGATCGTCGCCGCAGCGCCGACGGTGCCGGCCTCGGACTGGCGATCGTGCTCGCGATCGTCGAGGCCCATGGCGGACGGATCGAATTGTCCAGCGAAGTGGGCGCAGGCTCGCTTTTCACCCTCGTTCTACCCGACCAGTGGGAGTCTCCGTGTCTGCCATCCTGATCGCCGAGGACGAGCCTCGGATCGCTGCTTTCGTCGCCAAAGGCTTGGCCGCCAACGGCTTCTCCACAGTTGTCGTCGACAACGGCGTGTCCGCTGCCGCCCTGGCGCGCGACGAAGACTTCAGCCTGATGGTGCTCGACCTCGGCCTGCCGGGGAAGGGCGGGATGGCGGTATTGGCCGAGCTCCGCCAACGCGGGGAGCGGATGCCGGTGGTCATCCTGACCGCGCGCGACGAGATCGACGCCACGATTGCCGGGTTCGAGACCGGCGCGGACGACTACATGACCAAGCCGTTCCGGTTCGAGGAACTGCTGGCCAGGATCCGCGCGCGATTGCGCGTCGACCGGCTGGAGGAGCCGACGATGCTCCGTGTCGGGGACATCGTCCTGGACCTGCGTACCCGGCGAGTCAGCAGCGGCGGTCAGACCGTCGAGCTGACCGCCCGCGAGTTCGCGCTGGCCGAGACGTTCCTGCGACACCCCGACCAGGTGCTCAGCCGGCAGCAGTTGCTGAGCGCCGTGTGGGGTTATGACTTCGATCCCGGCTCGAACGTCGTCGACGTCTACGTCCGCTACCTGCGCCGCAAGCTCGGCCCGTCGGTGATCGAGACGGTACGCAGCATGGGCTACCGCCTGGCCGTGCGGCGGTAGCCATGCGCCAGCGGGCGGGTAGCACTGAGCCCGCCTGCGTCCGGAAGACCGGATGCAGGCGGGCGGGGCAATGCGGTGGTGGTGCTGGGGTCAGATCACAGGGCGGCGCACTGGTCTTCCTTGTTGCCCTGCACCATGTTGCCGCCGCCGGTCGGGGCGGGCCGGTTCTCCTTGCACTGCAGGTTGCCGTCGATCCGGTTGCGGTTGATCGCCACGCCGCCGGTGTTCTGGAAGGCCTGCAGGTCCGCGTCGATCGTGTTGTTGCCGGCGGTGAGCTTGCCGTTGTTGTCGTCGAAGAGCAGCGTCCCGCCGATCGTGCTGCCGGTGATCGAGGCGCTGCCACCCTGGACCAGCTGCACGGCCTGACCGACCGAGGATGTGCTCAGCCGCACCGACCGGGCGTTCTCGGCCTGCACGTTGCCGATGACCCGGATGTTGCGGGCCGTCAGCGAGGCGTTTGCCTCGACCTTGACGGTGCCCTGCACCCGGGTGCCGGTCAGCGTGCACGACGCACCCTGCGGCACGCGGAGGTTGTCCACGGTGACGGCGCCGATGCTGCCCCGGCAGGTGGTTTCCTCGGCGTGCGCGGCGGTGGGGGCGGCCAGTGCGGCGGCCGCCGCGATCCCGGTGGCCAGGATCAGGGTGATGCTTCGCTTCATGGGGCTCTCCTTGGCGTAGGCGGCCCCTGTTGGGCCGGTACCCGCAGGATTGATGACGAACGTGTAGGCAGCGTGAGAGCGCGATGAGACAACGCTCATCTCCCGGCCGGAGGCGGCTCATGCACCTCACCCGCCGGACTCCGGTCGTGCATGTGACCGTCCCGACGTCGTACCGTCGCTGGATGCGCGCTGCCGAGCTGTCCGATGCCCCGCTGCTGCCGTTGCCCGGTGTGTTGCCGCCGTGGCCAGGCAGCCTGCGCGAACTGCACGATGGGGCCGTGTTCGTCCGGCCTACCCCGCCTCGTCGGGAGAACGCCGAACCCGCCCTTTATGTCCACGGGCTCGGTGGGGCCTCGACGAACTGGACCGACCTGGCCTATCTGCTGTCCGAGCGGCTGGACGGCGAGGCCGTGGACCTGCCCGGCTTCGGGCACTCGTCGGCACCGCCGGACGGCGACTACTCGATCCGCGCTCGGGTGCACATCGTGACCAGCCTGATCGAGGACCGCCGTTGCGGTCCGGTGCACCTGCTGGGGAACTCCCTGGGCGGGCTGGTCTCGCTGCTCGTTGCGGCGAGCCGGCCGGATCTGGTGCGCACCCTGACGCTGATCAGCCCGGCGATGCCGGCGTTTCGACCCCCCGGGCACTCGGACCCGCTCATGCCGTTGCTGCTGTTGCCCGGCTTGGCCCGGGTGGCCGAACGCAAGCTGTCTCGGGTCCCGCCGGAGGACCGTGCTCGCGCGGTCGTCGAGCTGTGCTTCGCCGACCCGACGAAGATTCCGGAGCAGCGGCTGGCCGAGGCGACCGAGGAGGTTCGCCGTCGCGGGGACCTGCCATGGGCGATGGAGGCCCTCACGAGCAGCCTGCGCGGGCTCGTGCGCACGTACGTCAGCCTCGGCGCAGCCTCGCCGTGGCGGATGGCGCGCTCGGTGCAGGCGCCCACCCTGGTGGTCTGGGGGGACCGGGACCGGCTCGTCGACGTGTCCCTCGCGCCGCGGACCGCGGCGGCCATCCCCGACGCGCGGCTGCTCGTGCTGGCCGACATCGGCCATACCGCGCAACTGGAGGACCCGGACACCACGGCTAGGGCCGTCATGGGCCTGCTCGAGGACGCCGCAGCCACGCCGAGCACGTGCCGAGGCCAGTCCTGACCGGCGGCCGGCAGGCGCTGTGGCAGGGTTGTCCCTCGTGGGCGAGGTCGAATGGCGGGCGCCGTCGCGGGCCGGCACCCGGCCGGCGGTTCCACCCGGCCGGCTTCGTCGCTTCGTGCAGATGTACGGCTGGCGTGCCTATGCGATCCCCGTTCTCGTCGTCGCGACGTTCCTCACCCTGCTTGATGTGGCCAGCGTGGACTCCGCTGCCGAGGGACCTGCTGCTGTGGACCAGCAGCCGATTCCGCCCCGCGCGCCAACCAGCGCGGTCGTGACGACCACCCCAGCGCCCGTCCCGTCACCTACTGCGGGGGGCGAGCCGGTGAATCCGTCGGCGACGTTCACCGCCGACGCGGCGTTGCCGACGTTCGTGCAACGTGGCGAGGGGACGCTCAGCGTCGTACCGGGGGAGTCCGGCGTACTGGGGGCTGGTCCGCTGTTGCGGTTCCGGGTCGAGGTGGAGGACGGCATAGCTGTCGACGCCGCTGCCTTCGCGCGGGCCGTCGAGGAGACGCTCGGCGACCCGCGCAGCTGGGGGGCCGGGGGTCGCCAATCCTTCCAGCGGGTGGCTTCCGGCTCGTTCGACTTCCGGGTCGCGCTCGTCTCTCCGGACAACGTCAACAGCTTCTGCCCGGGCCTTGACACCCGCGGCTACACGTCCTGCCGCTCCGGCGACCGGGCGGTGATCAACCTGGCCCGCTGGGAGACCGCCGTCCCGGACTACGAGGGCGAGATCCCGACGTACCGCCATTACGTCGTCAACCACGAGGTGGGACACGCGCTCGGCAACGGCCACGAGTCCTGCCCCGGCCCGGGCGAGCTGGCACCCGTCATGCAACAGCAGACGTTTGGCCTCGAGGGCTGCGTCAAGAACGCCTGGCCCTACCCGTAGCTGGAACATCGGCGGCCGGTCTGCGGTTAATGGACGGCGTACGCCGGAAGCTTCCCTGAAGGAGACGCACGTGTCGCTGCCGCCCCTGGTCGAACCTGCCGCCGATCTCAGCGTCGACGAGGTACGCCGGTACAGCCGCCACCTCATCATCCCGGACGTCGGGATGGCCGGGCAGAAGCGGCTCAAGAACGCCAAGGTGCTCGCGGTGGGCGCTGGCGGTCTCGGCTCGCCGGTGCTGATGTACCTCGCCGCGGCCGGGGTGGGAACTCTCGGAGTGGTGGACTTCGACGTAGTCGACGAGTCGAATCTGCAGCGTCAGATCATCCACGGCCAGTCCGACGTGGGGCGGTCCAAGGCCGAGAGTGCCCGGGACTCGATCAGGGAGATCAACCCGTACGTCGACGTACGGCTGCACACCGAGCGGCTGGACTCCTCCAACGTGATGGAGATCTTCGCCGACTACGACCTGATCGTGGACGGCGCCGACAACTTCGCGACGCGATACCTCGTCAACGACGCCTGCGTGCTGTTGGACAAGCCGTACGTCTGGGGCTCGATCTTCCGGTTCGACGGCCAGGTGGCGGTGTTCTGGGACTCCCACGGCCCGAACTACCGCGACCTGTACCCGGTCCCGCCGCCGCCCGGCATGGTGCCCTCGTGCGCCGAGGGCGGCGTGCTCGGGGTGCT
>JACCTY010000003.1 GCA_013812145.1 Geodermatophilaceae bacterium | reverse complement strand
CGGATGACCGACCTGGAGCGGTTCATCACCGGGCCGCTGTACCCGCGCTTTGACGAGTTCATCACCTACGGCACCGATGGGCTCGGCATCCGAAGCCGCAAGCAGACTGTTACGCACGTCGTGGTGGAGTTCGTCCGCCGGCAGATCGCCGCTCACACGCCGCTGGTGGAGCCGGCGGTCATGGTCAGCATCGGCTGCGGAACCGCCCAGCCGATGTTCGAAATCGCCCGAGACCTCAAGTTCATGGGAATCAAGCCCGAGCTCATGCTCGTCGACCAGGATCCGATCGCCTTGGCGTTCGCCCTGGAGTTGGCCCGCCAGCGCGGCTTGAGCGACCACGTCGAGATCCACTGCACCCGGTTGTTCGACCGGCGCTCCCGTCCCGTCGACATCGCCAAGATCCTGAACGGCCGTACGCCGCTGCTCATCGAGGACACCGGCCTGCGCGAATACCTGCCGGACACCATGTACCGGACGCTCACGTCGAACTCGTGGAAGGCGCTGGCCGCCAGCGGCCTGCTCGTCTCGGGGAACATGAACGCGAACCGACCGCAGGCCGAGGTGCTCAACGGGCTGATCGGCTGGCAGCCAAAGGTCTTCGTGCGCACGTTGGAGCAGGCCGCGGCACTGCACGTCAAGGCCGGCATCGAGCTCAGTGAGTTGCAGGCCTGCGTCACCAAGGACGGCGTTTACACGGTCTACGTCGCCGAGAAGGTCCCCGCCCGCTGACCGTCGCTTGAGATTGGGGCAATAGGAGCCGATTGCAACGACTGGTCGGGGTGAGCGCCGCAGGGTGGCCCGGGTGGATCGTGGTCCCCGACCGTCGTACCGAGCGGTGACGGCCGGTTGGAGCTCTTCGTCGCCGGCCGGCAGGGCGGGTTTCCTCAGTCCCGGTGTCGCCCCGACAGCAGACGGCAGGTTGCAGCTGTTTGTCGCGAACGGTCAGCTGTGGCGCCTGGAGCAGACGGCGTGGAGCGGCAACTGGTCGGGGTGGCAGCCCCACGGGGCGCCGCCTGGTGAGTTCGTCATCGGTCCGGTGGAGGCTGCTGGAGCGCAGACGGCCGGATCGAGGTCTTCGTGGTCGACGCCGGCGGCACCCTGTGGAACATCCACCAGACGGCGGTCAACGGCCCGTGGTCGGACTGGACCTCCTTCGGCTCATTGGGTGGCGGGCTGGCCGACCGTCCGGCTCTCAGCCGAAGTGCCGACGGCCGGGGAGCTGTTCGTCCGCGGCAACGACTGTGGGCTCTGGCACCGGTGGCAGACCCGGGTGAGCGCGGCGCCGAGCTGGTCGAACTGGGTGGCCGAAGGGACCGCCGGCGGTGGCCTGCTCGACCACCCGGTCATCGGCAGCAGCGCTGGGCCTCGCACGGTCAACCGGCGTAATCCCACGGCCTACACCGAAGCCAGGCTCCGGTGTCTCATGTGCCCTGTCTAGGGTCGTCCGCATGGCTGTGACTCCGCCCACCTCGGTCGGCGCGTACCTCCGATTTCCCAGCCTTCACGGCGACTCGGTCGCGTTTGTCGCCGAGGACGACGTCTGGCTCGGGGACACCGCCGGCGGCAGGGCATGGCGGCTGACCGCCGACCGAGCGCCGGTGGCGCACACCCGGCTCTCCCCCGCCGGCGACCAGGTGGCCTACACGAGCCGGCGCGACGGCGCT
Organism: Geodermatophilaceae bacterium; assembly: GCA_013812145.1. Classification (GTDB taxonomy): domain Bacteria; phylum Actinomycetota; class Actinomycetes; order Mycobacteriales; family Geodermatophilaceae; genus JACCTY01. Next base: position 7,007 of record JACCTY010000003.1, on the reverse strand, counting down.
CCAGAAGTGCATGTCGTGGCCGTCGAGGGCGGCCCGCCCCGCCGGCTGACGCACTGGGGCTCGGACTTCACCCGGGCACTCGGGTGGACCGACGACGGCCGGATCCTGGCCGCGTCGGCGGTCGGTGAGCCGTTTCGCAGCCGGACCTGGGCGTACGCCGTACCCCTTGATGGCGGGCCGCCGGAGCGACTGCCCTACGGACCGGTCAACGCCGTGGCCGCCGAACCCGGCGGGGCGGTCGTCCTGGGCGTGCACGGCAACCGGAGGGGTGCCGCGGCGTGGAAGCGCTACCGGGGTGGGACGGCCGGGCAGCTGTGGATCGACCCCACCGGCGAGGGCACCTTCAGCCGGCTGCGGGCCGGCCTCGACGGGCAGCTCGAGGACCCCGCCTGGGTCGGCGAGCGGATCGCGTTCCTGTCCGATCACGAGGGCCACGGCAACGTGTACTCCTGCCTCGCCGACGGCAGCGACCTGCGGCGGCACACCGATCACGGCGACTTCTATGCGCGGGCGGCGCATTCGGACGGCCGCCGGGTGGTGTACCAGAGCGTCGGGGAGCTCTGGCTGCTCGACGAGCTCAGCGCCACCTCGCAACCTCAGCGGCTGGACCTTGTCCTGGGCGGGTCGGGGACCGCGCTGTCCCGGCATTCGGTCCCGGCCGCGGACCACATGGCCACCGTCGCTGCCGATCGCACCGGGCGGGCCAGCGCGATCGAGGTCCGCGGCAGCGTGCACTGGGTGTCGCACCGCGACGGGCCGTCCCGGCAGCTCACCGGCGCAGCGGGCGTCAGGTACCGGTTGCCCCGCGTGCTGAACGGTGCCGACGCCTTGGGCGTTGTGATGGTGAGTGACGCCGACGGCGACGATGCGCTGGAAATCGCGATCGTCGAAGGCACGGACCAGCCCCGTCGAATCGCTGGCGGTGAGCTCGGCCGGGTGCTGGACCTTGCCGCCTCCCCGGACGGACGCCTGGTCGCCGCGGCGAGCCACGACGGCCGGGTGCTGCTCGTCGATGTCGAATCCGGCGGTGTCCGGGAGCTGAGTGCCAGCAGCGACGGCGACGCCAGCGGGCTGAACTTCTCGCCGGACTCTCGCTGGCTGGCGTGGTCGCACCCCGGACCGGAGCCGTTGCGGCAGATCCGGCTCGCCAACGTCAGTGACGCAACTCTCATCGAGGCGACACCCATGCGGTTCACCGACACCGAGCCGGTGTTCACCATGGACGGCAAGCACCTGGCGTTCCTGTCCGTTCGAACCTTCGACCCGGTGTACGACGCGTTTGTGTTCGACCTCTCGTTCCTCGCAGGGACCCGGCCGTACCTGCTGCCGCTGGCGCAGCGCACCCCCTCTCCGTTCGACCCGAGCCCACGCGGTCGACCGATGTCCCCGGACGAGGGCAAACCGCCGAGCCCGGGCGGCTCGGACGGTTCGGACGGCTCGGACAAGGAGGCCGACGCCGGCCCCCCGCGGGTAACCGTCGACGCGGACGGGATCAGCGAGCGACTGGTGGCGGTTCCGGTGCCGGCCGGCAACTACTCCTCACTGCGCGCTTCCCGTGGCGGGCTGCTGTGGTTGCTGGACCCGCTGGTCGGCGTACTGGGGGATGGTCTGGCCAAGCCCGGAGACCAGCCGCGGTCGGCGGTTCAGCGCTACGACCTGGGGGCGCTGCTGCTGTCCACGCTGGCGGACAAGGTGGATGCCATCGAGGTCAGCGGCGACGGACGGTGGCTGATCGTCAAGGATGGGCCGGCGCTGCGCGTCGTACCGGCCGATCGCAAGGTCCCGGAAGGCGAGGAGGGCGCGGCGGATCGGGTCGAGGTCGACCTCGACCGGATCCGGGTGGAGATCGAGCCGATGGCCGAGTGGCAGCAGATGTACGCCGAGGCCGGCCGGCTGATGCGCGATCACTTCTGGATCGCCGACATGGGCGGGGTCGACTGGGAAGCGGTGCTCGAGCGGTACCGGCCGGTGCTCGCCCGGGTCGGTACCAGAGACGACCTGTCGGAACTGCTCTGGGAGGTGCAGGGCGAACTCGGGTCGTCCCACGCCTACGAGCTGCCGCCGGAGCGCGAGGTCGAGAAGAGCCGCCGGCTCGGACTGCTCGGCGCCGACCTCGCTCCCGACGCGGACGGTGTCTGGCGGGTCACCCGAGTGGTACCGGGTGAGTCCTCCGCTCCAGCGGCCCGCTCGCCGCTGTCCGCTCCCGGCGTCGGCGTACAGGCCGGCGACGGAATCGTGGCCGTCGGCGGGCGCGCGGTGGATCCGGTCGTCGGCCCCGGTGCACTGCTCGTCGGTGCCGCCGAGACGCCGGTAGAGCTGACCGTGCTGCCCGGTGACGGATCCGAACAGCGGCACGTGGTCCTCGTACCGCTGGCCACCGAGATGCCGCTGCGCTACCAGGACTGGGTGACCGGGCGGCGGAGGGCGGTCCATGCCGCCTCCGGTGGCCGAGCGGGTTACCTGCACATCCCCGACATGGTGGCCAACGGTTGGGCCCAGCTGCACCGCGATCTGCGGGTCGAGATGGTGCGGGACTGCCTCGTGGTCGACGTACGGGACAACAACGGCGGCCATGTCTCCTCGCTCGTGCTGGAGAAGCTGGCCAGGACCGTGCAGGGCTGGGCCACGGTGCGGCATATGCGGCCCACGGCGTACCCGGAGGACGCGCCGCGCGGGCCGCTCGTGGCCGTGACGAACGAGCAGGCCGGCTCCGATGGGGACATCGTCACCGCGATGATCCGACAGCTCGGGCTCGGCCCGGTGGTGGGAACGCGAACATGGGGCGGTGTGATCGGCATCGACATGCGCTACCGCCTCGTCGACGGAACGCAGGTCACTCAGCCGCGGTACTCGTTCTGGTTCACCGACGCGGGCTGGGGCGTGGAGAACTACGGGGTGGAGCCGGACATCGAGGTGCCGTTCCCACCGCAGTCCTGGGCCGCGGGGGCCGATCCGCAACTAGAGGCGGCGGTGGCTGTCGTGCTGGAGCGGCTGGCATCGCGGCCGGCCGCCACCCCACCTGCCGCATCCGACCGGCCCGACCGGGCGGCGCCACCCCTGCCACCGCGGCCCTGACTCTCCGATGTGATCGTCAGTACCAGCCATGGGAGCTCTTGAACTCCCACGCCGAGCATGGCGTGCCGTAGACATCGTCGATGTAGCCCAGTCCCCACTCGATCTGGGTGGCCGGATTGGTGCGCCAGTCGTCACCGGCGCTGGCCATCTTGCTGGCCGGCAGCGACTGCGGGATGCCGTACGCGCCGGAGGACGGGTTCTCCGCGGTGGTCTGCCAGTTCGACTCCTGGCTCCAGATCCGGTCGAGGCAGTCGAACTGCCCCTCGTCCCACCCGTACTCCAGCGTCATGAACCGACCGAGTTCCCGGTTCTGCTCCGACGTACCGCCGGGCGGTTGCACCGGGATGGCGGGGACGGTGGAGTCGGGGGCGCCAGCGGTCTTCGCCGCTGCCTGCTCCCGCATCCGCTGCCGTTCGGCCGCGCGGGCGGCGTCGGCGAACGCCTGGGCGGCCGCGGCCTCGGCCTCCTGCGTGAGGTCTGACCGACCGGCGTCGCGCGAGGTCCCCTCGTCGCCGAGCCGAAGCGGCACCGGGCCGTCGAGCCGGGCCACCGCGGGGTGCGCGTCGGGCGCCGGTCCGGGCGCCAGCGTTGCTGCGCACAGCGCGACCGCGAGCAGACCGGCCAAGCCTGCAGCCGCTCCCGGTCGGGCGTTGCGAGGTAGCGCTACCCGCGGGGAGCGAGAGCGCCCGGGCGCGCGGTGACGGCCAGCCAAGACTCGATGACTCCCATGGGTTCACGAACGGGCCGGAACCCATTACTGCCGGAGCGGCCAAGCGGCCAGGACCAGCTGTAAGTTACCCGACGCCGGCCGGAAACCGGAACCTGTCAGCTGAAACGCGCCACCGGCGACGCGGGACCACTGACAGGTCCGGCGCCTTCAGCGGGCAGGAGGCCATCCCCTTCGCGGCAGAACTGCACTGACTTAGGGGATGTCGAGCAGCACCTTGCCGAGCGTTCCCTGCGCTACGGCATCGTGCGCGGCCGCCACCTCCGCCAGCGGGAAGCGGGTGATCGGCAGGCGGGGAAGGTCGGCGGCGGCAGCTGCCACGCCGCCCGCCGCGGCGTCCAGCGCCTCGTCGGTGACGCCGTAGATCAGCACGAACCGTAGGGTCGCGTTGGCCACCATCAGACGGCGTACCGGCAGCTCGGCGAGAGCGTCGTCGGCGTAGGTCGAGATGACGCCGCGAGGCGCCAGGGCGGCCAGATCGAGTTCCAGGTTCGCACCAAGCGCCACCTCGACGATCCGGTCCACACCGTCGGGGGCGTGGGCGCGGATCTGATCGCCGACGTCATGATCGCGGTAGTTCATGACCGCGTGGGCGCCCGCCGCCTGCGCGAGAGCGGCCTTGTCCTGGCCGCTCACTGTGGCGATCACCGTCGCACCGCCCCGACGGGCCAGTGCGATTGCCGCGTTGCCGACGGCTCCCGCCCCTCCTGCCACGAGGATCGTGCGGCCCTCGACCGGGCCCTCGGCGTACAGGCAATGCCAGGCGGTCATCGCCGGCACGCCCAGCCCCGCGCCGTCGTCGTACGACGCTGGACCGGGAAGCAGGACGGCCTGACGGGACGGTACGACGGTGTATTGCGCGGCGGTGCCCCACGGCCGCCCGGGCTGCCCGGGCTGGGCGGGCCGGGCCGCAAACCAGACCCACACCCGCTCGCCGATCCGAGCGGGGTCGACGCCCTCGCCCACCGCGTCGATGTCACCGGCGCCGTCTTGACCCGGCACCTGGAAGTCGGCGTCCGGTTCGGTGCTGCTGCGCCGCTTGTGGTCGGTCGGGTTCACGCCGGCGACACGCAGGCGGACCCGTACCTCGCCGGGGGCGGGGTCCGGCGTCCGGACCTCTTCGACAGACAGGACACCGGAGTCTCCAGCGGTTCGATACAGCGCGGCTAGCACGGCGTCCTGTCTCAGAGCAGCCGAAGCGGGTAGACCTCGAACGTCGACGCGAACGTCACGCCGATCCGCGAGCCGGCGCCACGGGCGAAGCCCTCCAGCATCTCCTCCGGGTCCGGCGCGTTGGCGCCGAACGCCTCCAGGTAGGCGCGGTGCGCCTTGAGCGAGGCCACACCGGCCTCCATGTAGCCGCCGACGTCGACGGCATGCGTCGGTTCGGGCGACCCTCCGGCCAGCACCATCCGTACGCCGTTCCATGGCTCGAGGCCCTCGTCGATCAGGTCGCGGAAGACCCACCGGTTGCCAGCGTCGCGCGCGGCGTCGAGCGTGGCACGGCCGGTGACCATGTGATCGGCCATGTTGAGCGAGCCGGGGCCGTAGCTGTCCCTCAGATTGACTGTGACCACCACGTCGGGACGATGCCTGCGGATGGCCGCAGCGATCCCCCGGCGCAGTGGCAGGCCGTACTCCAAGGTGCCGTCGGGAAAGCCGAGGAACTCCACGGCGTCTACGCCGACGGCCGCGCAGGCCGCCCGCTGCTCCTCCTCGCGCAGCAGTCCTGCCTGCTCCGGCGGTACGCCGTCGATCCCCGCCTCCCCGCTGGTCACCAATGCGTACGCGACGTACTTGCCTTGAGCGGTCCAGCGCGCGACAGCGGACGCGACGCCGTACTCCATGTCGTCTGGATGCGCCGGGACGCACAGAGCGCGGTCCCAGTCCTCGGGCAAGAGCTCCAGCGGCGAGGGAGGTGCGCTCATACGCAGCAGTGTGCCCCATCGCCGTTCGACCCCGGGATGGCGCGGCTCAACCGGCGGGGCGGCCGAGACCGCGCCGCCAAATGGGATGCCCGGTCACATCGCGGCGACTAGGTTGCCGGCGTGCCCGATGCAGACGCCGGTCCCGGCTACTACGCCTACCTGACCTACAACGTCCCGCTGTCCACCATGCGGGCACACCGGCTGGTCGCGGCGCTCGCCGCGGCGGACCCGCGGACCGTGCTCGACGCCGGGTGCGGCTGGGGTGAGCTGCTGCTGCAGGTACTGGCCTGCGTACCCGCTGCGAGCGGAGTGGGGGTGGACACCGATCCGAGGGCGCTCGCCCGCGGCCGCGCCAACGCCGACAGCTTGGGGCTCACCGACCGCGTCAGGTTCGTCGAAGCCGCGGCAGCCGAGGCCACGCAGGAGCCTGCCGATGTCGTCATCTGTCTCGGTTCCAGTCAGGCGTTCGGCAGCAGCGCGGACGCGCTGCACGCGCTCTATCCGTTGCTTCGACCGGGCGGCCGGCTGCTGTTCGGTGACGCGATCTGGGAGCGCCCACCCACGGCAGAGCTGATCGAGCAGCTCGCCGGCCTGGGCACTGTCACCGACCTCGCCGGCGTGGTGGACATCGCAATCGATGCCGGCTTCCGCCCGCTGTCCATCGGCTCGGCCTCCCGCGCGGAGTGGGAGGAGTTCGAGTCCGGCTACCTGGCGGACTGGGAGGAATGGCTGCTCGGAAACACCAAACATCCTGACGCCGGGCACATCCGAGCCGCCGCCGACGCGCACCGCGACCAGTGGCTCCGCGGATATCGGGATGTGCTCGGCTTCTCCTACCTCATCATCGGTCGGTCGGCGTGAGCACGTACTCCCAGCCCGGCCGCCAGGTGAAGTCCTCGTCGAGGGAGTTCTCGAGCGGCACGCCGGCGAGCACTTCGTCGAAAGCCCAGCGGGTGGCCAGATGCCCGATCACCAGGACCCGTCGACCGGACCAGCGCGCGGGCAGGCCGTCGAGAAAGCCGGCAACGCGGGCTGTTGCGGCCCGCCAGCTCTCGCCGCCGGGATACCGCTGATCGAGAAAGTCTCGCCGGCGGTCGTGGACCTGCTCACGAGAGTGGCCGTTCCAGTCGCCGTAGTCGCATTCGCGCAAGCGCCAGTCCAGCAGAATCGGCAGTCGGCCGCCGAACGCGATCGACGCCGTCTCGACGGCGCGGGTCAGATCCGAGCTGAAGACGGCCGCCAGCCCGTCCTCGGACCGCCGGCGACCCAGGTCGGCG
>JACCTY010000129.1 GCA_013812145.1 Geodermatophilaceae bacterium | reverse complement strand
TGGCCGCCCCCTGCCGGGGGCGGCCACTGCGGAAGGCGACTACTGGCTAGTCGTTGTCGTCGCTGGTGTTGATCGGGCCGTTCACACCGTCGGGGAAGAACCCGCCGGAGCTGACCGAGGCCGGGTTCAGGTAGACGATGTTGAGGACCTCACCGGCGGTCCGGCTGAATGCCAGGCCGAACTGGTCGGTCGGAACGATGTTCGCCTTGCCGTTGCGGGTGATGCCCTGGTCCTTGTCCTCCGGTCCGTCCAGGCTGTCACGCGCGTCGGAGATGGCCCTTGCTTCGGCGGCCAGGCCGTTGGCGAACATCACGGTGCGGATGTTCGCCGCGTGGTAGGCCTCGACGGCCAGCAGGCCGGCCGCCGCCTCGAGGAACACCTTGCTCGCGAGGAGCGGCGCAGCGCCCTTGTAGGCGGTGACGCCGACATCTTCGAAAATGAACGCGCCGAGCAGGAAGTTCGTCTCGCTCTCGAACGGGTCGAACGTCTGACCCGGCCCGATGAGCCCGGCCGCCATGGCGGCGGCGGTGAAGCTGTCGACCAGGTCGATCGTGGGCCGAGCGACCCGTGATCCGTCCAGTGCCACCCGAAGGAAGTCGACGTGGGCCTCCTCGTCGGCGGCGATCTCGTCGGCGTACTGCTTGATCGACTTGGTGACGAACGGCACCCTGCGGCCACCAAACACCGGTCCGCGGTCACCCTTGCCGGACGTCTGGCCGGGACGGAGCCCGAAGCCCCTGACGGCATGCAGGTAGAACTCGGCCTCGAGGTACTCGAGGTTGAGCGCGAAGTTCAGGATGGCCGCGTCGTCGATGGCACCACCGGCAGCCTCTTCGGCGAATGCCGCCGTCGAGCCGGTCAGTGCCGCCGCACCTACGCCCACGCCGGTCAGACCGGCTGCTGCCAAGAACCGACGCCGATCGAGCTGGTTGTCCGTGCTCCGGTTGATCGCTTCGGTGAGAAAAGTACGGTCGAACATCTCACTTCCCCCCATTGGGACATTCAGGCGACGGCGCGTTTGGAACCATCGATGCCAACCATGGCGGCCGGCACCTGGTGAGCATTACGTGCGGCCAGCACGCCTGCAACCTGATCGCAGATACTGCTCACGCGAATTGTCGCAGTTGTGCCGAGTGCCGGAAAAGATCCCGACCACCGGCTCGTTCGTACTACCCGACGAGCAGGGTCGTCACTTCCGAGGACAGCCGCTCGCGCCCCGCGAGCGCTGACAGCTCCACCAAGACGGCCATCCCGGCGACCACCGCCCCGGCCGACTCGGTCAAGGCACCAGCCGCGGCCAGCGTTCCGCCGGTGGCCAGGACGTCGTCGACCACGAGCACCCGGCAGCCAGCCGGCAAGGCTGCGCGCTGTAACTCCAGGACGCCCTGTCCATACTCCAGGTCGTACGACGCCGCCAAGCAGCGCCCGGGTAGCTTGCCGGCCTTGCGGATGGCGACGACGCCGCAACCGGCGGCGTAGGCGATCGGTGCGGCAAGCAGGAAGCCGCGCGCCTCGATCCCGGCAACGATGTCGAAGCCAGCAGGTCGGTGCACGCTGACGATGTGGTCGACCACGGCGGCCAGGGTGGGACCGTCGGCGAGCATCGGCATGATGTCCTTGAAGAGGATCCCGGGGCGCGGGAAGTCCGGCACGTCCCGGATCAAGCCGCTGACCCGCTGGGCCAGGTCCTGCCCGGCCGCGCCGGGTCGCTTCACCGCTTGCGTTTGCCCGAGGGCCGGCCGCCGCGCCGGGAGGTGGAGGAGCTGCCCGAGGGCCGCCCGGTCCGGTTTCGTTGGCCTGCCGGTCGGACAGGTGCTGCGGCCCCGGCCGGCGGAGCAGATGCTGCGGCGGTCGAGCCAGCAGTTGGTTGGCCGCCCGTCGCCGGCTGCGCTGCCGCGGAGTCCGTCTCGGCCGCCTCGTCGTCACCCATCACCTCGGCGTCGTCGATCTCCGCCTCGGCCGGGGGCGACGTCGTCGCTGGTCGGCGCCGCCGGGCCGAGGGACGTAGCGCCTCCTCGGCCGCCCCCGCCGAGGCCGGTGGCGCATCGCCGGGCGTTACGGCGGGCTGACCGGGCTCGGAGCCCTTGACCAGCTGAGTCGCGGTACCCCGCCGGGCGACAACGGTGGCCGCGGTTCTCGCCGACGCCGAGCCGTCCGCCGCTCTGACAGCGGTCACCGACGTGCGCCCGGCTGCCGGCGAGGCTGGAGCCACCGTGGGCTGCTTGCTCGCCGTACCGGGTGAGCGCGAGGCAGCAGCGTTCTTGGGCTGAGAAGTGGTCGCCTTCTGCTTCACCTTCGGCGTCGGTCGGGCGCCGGGCTTGCCGCCGCCGCTCGATGGCCGAGAGGATCCCTTTGCCGGCCCCTTCCCTGACTTCGGTGCCGCCTTGACCGGACGCACCGGCTCCGCGTCGGCACCTCGTCCGGACGCCCGACGCGCCTCGACCCGCTTGCGCAGCGCCGCGTACGCCGGCTCGCGTTCCTTGAGGTCGCACAGGATCGGTGTAGCCAGGAAGATCGAGGAGTAGGCGCCCGTCGCCAGTCCTACGAACAGCACGAGCGCGAGGTCTTTCAGCGTTCCCGCGCCCAGCAACCCGGCCCCGACGAACAGCAGGCCGGCGACCGGGAGCAGCGCGATCAGCGACGTGTTGATCGAGCGCATGAGGGTCTGGTTGACCGCGAGGTTCGCCGCCTCGGAGTACGTCGTACGCGAGCCGCCGAGGATACCGCGGGTGTTCTCGTCGACCTTGTCGAAGACGACCACGGTGTCGTACAGGGAGAAGCCGAGGATCGTCAGCAACCCGATGACGGTGGACGGCGTGACTTCGAAGCCGACCAGCGAGTAGACCCCGGCGGCCACGATGAGGTCGTTGACCAGCGCTGCCAGTGCTGCAACGGCCATCTTCGGCTGGAACCGGATGGCGATGAAGATGACCACCGCGACGAGGAACACGGCCAGCGCCTGCAGCGCCTTTGTCGTGATGTCCCCGCCCCAGCGGGCACTGACCGCGGAGTTGCTGATGTCCGACACCGCGATGCCGAGCGCGTCGGCCACAGCGGCAGATACCTCTGCAGCGGTCTCGTTGTCCAGTTCCGCCGTACGCAGCAGGATCGAGTCCTGACCGACCACCTGCGCGCTGGCGACCTCGACGCCGGTGGCCTGTGCCGCCGCTTCGGCCTCGTCGAGTTGCTGCTCCGTGCCGGGGAACTGGAAGGAGTTTCCGCCTTCGAATTCGATACCGAAGTTGAAGGCACGGAAGATGATCGAGGCGAGGCACACCGCCACGAACACCGCGGATGCGATGTACCAGCGCTTTTTTCGACCGATGAAGTCGTAGCCGAGTTCTCCGCGGTAGAGGCGAGTTCCGATGCTTGCCATGTCAGGCCTCCTTCCCGCTGCTCGCGGCGGCGCTCGCCCGGCGCCGCGCGGCAGCGCGCTCGCGGGCGCCGGTGGCGGGCTCGTCGACGGTGATCGGCTGCGCGGAGGCTTGGCCGAGTCCGGAGAAGCGCGCCGAGCTGAACCCCTTCCTTCGGGCCAGGACGCTGATCAGCGGGTGGGTGAACAGGAACACGACGACCAGGTCGAGGATCGTGGACAGGCCGAGGGTGAAGGCGAAGCCCTTGACGGCGCCGATCGCCAGGAAGTACAAGATCGCAGCCGCGAGGAAGCTCACCGCGTCCGCGGACAGGATCGTGCGCCGCGCCCGCACCCACGCGCGCGGCACCGCGGAGCGCAGGGAGCGACCCTCCTGCACCTCGTCCTTAAGTCGTTCGAAGAAGACGACGAACGAGTCCGCCGTGATGCCGATGGCCACAATGAAGCCGGCGATACCGGCCAAGGTCAGGGTGAACCCGATCTGCCGGCCGAGGACCACGAGCACGGCGTACACCAGCAGAGCGGACAGGAACAGGCTGGCGATGGTGACCAGCCCGAGCAGCCGGTAGTACAGCAGGGTATAGATGAAGACGAGAGCGACCCCGATCCCGCCGGCGATGAGCCCGGCCCGCAGCTGCTCGATCCCGAGCTCGCCGGACACTGTCTCGGCGTTTCCCTGCGTGAACGTCAGCGGCAGTGAGCCGTACTTCAGCGAGTTGGCCAGGTCGCGAGCGGTGTCCTCGGAGAAGTTGCCAGTGATGTTCGTCTGGCCGGCGATGGTGCCCTGGATCTCCGGTGCCGAGACCACCCGTCCGTCAAGGGTGAACGCGACCAGGTTCGCCGGGTCGTTCGGCGACACCGTGACGTTGTGCGCGGAGGTGTACTCCGCCCACGTCGATTGGGCGTCGCTCTTGAAGTCGAGCAAGACCAGCCAGCCCTGCAACCCTTGGGTGTCGAACGTCGCGTTGGCGTCGTCGATGCTCGTGCCCTCGATGATCGCCGGGCCGAGCAGGTACTTCGTCGATCCGTCGGTGCTGCACGAGGCCACATATGACTCCGGCCGCTCAGGTGGAGCGCCGAGTTGCTGCTCGGAGCAGTCCAGCGTCAACAGTTGCGCCTGCGCCTGCTCCAGTGTTGTCGGCTGCCCGCTGCTACCGCCGGCTTCCGGGGCGCCCGTCGTCTCCGCGGGGGGCGTCGTCTCCGCGGGGGGCGTCGTACCCGGATCGGACGTCGGAGGGGGTGTCGTCGTCGGGTCGCCGGGGGCGTACTCCGGCGCCGCCACGAGGCCGGCTGCGGTCGTCGTCGGAGCGGGGGCCGCGCTCGCACCCGTACCGGTCGGTACGGCGCTGTCGGTCGGCACGGCGCTGTCGGTCGGTACGGCGCTGCCGGTTGGTACGGCGGTGTCGGTCGGGGCTGCGCTGCCGGTCGGGGCGGCCGTTTCGGTGGGCAGGACCTGCCCGGCCGGGATGGGCTGAGTCACCAGGGGACGCAGCCGCAGCTGCGCGGTCTGGCCGAGCTGCTTGGCCTGCTCACCGTCATCGCCGGGCACCGAGATGACGATGTTCGTGTCGCCCTCCGTGACCACCGCGGCCTCGGCGACACCGAGCCCGTTCACCCGCCGCTCGATGATCTGCCGGGCCTGCTCCAGGCTCTCCGGAGTCGGCGGCTGACCATCGGCGGTCTGCGCCTGCAGCGTGACCGTCGTACCACCGATCAGATCCAGGCCCAGCCGCGGGGTGCTCGACGAGCCGACGAAGAAGACCAGGGCGTACAGGATGGCGATGATCGCGAGCAGCGCGGCGAAGTATCGCCCTGTACGCAGCTGGCCGGGCGGTCCTGCCACGAAAACGTCTCTCCTCGGTCATCCGGTGATGTGAGCGCCGCGCCGTCCGGGCGACGGTGCCCCACGCCAGTATCCCCCGCGGTCCCGGCGGGGGATCGAATCAGTTGTCCGACGCCTTGCCCAGGTCGACGGACCCGCCGCCCGCGGACCGCGGGTTGTCGCGGGGCGGGTCAGCCGTCGTTCGCACTTCCAGCACGGCTGCCCGGGCGAAGCGCACCACTGTCCCAGCGGCGATCTCCACGTCCAGGCTGGCTTCCTGCAACGCCGCGACCTTGCCGTACAACCCAGAGGTCAACATGATCGGCGTGCCGACCTGCAGGACCTGCTGCATCGCGGCCTGCCGCAGGGCCAGCTTCTTGCGCTGCCGAGCCGGCAGAATGAACAGCAGCACAAAGGCCAGCACGATGAGCAGTACGGGTAACAGCTGCTCCACGGAACACCCTTTCCTCAACGCATTCACGCCACAGTGCGCGGGCGAGTCTAGGCGCACGATCCGGAACCGGCCACAACCCCAGCCGCTGCAGCGTCCCGACCCGACTACTCAGGGTCACGGGCTGCGACGTCAGCAGTCAGCTGCGACCCGAGTTGCCCGCGACGCACGACGGACCGCAGACGATCACTGCTTGCGGCTGTCGGACTGCTCGGGGTCGAAGAGGGACTGCTCGGCCAGCCGCCCCGGAACGCTCCGGCTCACACCCCCGTAGGGCGCTGCCCCGAGGCCGGCCGGAGCCGGCAGCCCGAGGTGCTCCCAGGCGGCCGAGGTGGCCACCCGGCCGCGCGGCGTGCGGGCGAGCAGCCCCGCTCGCACGAGGAACGGCTCGGCCACCTCCTCGACCGTCTGCACCTCCTCCCCGACCGCGACGGCGATCGTGGACACGCCGACCGGCCCGCCGCCGAACCGGCGGATCAGCGCGTCGAGCACTGAGCGGTCCAGCCGGTCCAGACCGAGCTGGTCGACGTCGTACACGGCGAGGGCGGCTCGGGCGACGTCCCGCGTGACGACGCCGTCCGCGCGCACCTCGGCGAAGTCACGCACCCGCCGCAGCAGCCGGTTGGCGATCCGCGGGGTGCCACGCGAGCGGCCGGCGATCTCGCGGCCGCCGTCGGCCTGCATCCGCACGCCGAGCAACTCGGCGCTGCGCCGGAGCACCTGCTCCAACTCCGGCTGGCTGTAGAAGTCCATGTGGGCGACGAACCCGAACCGGTCCCGCAGCGGCCCGGTCAGCAACCCGGACCTCGTCGTGGCACCGACGAGGGTGAAGGGGGCCACTTCCAGCGGGATGGCGGTCGCGCCGTGCCCCTTGCCGACCACGACGTCGACCCGGAAGTCCTCCATCGCGACGTAGAGCAGTTCCTCGGCCGGTCGGGCGATGCGGTGGATCTCGTCGATGAACAGGACGTCGCGGTCGGCGAGTGAGGACAGCATGGCCGCGAGGTCCCCGGCGCGCTCGATCGCCGGACCGCTGGTGACCCGGATGGCGGCGCCGAGTTCGGCAGCGATGATCAACGCAAGACTGGTCTTGCCCAGCCCCGGCGGGCCGGACAGCAGGACGTGATCCGGCGGCCGGCCGCGCCGCCGAGCGCTTTCCAGCACCAGCTCCAGCTGCTCGCGCACCCGCACCTGACCGACGAAGTCGGCAAGCCGGCGGGGGCGCAGCGATGACTCGACTTCCCGGTCGTCGATGTCGGCGTACGGCGACACCAGCGCGTCGCCGTCGACGCCGAGGTCTCCCTCCGGCGGGGCACCCTCCTCCGTCATGAGACCGTCGGCTCCGCCTCGGCGGCGGGAAGTGCCGCGTCGGGCTCCGTCCGGGAGCACACGCTGAGCAAGCGCGGCGCAGAGCACCCGAGAGCGAATGGGACGAAGGCGGGCGGGGCAACAACTACGCGGGCACCCCCCGGCATGCGGCGCGAAACGGCATCGTTGGAGGTGATTTGGGTCGCTGCACGACCGGAATCACCTCCAATACGAGCAGAAACGCTCGGTTCACTCATCCGCCCACCGCCCGCACGGGCGACCTGCCGGTCACGTGCGGCCCAGCATCCGCAGTGCACCGCGCAGCAGAACAGCCAGCTCCACGTCGGTTCCCGCCTCGGGCTCGACGGCGGCCACGGCGTCCTCGGCCTCCTTGGCGCTCCACCCGAGACCGACCAGAGCCTGCCGAAGCTGATCCCGCCAGGGGGCCGACGGTGTGATCGGCCCGGGGGCCGAACCGGGAACGTCGTCGCTGAGCGAGCCGATCCGGTCCCGCAGCTCGACGATCAGCTTCTCCGCGCCCTTCCGCCCGATCCCGGGAACTCTGGTGAGCGTCGCGACGTCGGCGGTGACCACCGCCCGGCGGATCTCCCGCGGCGGGTGGATCGCGAGCATCGCCTGCGCCAGCCGGGGCCCCACACCGTTGGCGGTCTGCAGCATCTCGAACAGTCCCCGCTCGTCGTCGTCCGCGAAGCCGTACAGCGTGAGCGAGTCCTCCCGCACGACGAGTGAGGTGGCCAGCCGGCCGGGTGAACCGATCCGCAGCCGGGCGAGTGTGCCCGGAGTGCACTGCACGCTCACACCAAGCCCACCGAGCTCGATCACCGCGCTGTCCGGGCCAAGGGCGAGCACCTGACCCCTCACGCTGGCGATCACCGGTCGGCCCTGCTGGCCGACAGTGCCCGATCGAGCCTGGCCTGCGCGCCACCACGCCAGATGTGGCAGATCGCCAGTGCCAGCGCATCGGCGGCGTCGGCTGGCGACGGCGGTGCGGCCAGCCCGAGCAGCCGCGTCACCATGGTGGTCACCTGCGGCTTGTCCGCCCGGCCGGATCCGGTCACCGCCGCCTTGACCTCGCTCGGTGTGTGCAGCGCGACGGGCAACCCAGCCATGGTGGCCACCAGGATCGCCACCCCGGCGGCCTGCGCCGTACCCATCACCGTACGGACGTTGTGCTGGCTGAAGACCCGCTCGACAGCGACGACGTCCGGATGGTAGGTGGCGATGGCCCGGTCGAGGCCGGCGGCGAGCGCTGCCAATCGGGTGCCGACGTCCTCGGTTGCTGCGCTGCGGATCACCCCGTGACCGACTTCGGTCAGCGCCCGGCCGGCGCGGCCCTCGACAATGCCGAAGCCGCACCGGGTCAACCCCGGATCCACGCCGAGCACCCGCAGCATCCTGTCTCCTGACCGAACAGACGTTCGACACGGTATCCGGGGTTCCGAGGGCCGGTCACGCCCGACACGCAGGTGCCATCAACAACCGTCTGCTGTGGACAAACTGGTGGACATCCCTGGGAAAAGCACAGCCAAGCTGGGGATAACGCGCAGGTATCTGTGGACCACAACAATGATCGGGAGAAAGTCCAGAAAACATTGCAAAAACCCTTGCGGGACAAGCGGTTCGGCGACTACACAGTGCATCACGTCACCGGCAACGGAGGACCGAATCTCGGAGTCACATCCGGGGGGTGCAAGACCACTGGGAGACCGGAGGGTCGTGCGCTAGGACCAACCGGCTGGCGGCGGGGCGCACGGGCGCTGGCCGACGAGCGATCGACGGCCGGAGCCGGTGCTGCCGAGCCGGGCCCCTCCATCTCATACATGGAGGGGCCCGGTTCTTCGTATGCGCGTTCCATCCTGCCTCGACCGGTTGCCTCGACACATCCGACACGCCGAATGTCTATCCGTCGACCGCCAGCATCGCACCGCTGTTGGCGAACCGTCAGCCGACCGAAGCCATCACCTCGTCGGACACATCGAAGTTGGCCCAGACGTTCTGCACGTCGTCGCAGTCCTCCAGGGCGTCGATCAACCGAAACACCCGAGCAGCGCTCTGCTCGTCCAGCTCCACCTGCACGCTGGGCAGAAACGAGACCTCGGCCGAGTCGTAGTCGATCCTCGCCTGCTGCAGAGCCGTTCGCACCGCAACGAGGTCCGCGGCTTCACTCACGACCTCGAAGGAATCGCCCAGGTTGTTGACCTCGTCGGCACCTGCATCCAGCACCGCAAGTAGCACGTCGTCCTCATCCAGACCAGCGCTCGGCACGATCACGACGCCCTTGCGGTTGAACAGATAGGACACCGAACCGGGGTCGGCCATCGTCCCGCCGTTGCGGCTCATCGCAGTCCGGACCTCCATCGCCGCCCGATTGCGGTTGTCGGTCAGGCACTCGATCAGGAACGCGACCCCGGCCGGCCCGTAGCCCTCGTAGGTGATGTGCTGCCAGTCCGCTCCGCCGGCCTCCAGCCCCGCCCCCCGCTTGATCGCACGATCGATGTTGTCGTTCGGCACGGAGGCCTTTTTCGCGGTCTGTACAGCGTCGTACAGCGTCGGGTTGCCGACGGGGTCCGCACCACCGGTCCGCGCGGCCACCTCGACATTCTTGATCAGCTTCGCGAACAGCTTGCCGCGCTTGGCGTCGACGATGGCCTTTTTGTGCTTGGTGGTGGCCCACTTGGAATGCCCGCTCATGCTGAAGTCGCCTCCTTCACGATCCGCACGAACAGCTCGTGCACCCGGGGATCACCGGTCATCTCGGGGTGGAACGCGGTGGCGAGCAACGCTCCCTGCCGCACCGCGACGATCCTACCGGCGGCCTCACCGACCGGGATGCGGGCGAGCGCCTCCACCCCCGGTCCGGCACCCTCCACCCACGGGGCCCGGATGAACACCGCGTGCACCGGCTGCTCGCCCAGCGCCGGGAAGTCCAGGTCTCCTTCGAAGGAGTCCACCTGCCGCCCAAAGGCGTTGCGCCGCACCGTCATGTCGATGCCGCCGATCGTCTGCTGCCCGGCCGGCGCGTCGACGATCCGGTCCGCGAGCAGGATCATCCCGGCGCAGGAGCCGTACGCCGGCAGCCCACCGCGCACTGCGGCACGCAACGGCTCCAGCAGGTCGAACGCGGCCGCGAGCTTCGCGATCGTCGTCGACTCCCCGCCGGGTAGCACGATGCCGTCGACGGCGTCCAGCTCGCTGGGACGGCGGACCGGCCGCGCGGAGGCCCCGCAGTCCGCCAGCGCCCGGAGGTGCTCCCGGACGTCGCCCTGCAGCGCCAGTACGCCGATGACCGGCGCATTCACCGGAGAAGCACAGTGCGGCGCGACCACGCATCGCGGCTCCGCCGCCGTGGGGCACGGTTCAGCAGCAGGGCGTCTTGGAGCAGTACCCACCACCGCAGCGGCTGGCCCAGGTAGATCCCGAAGCAGCCGCAGTTGGGCACTACCAGTCCGCGCACGAACGCCTGGGCAGCCAGCAGCGACCAGAGCACCGACGTACCGGCGAAGATGACGGCCGGGACGATCGGCCGCTGCCGTGGGGCGAAGAGCAGCCACCCGCCGGCCAGCAACTCACCCGCGAGCAGCAGCACCGCCAGGAGCGGAGGACCGCCGAAGTCGTAGGTCGCCAGGATGGCGCGGAAGCCGGCCAGGGCGCTGAGTTGCCCGGCAGCCATCGTCAGGAACAGCAGACCCAGGAACCGCGGCAGCAGCGTCCCCGGACGCCGGCGACTCACCAACCGCGGCCGGCGAAGCGCTGGTCAGGCGACAGCTGCTCGACGTTGAGTCCGACCATGGCCTCACCGAGCCCTCGGGAGACCTTCGCGATGACATCCGGGTCGTCGTGGAACGTGGTCGCCTTGACGATCGCCTCGGCTCGGCTGGCCGGATCGCCGGACTTGAAGATTCCGGAGCCGACGAACACGCCCTCGGCGCCGAGCTGCATCATCATCGCCGCGTCGGCCGGCGTGGCGATGCCGCCGGCGGTGAACAGCACCACCGGCAGCTTTCCGGTCTCGGCGATCTCCTTGATGACGTCGTACGGCGCCCGCAGCTCCTTCGCCGCGACGTACAGCTCGGTGTCGTCGAGCAGGGTGAGCCGGCGGATCTCCGCGCGGATCGCGCGCATGTGGCGGGTGGCCTCCACGACGTTGCCGGTGCCGGCCTCGCCCTTGGAGCGGATCATCGCCGCGCCTTCGGAGATCCGGCGGACCGCCTCGCCGAGGTTCGTCGCGCCGCACACGAAGGGGACGGTGAACGCCCACTTGTCGATGTGGTGCGCCTCGTCGGCCGGGCTGAGCACCTCGGACTCGTCGACGTAGTCCACACCGAGGGACTGCAGCACCTGCGCCTCGACGAAATGACCGATCCGGGCCTTGGCCATCACCGGGATGGATACCGCCGCGATGATGCCGTCGACCATGTCCGGGTCGCTCATCCGGGCGACGCCGCCCTCGACCCGGATATCGGCCGGCACCCGTTCCAGCGCCATCACGGCGACGGCACCAGCGTCCTCGGCGATCTTCGCCTGGTCCGGCGTGACGACGTCCATGATGACGCCGCCTTTGAGCATCTCGGCCATGCCGCGCTTGACGCGGGCGGTGCCGGTGGAGGGTGCTGGGCTGGGCGTGGACACGGCAATACCTTCCGAAGCGTCGACTCGATCTCCCATGGTACGGCCCACTGAGGTGGCTCAGGCCGCCGTCAGCACCTCATACGGCGCACCCGCCAGGAGCCGTTGGTCGGCCGTCACGAGCGTGAGGTCGTAGGCCATCGCAGTTGCTGCGATGAACCGGTCGGCCGGATCCTGATGCTTGACCTCGACCGATCGGCTGAGTACGGCGATCTGTCGGGACATCAGGGCATCTCGCACCGG
Source organism: Geodermatophilaceae bacterium (assembly GCA_013812145.1). Taxonomy (GTDB): domain Bacteria; phylum Actinomycetota; class Actinomycetes; order Mycobacteriales; family Geodermatophilaceae; genus JACCTY01. Next base: position 15,532 of record JACCTY010000129.1, on the reverse strand, counting down.
GAAGCTCTGCAGCACGGACTTCACCCAGCGTGAGGGATCAACTGAAACCTCCACCCGACCCTTCTCGATGAGCAGGAGGGTTTCCCAGACGCTGACCGGTGACAGCCACAGCTCGTTGGCGACATCCTCGAGGGACTCGGCAGCGGAACGACTCAGCCGCGTCGGGGCGAGCAGGCTCCAGAGCCAGACGTGCGTGTCCAGCAGCAGCCTCACGCCCGCAACGTCTCCCACTCGCGCGCATCAACCGGTTCCAGCACGTCGCCGACGATGCGGCCGGTCCCCACCGCGGTGCCGAGTGCTCGATCTTCGGTGGCTGGCCGCGACGGAGGCACGATTTCGGCGATAGGCGTTCCACGCTTGGTGACCTGAACCGGCTCCCCGGTTCGCCTGACGGTTTCCAGCACAGCCAGGCACTTGGCCTTGAACTCCGAAATTGCCATCGACTCCACACCCTCAACCTACCATGGTCGGTGACCATGGTCTGATCCGATTGCCGACCCTAGCCTCGTCGCGGACCGCCCCCGATGCCGAAGACCTGCACCGCCGCATTGTTCTTGCGCTCAGCATCCTGCAACACCGCCGCTGGCCGGCCGAAGATGAGCGGCACGTGTCGGAGACGATCGAGGCGCTCGACGGCCAGTCCATCGACGACATCGCCCGCGGCCGCTGACATGCGCACAGCCGATCCACCCTGCCAGGAATACGTCAACGTCGCTGGCTTGCACAACGTTGAACGCTCGACCGGCCCTGCCTATGACGGCCACCTACCGGCACAAAATGGGGTTCGGCGCCCACTGCCGGCACCGCCCACGGCAGGTCTGTCGATGGCCCCATCAGCCACTAAGTGGTCACCAACAACATGCCTCAGGCGGTCGGACGTGTTGTTTGTGACCACTTTCGTGGGCTGGCGCGCCCATGCCTGAACGGACAGCCTGGCGCGGCGGTTTCCCGGACGGCGGCGAGCAGCATCTCCGTCGTGATGTCCTAGGCCCGAGCATCGGGCAATCCGCGGAAGACGCCGGGGAACGCCAGCACGTTGTTGATCTGGTTCAGCACGTCGGGAGCGCCCGGAGGCGACCACCGTCGCGTGCTTGCGAGCGGCGATCGGATCCACTTCCGGATCGCGGTTGGCCAGCGGGAACACGACGGCGTACGGCGCGCACCGCCCCTGCCCGATGATCATGCCGACCAGAGTGGCTACGGGATGACGGTGAACCTCAGCTTGATTCCGCGGTCGTCGGAGTAGTCGACTGTGACCTGCCCGCGGGCGTTGGCGTACGTGCCGGTGCCGCCGGTCACCGCGAACACCACATCCTCAGACTCGATCCGGCCGACGCCGGTCATTTCGATCTCGGTCTCGCCGTTCGCGATGCCGATCGTCGCCGTGGTGACACACAGCTGGCGCTGCTCGTCGGACCCCCCGGGGTTGCTGGTGGAGACGCAGTACCCGTCGATGCGCCCAGACTCCACCCGGCCGGCGGCAAACAGCGGACCGGCGAAGACGAGCTGATCACCGAGTGACGGCCCCGGTGCCCCCCAGATCCAGTTCGGCCTCCTCGGTGTCCCGGCCGGCCAAGGTGAACTGCTCCGGAGCCGTGATGCCCTGCGCGGAGCTGGCCCAGATGCCAGCACCAACGACCAACATGGCGATCAGCGACAGTGTCACGGCAAGCTTCGTACGCATTTTCTGCGCCCTACGGTGAGCGGGCGACGGGGCACCGAGCGTATCCAGGGAGGTGCGGGCGCCGCGAGTGTCTCAAGGCGAGAGTTGACGGTCGTCGATCTCGAAGTAGCCCGGCACCGGTCGGCGGGCGCCGAGTCTGAGCAGCCGTGGCATCCGCTGGCCACGAAGGTCCCTGAGGTCCCGTACGGCGTCGTTGTAGAACCGGCGGGCGAGACCGACGCGGGTCGCCGCCTCGTGCAGCTCCGCGAGCAGCCGCCGGTCGAGCGACGCGCCCTCGAGCTGGATCAGGGTCCGACCGAGATCGTTCTCGGCGGCCTCCCGGCCGGCGTCATCGGCGGTCAGCGCGTCGTGAGCAGCCCTGCGAAGCTGGGCGGCCAGCGGCTGACCCACCGCCTCGCCGTCCTCTCCGGCAAGTGCCTGGGCAGCGGCCGACCGTCGTACCAGCTGGGCATCCAACGAGGCCCGAGCGGCCTCGACCCGCTCGAACAGCCGGTCGATCCGGTTAGCCGTCCAGGTGACCCAGACAGCGAGCAGCACGATGAGTACCACCGCGGCGACGAGCCACCCCACGAGGCAAGGCTAGTGACCCGACGGGCTGCGTCCGGCGAGCGAGCGCCAGGACCAGCGCGTCGACGGGGACTCGGGTAATTCGTCCTCGGTCTCGGGAACCGCGTCCACGTGACCCGGCGCCGCGGCCACCACGGTCTCGTAGACCCCGAGGATGCGATCGGCCACGACCGGCCAGTCGTACGCCGCGACGGCGCTCTCCCCCGCGGTGACGAGGGAATCCCGGCAGGCCGGGTCTTCGAGCACCTGCGCGAGTGCGGACGCGAGGGCATCGGCATCTTCTACTGGCACCAGGACGCCGGCCCGCCCGTCATCCAGCACCCGGCGAAACGCGTCCAGGTTGCTGGCCACTATGGGCGCGCCCGCAGCCATCGCCTCGAGCAGGATCACGCCGAAGCTCTCCCCGCCGGTGTTCGGCGCGCAGTAGACGTCGACCGAGCGCAGCAGCGAGGCCTTGTCGGGCTCGGACAGCACGCCGAGCAGGTCCACGCGACCCCGCAGCGCGTCCGGCAGGTCGGCGAGGAACTCGTCGGAGTCACCGCGGCCGGCCACCACCAGCCGCAACCCCGGCCGGTCCGGCGCGAGCGCGGCCATTGCCTCCAGCAGCACCGGCATGCCCTTGCGCGGTTCGTCGTACCGGCCGATGAATCCGACCGTGCCGCCCTCCCGCGGGTATCCGGGCAACGCCGCCGCGCATCGATAGCGCCGTACGTCCACCCCGTTCGGGATCACGACGGCGTCGCCGCCGAGGTGTTCGACCTGGAGCCGGCGGGCCAGGTCGGACACCGCGATCCGGCCGCTGATCCGCTCCATGAACGGCTGCAGGACCCCCTGGGCCGCGGCGAGCAAGGACAGGCGGGTCGACGCGGCGTGCAGAGTCGCCACGATCGGCCCGGTCGCCAGCATGCAGGTCAGCAGCGACAGGCTCAGCGCGGCCGGCTCATGGACGTGCAGTACGTCGAAATGCCCCGACTTGAGCCAGCGGCGTACCCGGGCCGCGGACACCGGGCCGAACTGCATCCGGGCGACCGCGCCGTTGTAGCGGACGGCGACCGCTCGCCCGGCGCACACGGCGTACGGTGGCAACGTCGACTCGTCGTCGGCCGGGGTGAGCACAGACACCTCGTGGCCGAGCCCGATCAGCGTCTCGGCGAGGTCGCGGACATGGAACTGGACTCCACCGGGGATGTCCCAGGTGTATGGGCAAACCAGGCCGACTCTCATTGCTGGTCCGCCTCGTGCGGTGTGTCTTGGCGCGCTGCGCGCGCGCCGAGCAACTCCTGCGATGCTCGGCTCCGGCGCTCTCGCCTCACCGACCGGTCCGATCGGCGGTCCAGAGCGGCTGGAGCATGTGCCAGTCCTCCGGATGCGCGGCGATGCCATCCTCGAACACCGTCATCAGCGCCTGGGTGGCGTGGACTACCCGATCGCGGAGCCGGCCGGTCGCAGCGATCTCGATCTCCGGGTGGAAGCGCATCCGCCAGCCGCCTTCGGTGTACGAACCGTTCATCGGAACGAGCGCCGCGCCCGTCGTCGCAGCCAGCAGCGCCGGCCCCGGCGGGACGGTGGCCGTCTCGCCGAAGAACCGCACCGGCAAGCCCTGCCGGGACAGGTCACGCTCGGCGAGCAGGCAGATGCAGCGGCCGGCCCGGAGCCGCTCGGTGAGCACCGACGCGACGGGGCGCTCGCCGCCGGTCAGCGGGAGCACCTCCATGCCGAGCCGCTCGCGGTAGGCGACGAACCGGTCGTACAGCGCCTCGGGGCGCAGCCGCTCGGCCACCGTCGTGAATCCTTCGCCGAGGTGGTCGCGGTAGACGATCCCGTAGGCGTCCCAGTTGCCGGAGTGGGTCAGCGCCACGACGATTCCGCGCCCGGCGGCGCGCGGGCCGTCGACGTGCTCCCAGCCGGTGGTGTCGGTCCGGGCGACGACATCTGCCGGGTCCATCACCGGGAGCCGGAACGTCTCCTTCCAGTAGCGGCCGTAGGAGCGTATGCCTCGGCGTACCACCTCCTCGAGCGCTTCCGGGGGCGCGGACGGGCCGAGGACGCGGCGCAGGTTGGCACGCAGTTGGCCTACTGCCGCACCGTTTCGGCGTGCGGCGAGGTCGGCTGCGGCCTGGAACAGCGAGTGGGCGGCCGGTTCGGGCAGCGCCTTGACGACCGACCAGCCGACGGCGAACCCACGGTCGGTCAGCCGCTCCCGCGCGACAGCACCCCGATGATGCATGGTGTCGGTGCTCACCGGGGAGGCGGCTGAGCGCTCACCAGCGCAGCTTGCCGGCGTACTTCCACGAGCCGCTGTACGACGGTAACGGCGGTCGCGGCGACGAGCAGCCACAGGGCCGCAGCGAAGGCGAACGGGACGCCGAGCCCCTGGAGCCCGGTGCCCACCAGCACCACGATGAGCCGCTCGGCCCGTTCGGCGACGCCCACGTCGCAGCGCAGCCCGGCGCCTTCGGCGCGCGCCTTGATGTACGACGTGAGCGCGCCAAGGGCCAGGCACAGGAGGGCCGCGAGAAACAACGGCTGGCTGTCGCCGGGGCCGGCGTACCACCAGGCGAGGGCGCCGAAGATCGCCGCGTCGGCGATCCGGTCGCAGGTGGAGTCCAGTACGGCGCCGAACGGCGAACTGCGACCGCGCGCCCGGGCCAGCGCACCGTCGACGAGGTCGAAGAGCACGAAGACGGTGATCACCAACGTGCCGACGAAGAACTGACCACGGCCGAGGAAGACCACGGCCGCCGCCACCGCGCCCACGGTCCCGAGCAGGGTCACCGCGTCGGCGCTCACCCCCGCTCTGGCGAGGCGCTCGCCCAGCGGCTGCAGGGCCTTGGCAACCGAGGCCCGGGCGAAGATGTTGAGCATCACGCTTCCGATCGGCCGGTGTGGTGCTCCAGCGTAGTCACCTGCTGACACCGATCCGGTCAGCCGTTGCACTTGCCCCGCCGCTGCCTGAGGTGTCGAATCGGGCATCCAGCGGATGACCGGGAGGCTGTCATGGCAAGAACACAGGAAGCGTCCGTCGTACCCGCTGAGGATCCGGCCCGCATTCGCAATGTGGCCCTGGTCGGTCACGCGGGTGCGGGCAAGACCACGTTGGCCGAGGCGTTACTGGCCGCGACCGGGACGATCTCCCGAATGGGCACGGTCACCGAAGGCACGACCGTCTGCGACAGCGATCCGACCGAGGTCAAGCAGCAGCGTTCGGTGACCCTGTCGGTAGCGCCGATGCTCGTCGACGGCGTGACGGTGAACTTGCTGGACACCCCCGGGTACGCCGACTTCGTGGGCGAGCTTCGCGCTGGCCTGCGGGCAGCCGATGCCGCCCTGTTCGTGGTGTCGGCGGTCGACGGTGTCGACGCCGCAACCGTCGCACTGTGGGAGGAGTGCGCCACCCTGGGGATGCCGCGGGCTGTCGTCGTGACCCGGCTGGACCACCCGCGGGCGGACTTCGAGGAGTCGGTAGCGGTGTGCCAGCGGGTATTCGGCGAGGGCGTGCTGCCGCTGTACCTCCCCGTGCACGCAGACGCGGGGGACGAGCAGCCAGCGGTCGCCCTGATCGGCCTGCTGAGCACGAAGATCTACGACCACAGCGGTGGCGGCCCCACGCCGACCGTGCGCGAGCCCGAGCCGGAACACACGCAGCTGATCGAGGACGCCCGGAACGCCCTGATCGAGGGGATCATCGCCGAGAGCGAGGACGAGACGCTCATGGAGCGCTACCTCGAGGGCGAAACCCTGGACGTCGACACGTTGATAGACGACCTGGAGACCGCAGTCGCACGTGGCTCGTTCCATCCGGTACTGGGCATCAGCGCGGTGACCGGGTTGGGCATCAGCGCGGTTCTGGAGCTCGTCACCGGCGGGTTCCCCTCACCGCTCGAGCACGAGGCGCCGCCGGTCAGCCGTACCGATGGTGCACCCCACGACGCGCTCAGCTGTGACCCGAGCGGCCCACTGGTCGCGGAGGTGGTCAAGACCACCGTCGACCCGTACGTCGGACGGGTGTCGCTGGTGCGGGTGTTCTCGGGGACGCTGCGGCCGGACACCGCCGTCCACGTCTCCGGTCACGGGCTGGCCGAGCGCGGTCACGCCGACCACGACGTGGACGAGCGGCTGGCGCATCTGATGTCGCCGCTGGGCTCCACCCTGCGGCCGATGGCCAAGGCCGTCGCGGGTGACATCTGCGCGCTGACGAAGCTGACGTCGGCGGAGACCGGCGACACGATCTCGGGCAAGGACCACCCGCTGATCGTTGCGGCGTGGGACATGCCCGAACCGCTGCTTCCGGTCGCGGTGAGCGCCAAGACGCGCAGCGACGAGGACGCGTTGGCCAAGGGGCTGTCCCGGCTCACCGCCGGGGATCCGACGCTGCGGCTGGAGCGGAACCCCGAGACGCATCAACTTGTGCTGTGGTGCATGGGCGAGGCACACGCCGACGTGATTCTTGACCGGCTGCGCGCGCAGGGCGTGGAGCTGGACGTCGTACCGGTCGTTGTCGCGCTGCGGGAGACCTTCGCCGGTCCGGCAGAGGCGCTTGGACGGCACGTCAAGCAGTCCGGAGGCCATGGCCAGTTCGCCGTCTGCAAGATCCGGGTCGAGCCACTGCCACGCGGCGACGGGTTCGAGTTCGTCGACAAGATCGTCGGCGGGGCGATCCCCGGCGCGTTCGTCTCGTCGGTGGAAAAGGGAGTGCGCACCCAGATGGCGCGGGGCTTCAGCTCCGGATTCCCCGTCGTCGATCTGCGAGTCACGCTGCTCGACGGCAAGGCGCACAGCGTGGACTCCTCCGACGCGGCGTTCCAGACCGCTGGGGCACTGGCGCTGCGCGAAGCCGCCAAGGCCTCGCAGACCCAGCTGCTCGAACCCGTGCACGAGGTGGCGATCGCCGTTCCGGACGAGCACGTGGGGACGATCATGAGCGACCTGTCCGGCCGCCGCGGCCACGTGACTGGCACCGAGTCGGTACCCGGCGAGCGGACCGTCGTCAGCGCCGAAGTTCCCGAGAGCGCCCTGATGCGCTACGCCATCGACCTGCGGGCGATGACTGCGGGCACCGGTCAGTTCCGCCGCAAGTTCCTGCGCTACGAGCCGATGCCCGAACACGAGGCACGCACCGCCTTGGCCGCGATGGCCGCCTCCTGACGGCGATGATCACGCGCTCGCCGTCTGCACGCAGCACGCCGGGCGGATAGTGCAGCAGCGCCCATCCGGCGGCTGCGAGCAGGTTATGCCGCTGCAGGGTTCGTTCCCACGCCTGGGGATCCGCGTGGTGCTCACGACTGTCCACCTCGAGGATGGCCCGGAGCTGCCTCCACACCACATCGCCGCACGCCAGCCAGTTCCCGGCTGCGTCGTACACATCGACGTTCTGCTCGAATGCGGGCAGTTCCGCGGCGCGGAGCAGCTCGCCCACCTCGCACTCCGGAGCCGACCAGGCACCGGCTCCCACCTCGCGGATGGCGGCCCGGCAGAATGCGCTGTCGCGGGTAGCCGAGCGAGCCAGCTCGACTCCGAGCTCAGCGGCGGAGCAACGACCGCGTTGGACGACCTCAGCCACAATCGACCGCACCGTGCCCTGCGACCGCAGGCCCATGCAGGTGTCGATGACGGCTCGCGGGATCGGCGCGAGGGCCAACCCGCCGCGCTGTACCGGACGGATCGGCGACAGGTGAGTTCGGCGAACCACAACGAAACCGGCGCTACGTTGGGCGTTACGCAGCGGCGTGAGCACCAGGAGCCGCGAGCGCCCCCGCCGGCGCAGCGCGGATACCGAAGCGCTGCAGGGCATGGCTGCCGGACAGGGCAGCACAGTCGCCGGCGAAGGCGAGCGCAGCCCTGGCCAGCTCGTCTGCGGTGGGCGTGCCGCCGTGAGTCACGAACACGCCCGGCAGAACCCGCTGCCAGAGCCCCCGCTCGACCCGGTGTAGCACCCGCATGCCGGCTCAGCCCGACAGCCGCCGCTGCGGCCGTTGTCAACACCGCGCTCTCCACGGAGCGCAGACTTCGCCAGCTGGCCGCCGCAAAGGCGTCCGTGCGTGGCGCTGTGGAAAGCCGTAGCCGCCTGTGGACGCCGCCCTAGTTGGGTGATCATGGCTGTAACGGTTACCGCTGCCAGGCTTCGGCGAGCAGGGCGCGGGTTTCGGCGAGCAACTGTGGCAGCACCCGGGTGTGGCCCACCACCGGCATGAAGTTCGTGTCGCCACCCCAGCGCGGTACCACGTGCTGATGCAGGTGTGCGGCGATGCCGGCACCGGCGATCTGGCCCTGATTCATCCCGATGTTGAAACCCTGGGCATTGCTGATCGAGCGGATGGTCGTCATCGCCAGCTGGGTGAAGCGGGCAAGTTCAGCCACCTCGGCGTCGTCGAGTTCGGTGTAGTCGGCCAGGTGCCGGTACGGGCAGACCATGAGGTGCCCGGAGTTGTACGGGTACAAGTTCAGCACGACGTAGACCAGCTCGCCGCGGGCGACGAGCAGCCCCTCGGTGTCGGTCATCCGCGGGATCCGGCAGAAGGGGCAGTCCGCGTCGTCGACCGGCTTGCCCTCGCCCCTGATGTAGGCCATCCGGTGCGGCGTCCACAACCGTTGGAAGGCGTCGGGCACCCCGACGCCGGTCTGCTCGGACAGTTCCGCCGGCTCCCCCGCCGTACTCATGCCGGTAGGCGATCCGCGCTCGGGTCGTCGTTGGTCCGCGAGCCGATCAGCGCGGCGATCTCGCGAGCCGCCTGTTCCACCGGGATGCCGTTTCGCTGCGAGCCGTCGCGGTAGCGGAAGGACACCGCGTAGTTGCCCTGGTCCTCCTCACCGGCGATCAGCACGAACGGCACCTTCTGCTTGCCCGCGGTGCGGATCTTCTTCTGCATCCGGTCGGCGGAATCGTCGACCTCCACCCGTACGTCGGAGGCACGCAGCAGCTCGGCGACCCGGCCGAGGAAGGGCACCTGCTCGTCGGTGACCGGGATGCAGACCACCTGCACCGGAGCGAGCCAGGCCGGGAAGGCACCGGCGTAGTGCTCGGTCAGTATGCCGAAGAACCGCTCGATGGCCCCGAACAACGCCCGGTGGATCATGATTGGCTGCTGCCGGCCGCCCTCGGCCGACTGGTACTCGATGCCGAAGCGCTGCGGCAACTGGAAGTCGACCTGAATCGTCGACAACTGCCAGCTGCGGCCGATCGCGTCCCGCGCCTGCACCGAGATCTTCGGTCCGTAGAACGATGCACCGCCGGGGTCGGGCACCAACTCCAGACCGGACTTCTCGGCGGCCTGCCGTAGGGCCTCGGTGGCCTCCTCCCACTGGTCGTCGGCGCCGATGAACTTCGGCGAGTCGTCCTTGGTGGACAGCTCGAGATAGAAGTCGGTCAGCCCGTAGTCCCGCAGTAGCCCGAGCACGAAGTCCAGCACGTCCGCCAGTTCCTCACCCATCTGCTCCTTGCTGCAGAAGATGTGGGCGTCGTCCTGGGTCATGCCACGGACCCGGGTCAGGCCGTGCACCACGCCAGACTTCTCGTACCGATAGACCGTCCCGAACTCGAAGAGGCGAAGCGGCAGTTCCCGGTACGACCGCCCACGCGACCGGAAGATCAGGATGTGGAAGGGGCAGTTCATCGGCTTGAGGTAGTAGTCCGCGCCCTCCATCTTCATCGGCGGGTACATGCCGTCGGCGTACCACTCCAAATGCCCGGAGGTCTCGAACAGTGGCGCCTTGGTGATGTGCGGGGTGTTGACGAACTCATACCCGGCCTGCTCGTGCCGCCGCCGTGAGTGGTCCTCCATCTCCCGGCGGATGATCCCGCCCTTCGGGTGGAAGACGGCCAGCCCGGAGCCGATCTCCTCCGGGAAGCTGAACAGGTCCAGGTCCGCGCCGATCTTCCGGTGGTCGCGCTTGGCCGCCTCCTCCAGCAGCCGGGTGTGCTCCTTCAACGCCTCACGCGACTCCCACGCGGTGCCGTAGATCCGTTGCAGCTGCGGGTTCTTCTCACTCCCCCGCCAGTACGCCGCGGCGCTGCGCATCAGCTTGAATGCCGGGATGTCCCGGGTGGTGGGCAGGTGCGGACCCCGGCACAGGTCGGTCCACACCCGCTCGCCGCTGCGCGCATCGAGGTTGTCGTACATGGTCAGCTGGCCGGCCCCGACCTCCACCGAGGCACCCTCGGCCACATCGGAGGATCCCTTGAGTTCGATCAGTTCCAGCTTGAACCTCTCGTGCGACAACTCCGTTGCCGCCTGGGCGTCGCTGACCTCCCGGCGGCTGAACCGCTGCCCGCCCTTGACGATCTGCTGCATCCGCTTCTCGATGGCATCGAGGTCCTCGGCGGTGAACGGCCGAGCCGGCGCGAAGTCGTAGTAGAAGCCATTGTCGATCGGCGGACCGATCCCCAACAGGGTGCCGGGGAACAGGCCCTGCACCGCCTGCGCGAGAACGTGCGCGGTGGAGTGCCGCAGCACGGCCCGTCCGTCCGACGAGGACATCGGCACCGGTACGACGTCGGTGTCGGTGTCAGGCGCCCAGCCCAGATCACGCAGCTGACCGCCGGGGTCGCGGACGACCACCGCCCGGTCGGGCCCGGAACCGACATCACCCAGCGCCGCGCGGGCCGTCGTACCGGCCGGCACGAGGACGGCGGCAGGTACTGCGGACGACGGGGGCTGGGACACCGGGACACTCCTCAACGCGCGGGGATCGACGCGCCCGATGCTAGCCCGGGCACCGAGCCGCGCAGGAGCGAGAATGAGGCGTGATGCGGGCCTACGTGGGAATTCCCAGGGAGGATGACCGTGCCGGTATGATCGCTACCATGCGGACTACCATTGATGCTGCCGGCCGAGTGGTCATTCCCAAGCAGTTTCGGGACGCGCTCGGGCTGTCCGGTGGAGCTTCCATCGAGGTGGTGCTCCGGGACGGCATGCTCGAGTTGGGTCCGGCACCTGTGGACTGGCAGCTCGAGCACCCGGAGATGGCGCGCTTCCTGCTCGCCAGCAGGCGTTAGCCGGAATGTCGTCGCCCACCTGCCACTACAGCGCGCCGGGACGGTCCACGGCGCTGTAACCGAGTAGCGAACGACACCGTTCCGCCCCCCGCACTGGACGATCATGGCGTTCGGACGCGAATCGCCCCATTCTCCGCGGCAGACTGTCCGGAACGTCATGATCGCGCCCAGGTGTGCGGGCTGCCTCGTACCTGATCCCGACCTCGTCCGATAGCGCAAGTGCATTCACCCCTCGCCTCAATGCAGGGGCGGTTCAGCTGAAACGAGGCTGACTCATCTGCTCCTCGCTCTCCCGCTTGTGTACCCGCTCGTCATGGGCGATCTGCCGGAACAGGTCCGCACGCGAGGTGAAATGCCCGTAGTCGTCTGCGAACTCGGACTCGAACGGGATGCTCTCCCATTCGGGATGTTCTTCGACCATCGTCATGTACTCGTGCTCGGCGTGGTCCTCGAAGTCGGCGTTCAGCCGGTAGGACCAGGCCGGGCGGATCACGAACAGCAGCAGGGACAGCTGGTAGTAGCCGAACGCGATCAGCTGCGGCAGCCAGAAGAACTTGATCCGCGGCTGGCGCTGGCCGGACCCGGCGACGAGCTCTTCGAGGATGAGCAGATGCCAGAGCTCGTTGTCCTGCTGCGCGCGGCACTCCGCGATCCGGTCGTGGATGCGCCGGGCCATCCCCTGCCGCTCGTGCATGTGGGTGATGGCGATGTAGGCGACCTGCTCCCAGGACTGGTACGGAACCCGGGCCACCAGTTCCAGCACCTTGAACTTGCCCAGGGTGCGAGGCTTGCCGTAGAGGGTGTCCAGCAGAAGGAACAAGGCCCGCGCGGCCAGTCCGTACTTCCGTCGCGGCGACGCCAGGGTCTCAGCCTGCGCCCGCCTGAGCTCCTCGTGCGTGAGCCGCGGCAGTTGCCCCGGCAGCGAACTGGCCCCTGTCTGGCTACCGGACATGCTCGAACTCCTTCCCCCCGCGATCCCGCCTGGCCGGTCCGACTGTCCCACGCATCGGCCGATACGCCGAACCCAGCTCACCGTTCCTCGGGTAGTCCGCGATGCTCGCCACCAACCGGTCGGTTCAGATGCCACTCCGATTCGGAGTCGGCGCGTTGCGGGAGCCCAGGTACGCCGAGCGCACGCGGGGGTCGTCCATCAGCTCGGCGGTCGGTCCTTCGACGACGACCTCCCCTTGCGCGAGCACATAGCCGCGCGAGGCCACCTGTAGAGCGGCGCGCGCATTCTGCTCGACCAGCAGGACCGTCATGCCTTGGGCAACCAGGGCGACAAGCTTGGCGGTCACCTCGCGCACGGCGATCGGCGCCAGCCCAAGGGACGGCTCGTCGAGCAGCAGCACCCGCGGCTTCGACAAAAGCCCACGCCCGATCGCCAGCATCTGCTGCTCTCCGCCGGACAGCGTCCCGGCCAACTGGTTCCGACGACCCGCCAAGGCGGGAAACAACACATACACGCTGGCGAGATCATGTTCGAGGTCGTCGCGGCGGCGATGGTAGGCACCGAGCATCAGGTTGTCGTGCACGGGCAGCTCTTGGAACACCTGCCTGCCCTCGGGCACGAGGCAGATGCCGGCCCGCACGCATGCCTCAGCCGGCCGGCCGGTCATCTGCTTGTCGCCGAGATGCACCTGCCCCGCGGTGGGCGAGAGCAGTCCTGCGATGGCGCGCAGCAACGTCGTCTTGCCGGCGCCGTTGGCGCCGATGATCGTCACTGCCTCGCCCTCGCGCACGGTCACGTCGACACCATGCAGCGCCTCGATGTGGCCGTAACCGGCGCGCAGGCCCGCGACGGTCAACAGGCTCATGCTGCGCCCTCGTCGTCGCTGCCGAGGTATGCCTCGATCACCGCCGGGTCGGCTTGCACCGCAGCAGGGGCACCGTCGGCGAGGACCTCACCGAAGTTCATGACCACGACGCGGTCGGAGACCCGCATGACGGTGTCCATGTGGTGCTCGACGAGCAGGACCGTGAGCCCGTCGGCGACGAGCCCGGACACCATCTCCGCCACCGTCGCGGCCTCACCGCCGGACAGCCCCGCCATCGGCTCGTCGAGCAGCAGCAGCTTGGGCTCCGCAGCGACGGCACGGGCCAGTTCGACCCGCCGTTGCAGGCCGTAGGGCAGCGCGGTCGCGAGCCGGTCTCTCACCTCGCTCAGGCCGAGGCGCTCGCACGCCTGGTCGGCTCGGCGGGAGGCTTCGCGCTCGGCACGGCCATGACGCGGCAGCCGCAGGGCGGCGGACACCACACCGGCGTGCAGGTGACGGTGCGCGCCTACCTGGACGTTCTCGCGCACGGTCAACCCGCGGAAGAGCTCAAGATTCTGGAAGGTCCGGGCCATCCCCAGCGCAGCAATGCGGCTGACCGACCAGCCGGTGACGTCGTTGTCGAGGAAGGAGATCCGACCTGACGACGGCGGCAGCACACCACAAAGCAGATTGAACAGCGACGTCTTTCCCGCACCGTTCGGGCCGATGACCGCGGTGATGGCGCCGGGTTCGACCACCAGGTCGACATCCCGCACGGCGTGCACCCCGCCGAAGTCCTTCGACAGCCGGTGGGTCGCGAGCAGCGTCATCGCACCTGCCTCTGTACACCGGTCTCAGCCGGCGCCGCGCTGTCGGGGGTGGCGTCGACCTCACCCACGACGCGAGCCGAGGAAGATCTGCGGCGTACGGTGTCGAGGACGGCATCGGCAATGCCCTTGTGGAACACCACGAGGACGAGGATGAGCGCCGCGCCGTACGCCACCGTCTCGTAGCTCCCGGTCGCACCCTCGACGAAAAGCGGCACGACCTCGCGGGTGAGTTCGGAGATTCCTACGACGAAGGCCGCGCCGACGACGGCGCCCCAGACGGTCCCAAGCCCGCCGACGGTCGCGATGACCAGGAACTCGATGCTCGTGAGCAGCCCGAACGCGTCCGGCGCGATGTAGGTGACCCAGTGGGCGTACAGGCTGCCCGCGAGCGAGGCGTACAGCGCGCCGACAACGAACACGCCGACCTTCGCCCGCACGATGTTGACCCCGCTGCAGGCCGCCGCGACCTCGCTGGACCCCGTCGCGCGCAGGGCCCTGCCTGTCGCGGACCGTACGACGTTGCGGGCCACCAGGACGCCGAGGCCGAGCAGCAGCCACACGAGAAGGAACATCCGCTCGTCGGTGAGCACCTCGAAGCTGCCTAGCGCGAGCTTCGGAATCCCGCCGCGGCCGCCGTTTCCGCCGGTGATGTCGAGGAAGGAGATGAGGTAGAAGTAGAACAGCCCGAACGCGAGGGTCGCCATGGCGAGGAAGTGTCCGCTGAGCCGGAAGACTGCCCGGCCCAGTACGGCGGCGACTAGACCGCTGACGACCATCCCCACGAGCAGCGCCAGCAAGGGGGACCAGCCGGCATCAGCGGTCAGGATGGCGGTCGAATAGGCGCCGATGCCGTAGAACGCCGCGTGCCCCAGTGAGACCTGCCCGGAGAATCCCATGATCAGCACCAAGCCGGTCGCGGCGAGGGCGAACAGCGCGAACACGACCAGGTTCGAGGCCAGCAGGAACGGCACGCTCTCGGCGAGTAGGAGCAGCAGCGGTCCCACGGCAAGGAAGACGAGCCCGGCCGCCAGCGCGCGGATGCGGCTCATACCCGGCTCGCCGTCCGGCGCCCGAGCAACCCCTGCGGACGCAGTACCAGCACCGCGAACAGCACCGCGAACGCAATGCCGTCCTTCAACCCGCTGGCGATGTAGCCGCTGGCCAGCGACTCGACGATACCCAGCAGCAGGCCGCCGGCGATCGCGCCGAGGGGGGACACGAGCCCCCCGATCACGGCAGCGGTGAAGCCCTTCAGGGCCAACGGCAACCCCATGGTGTACGACGCGCCCGTGATCGGCACGAGGACCGCGCCGGCCGCGCCGGCGATGGCCGTGGACAGCACGAACGCGCGCAGCGACATCCGCGAGGGGCTGATCGCCTGCAGCCGCGCGGCCTCAGGGTTCATGGCGCAGGCCCGCATCGCCTTGCCGGCGACGGTGCGTTCGAAGAACCACCACAGCCCGACTGCCACGACGATGGCGAAGGCCAGCACCCACAGGCTCTGCCGGCTCACCGACGCGCCGAACACTTCCAGCGGCGGCCCAGCGGTGAACGGGCCGTAGCGGCGAGGCGTCACACCCCACACCAGCACCGCCAGCCCCGACAGCGTGATCGACGTCCCGATCGTGATCAGGATCAGCGTCTCGATGCTGGCGCCACGCGCCAGGTGGATCGTTGCGCGCTCCATCAATCCGCCCAGCGC
>JACCTY010000105.1 GCA_013812145.1 Geodermatophilaceae bacterium | reverse complement strand
ACCGCCGGATGATGATCGAGACGTTCGGCGCGACGATCCATCCCAGCCCGTCCGACCTGACCAACGCCGGCCGGGCCATCCTGGCGGCCAGTCCGGACTCGACCGGGTCGCTGGGGATCGCGATCAGTGAGGCCGTCGAGGTGGCCGCGCAGAACGCGGACACGAACTACGCGCTGGGCAGCGTTCTCAACCATGTGCTGATGCATCAGACGATCATCGGCGAGGAGGCGCTGCTGCAGCTGGCGAAGGTCGGGGAGACGCCCGACCTGATCGTCGGCTGTACCGGCGGCGGGTCCAACTTCGGCGGCCTGGCGTTCCCGTTCCTGCGCGAGAAGCTGGCCGGGCGGATGTCGCCGCAGATCCTGGCGGTGGAGCCGGCGGCCTGCCCGTCCCTGACCAAGGGCAGCTACGCCTACGACTTCGGCGACACCGCAGGGATGACGCCGCTGATGAAGATGCACACCCTCGGCCACGACTTCATCCCGGACCCCATCCACGCCGGCGGTCTGCGCTACCACGGGATGAGCCCCCTGATCAGCCACATCTACGAGCTCGGTCTGCTCGACGCCGTGTCCAAGCCGCAGTCGGACTGCTTCGCCGCCGGCGTGCAGTTCGCCCGCACGGAGGGCATCGTGCCGGCGCCAGAACCTACCCATGCGCTGGCCGCGGCGATCGAGGAGGCACGCCGGTGCGCCGAGACCGGGGAGGAGAAGGTGATCCTGACCGCGCTGTGCGGGCACGGGCACCTGGACCTGCCGGCGTACGACGCCTACCTGTCCGGTCAGATGACCGACAGCGTGTGGGCCGACCACGACGCCGACGCGATGTCCCGGGCGCTGGAGGCGCTGCCCGCCGTACCGGCCTGAGGATGCGGTGCGCGACCGACCTAGGCTGCGCGGATGCCCGACACACCCGCGCCTGACTGGCCGGGCGCGCGGCTGCACATCGTCACCGGCAAGGGCGGGACCGGCAAGACGACAGTGGCCGCTGCGCTCGCGATCACCCTGGCGTACGGCGGACGACGGACGCTGCTCCTCGAGGTCGAGGGCCGGCAGGGCATCGCGCAGCTCTTCGACTGCCCGCCGCTTCCCTACCGGGAGACCCGCGTCGCGACGGCGCCCGGCGGCGGGGAGGTGCAGGCGCTCGCGGTCGACGACGAGGCCGCGCTGCTGGACTACCTCGACATGTTCTACAACCTGCGCCGGGCCGGGCGGGCGTTGCGAAAAATGGGCGCCATCGACTTCGCCACCGCTATCGCGCCGGGACTTCGCGACGTCCTGCTGACCGGCAAGGTCAAGGAGGCGACGACCCGCACGGCCGGCGGAAAGCGGGTGTACGACGCGGTCGTGCTCGACGCCCCACCGACCGGGCGAATCACGAAGTTCCTCAACGTCACCGCGGAGGTGAGCGGCCTGGCGAAGGTCGGGCCGATCAAGACCCAGAGCGACGGCGTCATGGCGGTGCTGCGCTCCTCGCAGACAGCGGTGCACATCGTGACCCTGCTCGAGGAGATGCCCGTTCAGGAAACGATCGACGCGATCACCGAGCTGACCGCGACCGGCATCCCGGTCGGTGCGGTTTTCGTCAACGCCGCCCGGGCCTCGCTGCTGTCGCCGGCAGACCAGAACCGGGCGATGGCCGGCCGGCTAGGAGTTTCCCGGGTCGCGACCGGACTGAAGCTGGCCGGGCTGGACGCCAAGGTGCTGGCCAAGCGGCTGACCGCAGAGGCGGTCGAGCATGCGCAACGGGTCGGCGTCCAGGACGAGTCACGCGAGCGGATCGGTGAATTGGAGCTGCCGACGTACGAGCTGCCCCTCCTGCCGGGACCGATCGACCTGGCGGACCTGTTCGAGCTTGCCGACATCCTCCGCAAGGGCGGCGTCGCATGAGCGCGGATCCGTTGGACGTGGACGTACTGTTGGCAGACCCGACGACTCAGATCGTGGTCTGCTGCGGAGCCGGGGGGGTCGGCAAGACGACGACCTCGGCAGCGCTGGCGCTGCGCGCTGCCGACGCGGGACGCACCGTCGTGGTCCTGACCATCGACCCGGCGCGCCGGCTGGCTCAGGCGCTCGGTCTGACCACGCTGGACAACGTTCCCCGGCTGGTCAACGGGGTCGGTTCCGCCGGTGGCGGCCGGCTGTGGGCGATGCAACTGGACATGAAGCGCACGTTCGACGAGATCGTCGAGGCGCACAGCACACCGCAACGCAGCCGGCAGATCCTGGCCAACCCCTTCTACCAGTCGCTGTCCTCCTCCTTCGCCGGCACGCAGGAGTACATGGCGATGGAGAAGCTCGGTCAGTTGAGAACCTTGGGGGACTGGGATCTCATCGTCGTCGACACGCCGCCGAGCCGCTCCGCGCTGGACTTTCTCGACGCACCCCAACGGATGGCCCGGTTCCTCGACGGCCGGATGTTGCGGCTGCTCGCCGCACCTGCTCGCGCGGGCGGGCGGGCCTACCTCAAGGTCGTCGGAGTCGGTTTCACGATGTTTGCCCGGCTGCTCACCAAGATCCTCGGCGCACAGGTGCTCACCGACGTATCGGCATTCGTGGGTGCCCTGGACACGATGTTCGGCGGCTTCCGGCAACGCGCGGAAGCGACGTACGAGATGCTGCGGCGCCCCGGCACCGCCTTTGTCGTGGTCGCTGCTCCGCAGCCGGACGCACTGCGCGAGGCGTCGTACTTCGTGGACCGGCTCAATGCCGACTCGATGCCGCTGGCCGGCGTGATCGTCAACCGGGTGCATCGCAGCGCCGCACCGGAACTGTCGGGGCCACGGGCCGAAGCAGCTGCCGAGGTACTCGAGGGCCAGAACTCTCCGGACTCTCAGGCGTTGACCTCAGCGGTGTTGCGCATCCACGCGGAGCTGATGTTCGTCTCCCGCCGGGAGCAGCGCCTCACCGCACGCTTCACCAAGGCCCACCCTGAGGTGCGGCTCCGGGAGGTTCCGTCACTGGCCGGCGATGTGCACGATCTGGCGGCGCTGCGCGTCGTGGGAGCTGCGTTGGCCGGACAATCCTGAGCCGGGCTCCGTCCGTGAGCACACAACAGGAGCGGAGGGGATGGAGCCCGGCGGGCTGGCTGAGCCTGACTTACTGGGCTGCGGCCGCGGTGCGCAGGGCCGTGGCGTCCAACAGCGGTCGCCAGGACACCACATCCGGGCGCCGGCGAAGCAGGCTGCGGCGCTCCCGCTCGGTCATCCCGCCCCAGATGCCGAACTCCATCCGGTTGTCCAGCGCCTCGGCCAGGCAGTCGACGCGGACCGGGCAGGAGGCGCACACCCGCTTGGCGCGGTGCTGAGCCGCACCGGGAACGAACAGGGAGTCGGGATCCACCTCTCGACAGGCGCCGCGCTCGGCCCAAGCCATTGTCCCGATAGACACCCCTGTTGACATCCCAGCGCTCGTCGCCATGACAGATCCCTCACCCGTACGTCGTACGACCCGACACCGGAAGGTCACTCTCCGTGCCGGACCGTGGTCTCATAGAGAACAACGAGGCTGACCGCTTGGGGTTGCGGGCTGCGTCGACCACGTACTCTTGACGTCGTGTCAGCGACAACCACGGGTAGGAAGTTCGGGGCGGCGGGCAAGCTCGTCCTCGCCATCGCGGTGGCCGGGGCGCTCGTCGCCGGGCTGATGTTGCCGTTCGTGGGGGGCCTCGGTCTGGCGGCCAGCAGCGGGTCGACGCTGCTGGACGACACCGCGTCCTTGGAGGAGGAGACTCCCGCCGGCATCACGAGGGTGTTGGCAGCCGACGGGTCGCTGCTGACGTACTTCTTCACGTTCAACCGGACGCCGGTCCCCCTGGACACGATTCCGCTGGTGATGCAGCAGGCGATCATCGCCATCGAGGACGCCCGCTTCTACCAGCACGGTGGCCTGGACGCGCAGGGCCTGGCCCGCGCGGCCGTGGAGAACATCCAGGCCGGGGAGATCGAGGAAGGCGGGTCGACGCTGACCCAGCAGTACGTCAAGAACGTGCTGGTGTATCAGGCCGACACCGACGAGGAGCGGCAGGCCGCCAAGGCCCCGAGCATCGCCCGCAAGCTGCGTGAGGCGAACCTGGCGCTGCAGATCGAGGCGCAGTACACCAAGGAGGAGATCCTCGAGAGGTACCTCAACCTGATGTACTTCGGCAGCAACGCCTACGGCGTCGCGGCGGCCACCAAGGTCTACTTCAACAAGCGGGTCGACGCACTGTCGCTGTCCGAGGCGGCACTACTGGCCGGCCTCGTGCAGAACCCGGACGCGCTGGACCCCTTGAGGCGCGGCCTGGAGGCCGCGACCGAGCGCCGCAACGAGGTGCTCGAGCGGATGGCCGAGCAGGGCTACATCACCCAGGCCGAGGCCCAAGCAACCATCGCGGTCCCGCCGGTGCTCGTCCCTGGCCGGTCGGCGCCACGCAACTGCGCCGGAGCGCTCGTCGGGCGGTTCTTCTGCGACTGGATGTACGAATACATCACCGCCCCCCCGCCGCGCGGCCTCGGCCTGACCTCGGAGCAGATCAACGAGGGCGCGCTCACGATCCAGACCACCCTCGACCCGCGGATGCAGGTGGCCGGTGACCAGGCGGTGGTGTCGGAGCTGGCGCCGGGCGACCGGTTCGCCGGGCTGTTCACCCTCGTCGAGCCGGGCACCGGCAAGGTCCGGGCGATGTCGACGAACCGGGTCTACGGCACCAACCCGGACGACCCGGCCCAGACCAACGTGAAGCTGTTCACGACGCCGTCCTCGGGTGCCGGTTCGACATACAAGCTCTTCGTGGCGGCCAGTGCTCTGGAACAGCTCAAGGGAATCGACTACACCCTGACGTCCTCCGACCCGTATGTCTCCCGCGTGTACAAAGATGAAGGCAAGCCCTACGACGTCGAGAACGCCGGCAACTACCGGCCGACGCTGAATCTCGAGACCGCCCTCTACCAGTCCTCGAACACCTATTTCGTGCACCTGGAAGATGACCTGGGCAGCATCGAGTCCTCGGTGCGGATGGGTCAGCGGCTCGGGCTCTGGTATCCGGACAACCCGGCGCCGGATCAGATCGCCGCCGAGAACAGAGGGTCGTTCACTCTCGGTCCCGAGGCCACCAGCCCGCTGCTGCTGGCCACCGCGTACGCCACCGTCGCGGCGCGTGGGACGCGGTGCTGGCCGACTCCGATCGAGCAGGTCTTCGGTCGCGACGGCGAGCCGCTGCTCGGTGCGGACGGCCTCCCGGTGGTGAAGAACGACAACTGCACACCCGAGGTGATCCCGCCAGGCCTGGCCGACACGCTCAACCAGATCCTGGTCAAGGACGTCCAGTGCTGCTTCGCCGGCCAGACCGGTGGCCGGGCGCGGGTCGAAGGTCACCAGGTTGCCGGCAAGACCGGAACGACACAGGACAACAAGGGGGTCTGGTTCGTCGGCTGGACCCCGCAGCTGCTGGCCAGCGTCGGCATCTTCAACCCGGACACGCCCACGAGCCTCGGCGATCGATCCTTCGGCGGTGGCCTGCCTGCCACGATCTTCAGCACCGCGATGACGCCGATTCTCGGGCCGTTCCCACCGGCGCGGTTCCCGGCCTCCAGCAAGAAGTACGACGACGGCAACACATTCGTTCTGCGAGCGGCCTGCGGCGGGTACTCGGTGTCGACCTGCTCCTCGGCGCTGGAGGAGCTCGGTCTGGTCCCGCTCGTGTCCGAGGGCCGGGTGGACAGTGCCCGTAGCGAGGGAAGCGTCGCCTACACCTCGCCGGACAACGGCGGCCGGGTCGTGCCCGGTCAGACAGTGACCATATTCATCAGCAACGGCGCCCTCGTTCCGCCGCCGGCGCCCGACCCGCCCCCGCGGCCAGGTCCCCGTCCTGGGCCAGGCCCAGGCCCAGGCCCAGGCCCAGGCCCGAGTCCCGGTCCGGGGCCAGGTCCGGGCCCCCCGCCGCCAACACCGCCACCGGGTCCCGACCCCCCCGGTGACACCGATGCGATCGGGTTGGCCTGACAAGTCCCGCTGACGTCGGTAGATGTGAGCGCCGTGCCAGCCGAAGCTACGGACGTAGGGCGGCCAGTTGGTGCTTGACCTCGGCGGCGACCCGGGCCCCCTCGGCCTGACCGGCAACGAGGGACTGGACCGCCTTCATGGCCCGCCCCATGTCACGCATGTTCGTGGCTCCGGACGTGGCGATGCCATCGCGGACCCGCTCGGTCAGCTGATCGTCGGACAACTGCGCCGGCAGATAGCTCTCGAGCAGATCCCCTTCGGCCCGCTCGCGAGCCGCCGACTCCTCGCGGCCAGCTCCGGCGAACGCCTCCGCGGCCTCGCGGCGTTTTCTCGTCTCCCGGCGGAGGACACCCAGCACCTCGTCGTCGGTCAATTCGCGCGCGGTCGCCCCGGCGACCCGCTCCACCTGCAGCGCGGCCAGCGTGAGGCGGAGCGCGGCGGTGGCCAGTTCGTCGCGGTTCTTCATCGCGGCGGACAGGTCTTGTCGGAGCTTGACGGACAGCGGGACTGCTGGCATGGCCGTCAAGCTACCCCCGGCGGAGCGCCGTAAGCTCGCCGATATGCGCTGGTACGCCGCCCCTGCCGCCCTTGCCGGGCTCGGCGTGGCAACTGCCGGCTACGCCAGCCTGTACGAGCGCAACCAGTGGACGCTGCGCCGATTCGACGTTCCGGTTCTTCCGCCGGGCCAGGAGTCGCTGACTGTTCTGCACCTGTCCGACATCCATCTGCTGCCGCGCCAGCGCGGCAAGCAGCGGTGGCTGCGGGGGCTGGCGGCGCTCGAGCCGGACCTGATCGTCAACACCGGAGACAACCTGGCCGGCCGGGGCGCCGTGCCGGCCGCTGTCGAAGCGCTCGGCCCGCTCCTGGATCGGCCCGGGGCGTTCGTGATGGGCAGCAACGACTACTACGCACCGAAGCCGAAGAATCCGCTGCGGTACTTCTTTCCCGAGGACAAGCGGGTCGTCGGGGACTCGCTGCCGTGGCGCGATCTGCGCGACATCATGACCGGCCGCGGCTGGGTGGACCTCACCAACCGACGGGGCGAGTGCAAGGCAGCTGGCCGCCGGGTCGCCCTGGCCGGACTCGACGACCCGCACCTGCGTCGTGACCGGTACGACGAGGTCGCCGGACCGGCCCTGGTCGACGCCGACGTGCGGCTGGGGTTGCTGCACTCCCCCGAGCCGCGCCTGCTCGATCGGTTCGCCGCC
The DNA here is from genome assembly GCA_013812145.1 of Geodermatophilaceae bacterium. Taxonomy (GTDB): domain Bacteria; phylum Actinomycetota; class Actinomycetes; order Mycobacteriales; family Geodermatophilaceae; genus JACCTY01. The sequence goes on along the minus strand of JACCTY010000105.1, from coordinate 13,240 downwards.
GACGGCTACGACCTCGTCCTCGCCGGCCACACCCACGGCGGCCAGTTGCGAGTGCCGCTATACGGCGCACCGGTGACGAACTGCGGCATCGACCGGGCCCGGAGCCGGTGGCTGTCGCGGTGGACCGAAGGCACCTGGCTGCACGTGTCGGCCGGGCTGGGCACCTCGCCGTACGCCCCGTACCGCTTCGCCTGCCGGCCCGAAGCGACACTCCTGACGCTGGTATCTCGCGGCTGACCCGGCGCGGCGTGGTCTAGACTGGCCGGCGCAACTCGGGATGTGGCGCAGCTTGGTAGCGTGCTTCGTTCGGGACGAAGAGGTCGTGGGTTCGAATCCCGCCATCCCGACCACCCACCCTCGGGCCCGCGGGACAACGCGGGCCTGAGGCTCGGCATGATGGCCTGGTGGATTACTCCGAGAGATGGCAGGCGCGGTTCCGCGCGGCGCGGGTGTCCCTTCCGGACTGGGCCGATGACGCGCCCCAGCGCTGCCTGTACGTGTCCAACGCGAGCGGCGTGTTCGAGGTCTACGCCTGGGATCGAGAAAGCCACACGCATCGACAGGTGACCGATCGGCCGAACGGCACCCGACATGCCGTTCTCGACCGGACCGGAGAGTGGGTCTGGTGGTTCGCCGACACCGACGGCGACGAGTGGGGCGTCTGGATGCGGCAGCCCTACGCCGGCGGTCCTGACGAGCCGGCCGTACCTGGCCTCGACCCGTCCTACCCGTCGGGTCTCGCAGTCGGACAGCGGACGGCCGTGGTCGGCCGATCCACCGACGACGGCGCGAGCATCCACGTCGGCCGCGACAAGGCCGCACCCCACCTCCTCTACGCCAGTGAGCACGACGCCCACGTCGGCGCGTTGTCTCGTGAGGAGGCCCTGGTCGCGATCGGGCACGCCGAGCACGGCGACTCCCGGCACATGGCGCTTCGGGTGTATGCCGACAAGGGCGCGATCGCCGACAAGTGGGACGGCGCCGGCAGGGGATTGGAAGCTGTGGCGTTCAGTCCGGTGGACGGCGACAGCCGGCTGCTCGTGGAGCATGAGCGCCGCGGCCGGTCCGAGCTGCTGATCTGGGACGTCGCGACGGACAGCGAGACCGAGCTGCACATCGACCTGCCTGGCGAGCTGGCCGCGGACTGGTTCGGCGATGGCCGGGCCCTGCTGGTCAACCACGACCACGAGGCCCGCTCGGAGCTCTACCGGTACGACCTGACCAGCGGCGAGCTGACCCGGCTCGACACGCCGCCGGGTGTCGTCGGCTCGGCGACCGCACGACCCGACGGCCAGGTCGAGTTCACCTGGTCTTCCTCGGCCGAACCTCCCGTCGTCCGTGCGGTCGGCGGCGGGACAGTTCTGCGGCCACCGGGAGCGGCGCCGCCCGCGGCGTACCCGGTCGAAGACGTCTGGGTGGACGGCCCGGCCGGCCGCATCCACGCCCTGTTCTGCCGACCGGCTGGTGCGCCGCCGTACCCCGCCGTCTTTGCCATCCACGGGGGACCGGAGGCCGCCGACGACGACTCCTTCCGCGCCCGCCGGGCCGCGTTCGTCGATGCCGGGTACGCCGTCGTGCACGTCAACTACCGCGGCTCCAGCGGCTACGGCTCGGTGTGGCGCGACGCGCTGGAGGGTCGCCCGGGGCTGACCGAGCTGGAGGACATCGCCGCCGTGCGCGCGGCTGTGGTGGACGGCGGCCTGGTCGACCCGGCGCGATGTGCGCTGGAGGGTGGCTCGTGGGGCGGCTACCTGACCCTGCTCGGCCTCGGCACCCAGCCGGAGCTGTGGAGCGCTGGGCTCGCGGCGGTGCCGGTCGCCGATTACGTGGCGGCGTACGAGGACGAGATGGAGGGATTGCGCGCCTTTGACCGGGCGATCTTCGGTGGTTCGCCGACCGACGTGCCCGAGGTGTACGAGCGCTGCTCGCCGATCACCTACGTCGACCAGGTACAGGCGCCGCTGCTCGTGCTGGCCGGGGCGAATGACCCGCGCTGCCCGATCCGGCAGATCGACAACTACCTGGCCGAGCTGGTGAGACTGGGCACGCCGCACGAGGTGTACCGCTTCGACGCCGGCCACGGCAGCCTCGTGGTCGAGGAGCAGATCCGGCAGATGGCCGTCGAGATCGACTTCCTGCACCGACATGTTCCAGCTTCATGATCATCAGGACAATGTGGCTCCATGGCAGCCCGTTGTCCCTGACGATCATGAAACCGCACATCAGGCGAGCCGGGCGGCTACCAGTTCGGCGATCTGTACGGCGTTCAGCGCCGCGCCCTTGCGCAGGTTGTCACTGCTGACGAAAAGCGCGAGCCCGCGCCCGTCGTCCACCCCTGGGTCCGCGCGTAGCCGGCCCACGAAGCTGGCGTCGCGCCCGGCCGCCTGCAGTGGCGTCGGGATGTCGCTCAACGCCACGCCCGGTGCGGCGGCGAGCAGCTCGTAGGCGCGCTCAACGGACAGGGGACGCTCGAACTCGGCGTTGATGGACAGCGAGTGCCCGGTGAAGACCGGCACCCGAACGCAGGTCCCGGACACCCGGAGGTCGGGCAGCCCCAGGATCTTGCGGCTCTCGTCGCGCAACTTCTGCTCCTCGACGGTCTCGAAGGAGCCGTCGTCGACGAGCGAGCCCGCCAGCGGCAGCACATTGAACGCAATCGGGCGGGGATAAAGCGTCGGCGGCGGGAACGCAACGGCACCCCCGTCGTAGGTCAGCTCGCTCGCCCGGCCGACGACCTCGCGGGCCTGCTTGTCCAGTTCGTCCACACCCGCCCGACCGCCTCCGGAGACGGCCTGGTAGGTGCTGATGACCAGCCGGAGCAAACCGGCCTCGTCATGCAACGGCTTGAGAACGGGCATCGCGGCCATCGTCGTGCAGTTCGGATTGGCGATGATCCCCTTCGCCGCCCCGCGGATCGCTTCTGGGTTGACCTCGCTGACCACCAGCGGTACGGCGGGGTCCATCCGCCAGGCCGAGGAGTTGTCCACGACCACGGCGCCGGCAGCGGCGAACCGGGGCGCGAGCAGCCGCGAGGCGGTGGCCCCGGCGGAGAACAGCGCCAGGTCCAAGCCGCCGGGATCGGCGGTGGTGGCGTCCTCCACGACGACGTCGGTGTCGCCCCAGGGCAGCACCGAGCCCGCTGACCGGCCCGAAGCGAAGTACCGGATCTCAGCGGCCGGGAAGTTCCGCTCCAGGAGCACCCGCAAGATCATGCTGCCGACTTGTCCGGTGGCGCCGACTACACCGACCCGCAGCGCCGCCCGAGCCGCGCTCAACGGCCGGTACCGCCGTACACCTGCGCCTCGGCGTCGCTGCCCAGACCGAACGCGTCGTGCACCGCCCGGACCGCGATGTCGAGGTCGGTGTCCCGGCAGATGATCGAGATCCTGATCTCGGACGTGGAGATGATCTCCACGTTCACGCCGGCCTCGGCGAGTGCGGTGAAGAAGGTCGCGGAGACACCCGGATGCGAGCGCATGCCGGCGCCGACCAACGACACCTTGCCGATGTGGTCGTCGTACAGGAGGTTGTCGAAGCCGACCCGGTCCTGGACCTTGCGCAGCGCCGCGATCGCGGTCGGCCCGTCCGTGGTCGGCAACGTGAAGGAGATGTCGGTGCGCCCGGTCGCCGCGGCGGAGACGTTCTGCACGATCATGTCGATGTTGATCTCGGCGTCGGCGACGGCGCGGAAGATGGCGGCGGCCTCGCCGGGCTTGTCCGGTACGCCGACGACGGTCACCTTGGCCTCGCTGCGGTCGTGCGCGACGCCGGAGATGATGGCCTGTTCCACGGGGAGATCCTCCATCGAACCGGAGACGAGGGTGCCGGGCAGCTGACTGAACGACGATCTCACCCGCACCGGGATGCCGTACCGGCGGGCGTATTCCACGCAGCGCAACATCAGGATCTTGGCGCCGCAGGCGGCGAGTTCGAGCATTTCCTCGTAGCTGACGGTGTCCAGCCGGCGGGCGTTCTTCACGATCCGGGGGTCGGCGGTGTAGACGCCGTCGACGTCGGTGTAGATCTCGCAGATGTCCGCGCCCAGTGCCGCGGCCAGCGCGACCGCCGTCGTGTCAGAGGCCCCGCGGCCGAGCGTGGTGATGTCCTTGGTGTCCTGGCTGACTCCCTGGAATCCGGCGACGATCGCGATCGCGCCCTCGTCCAGCGCCTTGCTGATCCGGCCCGGTGTCACGTCGATGATGCGCGCGCGGCCATGCGCGGAGGTGGTGATGATGCCGGCCTGCGATCCGGTGAAGGATCTGGCCTCGAAGCCGAGCGTGGAGATGGCCATCGCCAGCAGCGCCATCGAGATCCGCTCCCCTGCGGTGAGCAGCATGTCCATCTCGCGGCCAGGCGGCAGCGGGGACACCTGCTTGGCCAGGTCGCGCAACTCGTCGGTGCTGTCGCCCATCGCCGACACCACCACGACGACACTGTTGCCGTCGCGGCGCGCGGTCACGATCCGCTCGGCGACCCGCTTGATCCGCTCGGCGTCGGCGACCGAGGAGCCGCCGTACTTCTGTACGACGAGTGCCACCGCCCGTCCTCCTGCCGATCGGACAACGGTGACCAGCCTAACCGGCAGGGGCGGGAACTCCGGCTACGGTGAACCCGTGGTCGCCGAGTCGGTTGCGTACGACGCGCCGCACGCTGGAGTGAGCGCGCGGGGGCTTTTTCGCTCCTTTGGGCCCGTCGGCGCGGTCCAGGGCATGGACCTGGAGGCCTACCCCGGCCAGGTGACCGCCCTGGTCGGCCCCAACGGTGCCGGCAAGACGACGCTGCTGCTCATCCTGGCCACGTTGCTCGCCCCCGATGCCGGCTGGGTGCGCGTGGCCGGCTTCGATCCGAGCACCGCTCCCGGAGAGGTGCGGGCTCGGATGGGCTGGGCTCCGGACATGCTCGGCTTCTACGACGCACTGACCGTTGCGGAGTACCTCGACGTCATGGCCGCGGCGCACCGGATACCGGCGGCCCGGCGGCAGCAGACAATCCCGGCGGCGCTGGCCGCGGCGCGGCTGGTGGAGCAGGCGCCGGCCCGCGTGCACACGCTGTCGCGGGGACAGAAGCAGCGGCTCAGCCTCGCCCGGTCGCTGATTCACGGCCCATCGGTGCTGCTCCTCGACGAACCGGCCGCCGGGCTCGACCCGCGCAGCCGGATCGAGCTGCACGACTTGCTCCGACAGCTGGCCGTCGAGGGCCGAACGGTGCTGGTTTCCAGCCATGCCCTCGACGACCTGGAGGAGTTTGCCGACCAGGTGGTGTTCGTCGACCGCGGCAGGACCGTGGCCAGTCACCGCGTGGACCAGCTGCCCGCCCACGCCGGCCCCCGGCTGTACCGGGTCCGAACGCTCGACGCCGCCGCCCTGGCGCAGGCGCTGGACACGCGTGGCGTGACCGCGACACCCGCCGGTCCGTCTGCGGTCGACGTCCAGGTGTTCGGAGGCGAGGCCAACGCCGCCCGGCTGCTCGCCGAGCTCGTCGAGGCCGGCGTACCGGTGACTGGTTTCGGTCCGGTCGGGGGCAGCCTCGAGGCGGCGTACCTGCAGTTGACCGACGACCCCGCCGTACGCCGATGAGCACCACCCGGCGGCGTGATCATGGGGTTTGGCCGCCTATGACCGGCCAAACCCCATGATCACGAACGGCATCGCGACGGTCGCGGGGCTGGAGTTCCGGCTGCGGTTGCGCACCGGGCGCTGGCGGTGGCTCCTCGCGTCCTGGCTCATCGTGCTCACGGGCATCGCCGCGCTCATCCGGCTCAGCGTTCGGCCGGAGATCGTGGGCGAGGAGGTGGTCGACTACACCGGGTCGTTCATGTTCGGCGGGCTGATGCTCGTCGTCCTCGGCCTCGCGCTGTTGATAGCACCGGCGCTCGCGGCCCAGTCGGTCAACGGCGACCGGGAGCGCGGAACGCTGGCGCCGTTGCAGATCACCGGCCTGACCTCATGGGACCTGACGATCGGAAAGCTGCTGGCGTCCTGGGGGACCGGCGCGGTCTTCTTGCTCGTCACCGCGCCCCTGGCCCTGTGGTGTCTGGCGGAGGGCGGCCTCGGCATCGGCCGGATCTTCGCCGTGTACGCCGTCATGACCCTGCTGATCGGGGTGATCTGTGCGGTGTCCCTCGGCCTGTCGGCCGCTGTTGCTCGCACCACGACCTCGAGCGTGCTGGCCTACCTCGCCGTCTTCACGCTGACCGCGGGCACCGGGGTGCTCTTCGCCCTGCTCCTGGCCGTCACGTCGGAAACCGTCCAGCAGCAAAGCAACGGGGAGGTCTTCAGCTACTCGGAGCAACGGCCGGACCGGATCTGGTGGGTGCTGGCCCCGAATCCGTTCATCATCCTGGCCGACGCCGCGCCGGAGACGCCGACGACAACGTTCCAGTTGCCGGATGGCACCGTCATCGAGCAGCGCCAGGACGCCGACCTGCTCGGAGCCCTGAGTCAGGCGGCACGGGAGCTGCGGCAGCCGCCCGAGGTGTTCCTCCCCGGCAACGACGTTCCCGAGCCGACACCGGAGCCGGCGCCGGTCTGGCCGTACGGCCTCGGTTTCCAGCTCGTGCTCGCCGCGGGCGCGCTGCTGCTCACCGAGCGGCGGCTGCGGACACCGGCCGGAGCGCTTCCGACCGGTCAGCGGGTTGCATGACCCGCCTGCTCGGGTAGCCTCGGTTCATCGTGTACGGCGACCTGCTCCTTGTCCGCCGCGCCGAGGGCCTGTAACAGACCGGCTCCCTCGTCGCGGGTTGTTCGCGTCGCTGGTTGAGCCCACGCCCTCGCCGTACAGGAGCCTTTTCCATGAACCCGCAGCAGCCCTCCGGCATGCCGGTCCGCAAGTATCGCCCGTTCACGCCCGTCGACCTGCCTGACCGCAGCTGGCCGACCCGCACGATCAGGTCAGCCCCGCTGTGGTGCGCGGTCGACCTGCGCGACGGCAACCAGGCCCTGATCGACCCGATGACGCCGGCCCGCAAGCGGCGGATGTTCGACCTGCTCGTCGGCATGGGCTACAAGGAGATCGAGGTCGGCTTCCCGGCGGCCAGCCAGACCGACTTCGACTTCATCCGGCAGATCGTCACCGACGACGTGATCCCCGACGACGTCACGATCCAGGTCCTCACCCAGGCCCGCGACGAGCTGATCGAGCGGACGTTCGAATCGATCCGGGGCGCCCGGCAGGCGATCGTGCACCTGTACAACTCGACGTCGACGCTCCAGCGCCGGGTGGTGTTCGGTCTGGACCGGGACGGGATCACCGACATCGCCGTCAACGGCGCCCGGCTGTGCGCGAAACTCGCCGACGCGACCGACTCCGCGGTCCGCTTCGAGTACTCTCCCGAGTCCTTCACCGGGACCGAGATCTCCTACGCCGTCGAGGTCTGCAACGCCGTCAACGACGTCTGGGAGCCGAGCCCCGACCGACCGGTGATCGTCAACCTGCCGGCGACCGTGGAGATGGCCACCCCCAATGTGTACGCCGACCAGATCGAGTGGATGAGCCGGCACCTGGCCCACCGCCCCGACGTGGTCCTGTCGTTGCACCCGCACAACGACCGCGGCACCGCCGTCGCGGCCGCCGAGCTGGGCTACCTGGCCGGCGCGGATCGGATCGAGGGGTGCCTGTTCGGCAACGGCGAGCGGACCGGCAACGTCTGCCTGGTCACCCTCGGGATGAACCTGTTCAGCCAGGGCATCGACCCGCAGATCGACTTCTCCGACATCGACGAGGTACGCCGTACCGTCGAGTACTGCAACCAGCTGCCGGTGGGCGAGCGGCACCCGTACGGGGGTGACCTGGTGTACACCGCGTTCTCCGGCTCGCACCAGGACGCGATCAAGAAGGGCTTCGAGGCGATGGCCCGCGATGCCGCGGCCGCCGGCGTGACCGTGGACGACATCCCGTGGGCGGTGCCGTACCTGCCGATCGATCCGCGCGACGTCGGCCGGACCTACGAGGCGGTGATCCGGGTCAACTCGCAGTCCGGCAAGGGCGGCGTCGCCTACATCATGAAGAGCGAGCACCAGCTGGACCTGCCGCGGCGGCTGCAGATCGAGTTCAGCCAGGTCATCCAGCGGGTCACCGACTCCGAGGGTGGCGAGGTGTCCGCGCAGGAGATGTGGGACAGCTTCCGGACGGAGTACCTCTCGGGGGTTGCGGGGTTGGCGCTGCACTCCCACCGCAACGTCGCCGTCGAGGGTTCACCCGACCAGCTGTCCGTCGAGCTGAGTATCGACGGTGTACGGCGGTCGGTGTCCGGCGAGGGCAACGGGCCGATCGCGGCGTTCGTCAACGCGTTGTCCGGGCTTGACATCGACGTACGGGTGCTGGACTACGCCGAGCACGCCATGTCCGCCGGTGGCGACGCCACGGCGGCGGCGTACCTGGAGTGTGCCGTGGGCGATCGGGTGCTCTGGGGCGTCGGGATCGACCCGAACATCGTCACCGCATCGCTCGAGGCGGTCGTCTCGGCGGTCAACCGCGCCCACCGCTGACTCACCGGGCGACGTTGCTCAGCGAGCTGAGCCGGACACGAACACAGCGCGCAAGATGGCCTGGGCGGCGGCGGGGTCCCGCGGAGCGGATCGAGAGCAGAGGACGACTCCCGGCGCTATGCATTCCCACCAGTCGCCCTTGACGGCAAGCAGTAGCGCGACACCCCGCACGGATTCCACGCCGACGTTCATATCGAATGCGACGTCCTCGGCGATCTGCTTGGTCAGGGCCCACGCGAAGCTTGGTCCGCCGGATGGACGGTGAGAGGAGCGGCGCGGGCCCTCCGCCCAACGGCAGGCCTCGATACAGGTGCCCGAGACAGCCTTCCGGAGCGCAGGCCGGTCCGACAGCGCGCTGAACTCGGGCGGGTCACCCGTCGTCGCCTGCCGACGAGCCAAGCTGTCCCGCATCCGCGACCCGCGATCCGGCTCGTCGCATCCCTGGTGCATGCGGGCCTCGTCGGCGACGATGGCATGCCACCAGCTGGGCCACTGCAGCGCGGCCTCCGTGCGCTCTTCGGCGTCAAGAGCCTGACGGCGGTCTGATAACGGCCCCTCCAGAGCCGGCGGGATGCCCGCACCTTCCGGCACCTCGAGCCCCAGCGCGTCGCGGACGTAGAGAGCGACGTGTGGCATCTCGTCGAGGGACTCGGCGAAGCTCCAGGACGATGATCCCGCCACGTGCACAGCCAACCCCGTCCAATCAGAGGTGAATCAAGACGACCTCAGCGGGCGAAGACCTGGGTGTCGTCGGCAAAGGCCTTGAACTCCAGCGCATTGCCGGCCGGGTCGGTTAAGAACATCGTCCACTGCTCGCCGGGCTCGCCGGCGAAGCGGAGATAGGGCTCGATCACAAAGGCTGTGCCGGCCGCCCGCAGCCGCTCGGCCAGGTCCTGGAACTCTGGAACCGACAGCAGGACGCCGAAGTGCGGAACCGGTACGTCGTGTCCGTCGACCGGGTTCGTGTGCGTGCTGCCGCGGGGCGCGAGGTGGGTGACCAGCTGGTGGCCGTAGAGGTTCCAGTCCACCCATTGCTCCGAGCAGCGGCCCTCCGGGCACCCGAGCACGTCCCCGTAGAACCGTCGGGCCGCGTCGAGATCGTCCACCGGGACAGCGAGGTGGAATCTGCTCACTAGAACCCCTGCTGCGGAAGCGGCATGTCCTTACCGGCGTCGAGCAGGTCCTTGGCGTCCAGGCCGCCCGTGGCAGCGACGTACACGCCCTGGTCAGCGGCCACCTCGTCCGCGCTCTTCGGGCGGATCGTCCCGGCCTCGATCTGCTCGGCGTAGTGGCACGCGACCTTGTGCGTCGGCCGCAGGACCCGCAGTTCGGGGATCTCGGTGTCACATCGCTCGGGCTGCCGCCACGGGCACCGGGTGTGGAAGCGGCACCCGCTCGGCGGATTCGCGGGACTCGGCAGGTCGCCCGGGAGCAGGATCCGCTCCCTCCGGTCCTCCACGTCGGGATCAGGGACCGGTACGGCGGACATCAGCGACCGGGTGTAGGGGTGCAGCGGTTCGGCGTACAGGTCGTCGGAGGAGGCCTCCTCGACCAGCGCGCCGAGATACATCACGCCGACCGTGTCACTGATGTGCCGCACGACGGCCAGGTCGTGCGCGATGACCAGGAACGTCAGGTTGAGGGAATCCTGCAGCTTCTCCAGCAGGTTGACCACCTGCGCCTGCACGGACACGTCCAGGGCCGACACCGGCTCGTCGGCAACGATCAGATCCGGCTCGACGGCGAGCGCGCGGGCGATGCCGATCCGCTGCCGCTGGCCGCCGGAGAACTCGTGCGGATAGCGGCGCAGCGCCGCCGCCGACAGCCCTACCGCCTCGAGCAACTCCACGATCCGAGCCCGGGATTGCTTGCGGCTGTCGAGCAGGTCGTGCGCGTCGATCCCCTCGGTGATGATCGACTCGATGTTCTGCCGGGGGTCGAGGCTGGACAGCGGGTCCTGGAAGATCATCTGCATCCGCTTGCGTGCCTTGCGCAGCTTCTCCCCCTGCAGCCCCGCGATGTCGACGCCGTCGAAGATCACCGAGCCGGCGGTGGGTTCGATGAGGCGGAGGATGGCGCGGCCAAGAGTGCTCTTGCCGCACCCGGACTCGCCGACCAGGCCGTAGGTCTTGCCGTGCTCCAGGTCGAAATCAACGCCGTCGACGGCCTTGACGTGTCCGATCGTCCGGTCGAAGAACAGGCCCCGCCGGATCGGGAAGTGCACCTTCAGCCCACGGACCTCGACCAAGTTCATGAGCCCGCCTCCGGCCGGGAGCACACAACCGGAGCGGACTGGACGGAGGCGGGCGGGGTCATCATGAGCCCGCCTCCGGCCGGGAGCACACAACCGGAGCGGACTGGACGGAGGCGGGCGGGGTCACCGTCATCCGAGCACCTCGACCGGGCGCACCGTGGTCGGATTGCAGCAGCGGAGCTGGTGCGAACCGTCCACATCGGTGAGTTCAGGCGGCCGGCCGATACAAGCGTCGATGACGTTGTCGCACCGCGGCGCGAACGCGCAACCCTCAGTCCAGGGAATGGTGTCGCGAGCCGAGCCGCGAATCGGCAGCAGCGGCGCTCCCCGCGGCGAGTCCAGCCGGGGAACGGAAGCGAGCAGTCCGGCGGTGTAGGGGTGGCGGCCGTGGCCGAACAGCTCGCGGCGCTCGGCAGACTCGATCACCCGCCCTGAATAGAGCACGTTGACCCGGTCGCACAACCCGGCGACGACACCGAGATCGTGAGTGATCATCAGCAGCGCCGTACCGGATTCAACGACGAGCGCCTTGAGCAGCTCCAGGATCTGCGCCTGGATCGTGACGTCCAACGCGGTGGTCGGCTCGTCGGCGAGCAGCAGCTTGGGTGAGCAGGCCAGCGCCATCGCAATCAGGGCGCGCTGCCGCATCCCTCCCGACAGCTGGTGCGGGTACTCCTTGAGCCGTCGCGTCGGATCCGGGATGCCGACCCGATCGAGCAGGTCGACCGCCTCCTTGCGGGCGGCATCGGCCTTCAACTTGCGGTGTCGCACCAGGACCTCGGTGACCTGGATGCCGATCGGGACCACCGGGTTCAACGAGGACAGCGGATCCTGGAAGATCATCGCCATCTCGCTACCCCGAAGGTCTCGCAGTTGGCGCTGCGGCAGGCCGAGCAGGCTACGTCCCTCCAACCGCACGTCACCGCTGACGGTCACGCCGCGTGAGGGCAGCAGCCCCATGATGGCCAGCGACGTCACCGACTTGCCGCAGCCCGACTCTCCGACCAGGCCGACGGTCTGCCCGTTCGCGACGGTGAACGTCAGGCCGTCCACCGCCTGTACCTTCCGCGTTCCCTTCCGCCCGAACGTGACGCTGAGGTTCTCGACCTCCAGCAGCGGCGCCACTAGCGGCGGAATTTCGGGTCGAGAGCCTCGCGCAGAGACTCCCCCAACAGCGTGAAGCCGAGGGCGGCTATGACGATGCAGATGCAGGGATAGAACGCCAGCTCGGGTCGCACGGTCAGGAAGTCCTGCGCGTCGGCGAGCATGCTGCCCCACTCCGGGATGGAGCGATCGGCGTTGCCCAAGCCGAGGAACGACAGCGCGGCAGCCTCGATGATGGCCGTAGCCAGACTCAGCGTGGCCTGCACGATCACCGGCGAGACCGAATTCGGCAGCACATGCCCGAAGATGATCTTGCTGGCCGGTACGCCGAGACACCGCGACGCGACCGCATAGTCGCTGTTCCGCTGCGCCAGCATCGACCCGCGCAGCAGCCGGGCGAAGATCGGGATCTGGGTGACGGCAATGGCCACCATGATCGAGAACGGGTTGAACCCCAGCAGCAGCGCGACGGTTATCGCCATGAGCAGGCCGGGGATCGACAACATGATGTCGACGAAGCGCATCACGACGGTGTCGACCCTGCCGCCGAGCCCGCCGGCCAGGATGCCGAGCGCCATGCCGGCCGTCAGGCCCATGAGCGTGGACACGATGCCGATCAGCAGTGACTGCTGGGACCCCAGGATCAGCCGGGACAGCTCGTCACGACCGAGGTTGTCGACACCGAGCGGGAAGCCCGCTTGCGAGCCGGGGATGTTGTTGGGCCGCACTTCGGCGATCAGGTACAGCGTTTTCGGGTCCTTGGGTGCCAGCCACGGCGCAAACACCGCCACGAAGACAAAGATCAACACCAAAAAGGCGCCGAAGATGGCCACCGGGTTGCGACGCAGCCGCCGGAACGCGTCACGGGTCAGCGACACCCCGGCCTCATCCGGCCCGGTCGCGGTCAGCGCGGCGAGCCGGTCGATCCGGTCCTTCTTGCCGAGGTCAGGGCCGAGGCCCTTACCCGGCTGACTCGCCGGCTCCTTGCCCAGGCTCTTGCCCAGGTCGACGCTCATCAGCGCACCCGCACTCTCGGGTCGATGAGGCCGTAGGAGATGTCCACCAGCAGGTTCACGAGCACGTAAACCACCGCCAGGATCAGGATGAAGCCCTGCAGGACTGCATAGTCCCGCGCGAAGATCGAGTCTGCCAGGAACGAGCCCACGCCTCCAAAGGCGAAAACCGTCTCGGTGAGCACCGCGCCGGACAGCAGCAAGCCGGTCTGCAGACCGATGGTGGTGGCCACCGGCAGCATCGCGTTGCGCAGGATGTGTCGCCGCCGGATCGTCGAGGCGGCCAGCCCCTTGGACTCCGCCGTACGGACGTAGTCCTCGTTGATGACGTCGAGGACCGAGGCGCGGGTGATCCGCACGATGATCGCCAGCGGGATCGTGCC